>WTGY01000066.1 GCA_011523365.1 Caldilineaceae bacterium
ATTCGGCCCTCCCTTGTGCGGGGGCTCCGCCCCCGCAACGCCCCCCCTACTGCCTAATCGACCGGGTGTCGATATTCGTAACAGGTGCCTAATCGAAGGTGTCCAGCCAGACCACGTCCCGCCAGTCCCATCAGATCCCCGTAGGTGCCGGCCTTGTGCCTGCCCTCGCACGCCCAACTGGCGGACTCCACCGTACGGCCAAGCCTGGCACCTGCACTGCGTCTCGCCAAATGACGCTAACTGACTTCAGCCACCGCAGCCATGGATTCCCGCCAGACTATTGCCGCTGCAAATCTGGGATGCACCCGCCTCATCTATTCAGGTTGCAATTCCCTGAAGTTGCCACTACTATTTCGTCATAGAAGATCGTTGTACGGTCGACAACAGCCAGAGGACCGTATTGTCAGAAAAAAGGAGAGTTCACAGTGGCGCAGACTCGACTCACACCGCAACAGCTGGCATTCTTCGACACCTTCGGCTATCTCTATTTACCCGGCCTGCTGGCCGACTGCGCAGACAGAATCATCGACGAATTCGAAGCCGTCTGGGCTGCACACGGCGGCGGCCACCACGGGCGCGATCACGATGGCGTGCAGCGCTCCTGCATCCTTCCCTTCCCCGACAAGAGCGAGTTTCTCAGTTCCCTTCTCGACGACCCCCGCATCCACGACATAGCCGCCAGCATCTGCGGCGACGACTTCAACTACACCAGCGGCGACGGCAACTACTATGCCGGCGACACAAGCTGGCACTCCGACGGCTACAGCGCCCAACGCGTTCTCAGCATCAAGATCGCCTTCTATCTCGACCCCCTCACGCGCGAAAGCGGCGCACTGCGCGTCATTCCCGGCAGCCACCGCGCCGGTGACGCCTACGCCGATGCTCTTGAGAAAGATATTCGGAAAAGCGGCAAGATCTGGGGAAAGGAAGGGCCCGACGTACCGGCTCTGATCCTGGAAACCACGCCCGGCGACATCGTCATGTTCAACCACAACCTCAAACACGCCGCCTTCGGGGGCTCAGAGCGTCGACGCATGTACACCATGAACTTCTCACGCCGCTACCCAGAGCACCGGCTCGAAGAGCTGCGCGAAGTACTCGGCCGCGAGGCTCGCTTCTGGATCGACCGCATTCACGGCGAAGCCATGATCGCCACCGCCGGGCCGGAGCGTATGGTCCATCTCGAGCAGGTCAGGGCCAACGACACCCACCTGGCAGACTTGACGCGCGAACTGAAAAAGACAATGAAAGAGCCGGCGCGAGGCTGAGGGCAAAAACACGTACCGGTCGCCGCCGCAGACCAGTCCACCCTCTACGCGGCGACCGGTACCTTTTCCCCGGTCTCCGCGCTCAGATAGATAGCATCCAGCAGCTTCATGAACGTCAATGCATCCGCTGGCGACACATCGGGAGGCTGCTCTCCGCGGATGGTTGCGGCAAAGTCACGGATCTCCCCGTCAAAGTCCCCGCTTCCATGCTCCGCATTCTCCTCTACAAAACTGTCGCCCTCGTTGTAAATTGCACCCAACAAGCGCCGCGTCCCCGAACGTGTCTGCCCCGAAGCCAGCCGCGTAGACTCGACCTCAACCGTCCCAGCCGTGCCCAGGACCCGCAGACGCAGGTCCCAAGCCCGGTCCGCCCACGTGGCGATGACCGCAGACGTGTCCATCTGAACTGTTATGCCCCCGGCGCAACCCACCAGGAAGCTCATGTAATCCTCAGAATGGCGCTCCACTTCGAGCCGCGTCGGAAACGCGCTGTGGCTGATCGCGAAAGCCCACTGCGGCTCCGGGCAGCCCAGCAGGTACCACGCTTGGTCGAGGTAATGGGAGCCGTGTTGCCCCAGTGCGCCCCCCTTCAGTCCCCAGCGGTACAACCATTCCCGGCCGGCCGGCGGCTCGTAGTCCACGCCTCGCTCTCGATAGTGGTAGTGGACGCGCGCGTGGTAAGGACGCCCTATCCTACCATCGGAGATCAGCTGGCGACTCCTCTTGTTCTCCTCCTCGTGGCGCATGAAATAGGAGTAGACAAGCGTCCTTCCGCTACTCGCGGCGGCCGCATTGATCTCCTCGACATCCGCGGCGTTGCGGCCGTGCGGCTTCTGTACCAGCACATGCTTGCCAGCCTTCAACGCGTCAAGTACCATCGGCTTGCGTACGTCCGGCGCCGTGGCGATGCCTACCGCGTCAACCTCGTCATCGGCCAGCAATTCACGATAGTCCCCGTAGACCCGGGCGACTTCATGCTCTTGCGCCACCTTCTGCGCCAGTTCCTGGTTCAGGTCAGCCACCGCCCAGGCCACTGTATCTTCACCCGCGTGCGCGCCCGCAACCCAGGCTCCACCCACCCGGCAGCCGACAACGCCGATCCTGATCTTGTCCGCCATAGCCCTACCCCCGGGCCGGCTCAGCCATCTCCGACCGCGCCTTGGCCGACAGCGCCGGCAGGTGGCTCTCGTGCGCCATTACCTGCTCCAAATGCCGCATCCGTGACGGGGAGGCGGTATTACGCATGATGTCGGAGTGCATCTGGTCCTTCCAGAAACGAGCGCCGCCGGCAACGAACTTCTCCAACTCCTCGATCTCTTCCGGCGTCTCACAGTAAGCGCAGCAGTTGATCGTAAACATGCGCCTCGCCGTGCTTCCTCCGAACGACGAGTGCATCAGATTATGATTGAACGCCACAACGTCACCAGGCTGCGTCTCCAGCGCCAAGTGCGGCACATCCAGCTGCGAGATTCCCCACAGCTCCGGCGCCTCCCGAGCCTGCCGCGCCTGCCAGTCTTCCACATCCACCCGGTGCGAGCCGGGAATCACCCGCAAACAACCCGTATCAGATGTTAACGTATCGAGATAAAAGGCCACCTTCAAGTACTTCCCGATCGTGTGAAAGCCGTCACTGTGCCAGCGCGTATCGCCGGTATAGAAATTGCCGTCACCGCCGAGATAATTGAAGTCGTCGCCCAATATGCTGCTAATCAGCCCGTCGATGCTGGGGTGATCCAGCAGCGTACACAGCCTCTCCCGCTGATCGATAAACGGTACAATGCAGGAGCGCTGCGTCCCGTCATGCACCTGACCGCTGGTCGTGAAAATCGATTCAAAATCCTCCGTAATCCAGCCGATCTCCTCCTTCACCAGTCCGGGAAAGTAGAGAAAGCCGAAAGTCTCGAAAAACTGTAGCTGCTGCTGGCTGAGTTTCATTTATTCATCTCCTGAGAAGGGTGCCCCTGTCCTATGGAATGTCTCCAATTGATGAAATCATACTCAATCTGTCCGAGTTGGTGAACATCCTCTCATCCAATCAGATATGCTGGGGAGCTCCTGCGTTCAGGCCACCGCTTTGTTCAACGCCGGCATAAGCTCGGTCGCGAAAAGCTCTATATTGCGCAACCAGCTCTCCCTATCGTCCCAGTCAAACCCCATCAGGACCAGAGTACCGAACGGTCCGCTCTCCTCCTTTAGCGCCAGCAACCGCTCCAGCACATGGTCCACGTCGCCCGCGATGATCTGTTCCGACATCCAGTAGTCCATATTGCAGTCAGCGTTCGACATCTCCAGGTCCCGCTTGAGAACGTCCCTGCCCCGGGTCTTATCCATCAGTTTGGCGAGATACTCATAATTCCTCCCTACCGAGTTGGTCCGCGCCCGCTTCACCGCCTCTTCAGTCGTATCAGCCAGAAAGATCGCCCGCGCCACTCTCCAGTCGGCCCGGTTCGGCTTTCTTCCCGCCTCCTCCGCGCTGCGTGCGTATGTCTCCCAGTTGTCCGCCAGCACATTCCCCGCCGCCACAGCAGCCGAAAACGGTGCGAAACCGTACCGCCCCGCCACTTTTAGGCTGTATGAATCGCGAGTAATGCCCGGCACGAGGATCGGAGGATGCGGCTGTTGCAGCGGCTTGTGGATGAACCCTAACTGGGTTTCCTCATCGACATTTTCCTTGAGCGAGAACTGCCAGAACTGGCCTTCATGTTCGTAAGGCGGGTCCGACGTCCACAGCTTCAAAATGACGTCAATCGCTTCAATCGTCATCCTGCCGCCGTCCTTCGGATGCTGCCCATAAAGCTCATAGTCCGTGCTCGTCCCGCTCGGCCCAAGGCACAGATTGAGCCGCCCATGGGCCAGGTGATCCAGAAAAGCAAGCCGGGTTGCCAGATACGCCGGATGATGCAAATTGACACAGATCGGCGCCGGGCCCAGCCGGATACGTTCCGTAACCCCCAGCACCCGTCCGATAAACACCTCCGGCACCACCACCGTCTCGTACCGCATCGTATGGTGCTCGCCAATCCAGAACTCCTCGAATCCCAACTCATCCGCCATCACCGCCAGCTCAATATCCTCGTCATACCCCTGCGCCAGCGGCTTCTCCGGCGGATGAAACGGCATGATGAAAATGCCCGACTTGATCGTCTGTCCATTTGTCGTCATAACCCGCACTTCCTTTCAATTGGCTGGTGGCAGTCAGGCGATTCCCTACTCGTTCTCCGCCGCCTTGACACGGAAACTGTATAGTTGGGCAGTATTCAGATGAAAACGCAAACGCAAAGGTTGGTCCGGCGGCAGCCGCTCGTGATCCTGCCAGCGAACGACATGACGCACACTGTCCGAGCCGATTGCCGTGCAGTCCTGGCTTGAGAACCCTGCCAGAGTCTCGCCGGCGGGGGAGAGAAGCTCAACCGCTAGGCTGCCTTGCGAGGCATCTGCGTTGACCACGAGTTGCCCGTTCGGTAGGTTTAGCGGAACAGTTTCGATTGTCCCACCAAAATGACCCGCGTCCAGCGAAACAAAGCCATCCAGCCGCCACGATGCCCGCGCGATAGTCGCCGTCTTGGGCGGCATCGGGCCGCCGTGCATGGTGTTGATGGCGGTATAAAAGTGCCAAACTTCGTCGCCATGGACGATTGGCCGGTCGGCTGAACAGAGAATGCAGCCGGCGTCGAAGCTGCCCGGACCGCCTCGCGGAATGATGGGCGAGCGATCGGCGAAACGCTCCCAGCTGCGCCCGTCCCGGCTATGCACCAACTGCGCCTCGATCGGCCCGTCCCACGGGCTTTGCTCGGCCCCGACCTCCTGCCCCCGCATGTCGCGGTAAACGTTGAAAACAGGCAGGAAACCGAGAAACTGTCCGCCATAGACGAAGCCCGACATGCCGTAGAACTCCCCCCGCTGTTCCGGATCTTGGGTCCAGGCATCGTCCTCCTCATCACTGACGATGATCAGTTCCGGCTCAGACCAGTCCAGGAAGTTCCTGCTAGTGCATACCGCGATCAAACGCCTGTCAAAGCCCCCAATGTCGCCCCAGCGCCGGTGAAAGGCGAAATACTCGCCCGAACGGCGGTCGTGCGCCACCGTGATCGCCTCCAGCGTCTCGGTCGAATTCATCAGAATCGGATTGACGTCATACTCGTTCCACACCAGGCCGTCGGCAGAATGGGCAACCCAATAGCCGAACTGATCGCGGCTCCAATCCCAGGCCGCCATCTTGTATCGCTCCGATGGGTCGGCCGTTTCGTCAACGATCACTGTGGGGCTGTGTTTATCGAAAATGAGGATATTGTTCGCGCGCGAGCCGTCGAACTCATGCAGACCCAGCTCCGGCTTCTCCCAGTGGATGCCGTCAGCCGAAGTGGCGTAGAGGATCATATCCCCCTGCCGTTCACGCAGGCCGGGCGCCCGGTGCTGGTGTCCGCGGCCAATCCGCGTCAGATACCACATGCGAAACAGCCGCGCGTCGGCGTCGTAATGCACCGTGCCGTAGATGTAGACCCGGCCCCCCTCCCACGGTCGGTCGGGCAAAAGCACCGGCTGCTCCAGCTTCTTCCCCGGATGGAGCGTGCGCACTACGCCGCGTTTAGAGCTGACGATGGCATCGTCGACGAAAAGCTGTGTCTCCGCGCCGATCGAGAGCGCTTCATTCTGGTCTGTGTTCTGGGAGCCCATAAACCGATCTCCTGGCCGTCGCAGACGCCGGTTAGCTGTTGTCGACAAACTGCAAGGAGTACAACTTACAACCGTTCATCTGGAACCGCAAGCGCACCACGCGCCCCGCCAATTCGCCGACATGCCCACGGCCTCCCCAGGTCGCGAAATGGCGAACAGAGTTGCCGTTCACCTCGTCGGCTTCCTCCATGCTATAGCCTTCAACCGGTGCCCCGTCTTCGTCCTCAATCTGAACTCGGATCGCACCGCCCGCGCTCGTGTCCGCGTTGAGTGCCAGCCGTTCCCCCCGAAAACGCAGCGGCACGGTCACCAACTCGCCGCCCTCGTAAGGTGCATCAACCGAAATAAAGCCGTCCAGTCGCAGCCGCGCGCGGAAGTAAGCGCCCCTCTTGAGCGCAACGCCCTCACTGATACCATACCGGAATCCGCCATAGTAAATCCACAGTTCATCCCCGACCTGCACCGGCTGTGTGAACGCGTAGAGCATCTTGGAATCGCCCGCACCCGCCGGCCCCAGCCGCAGGAACGGGTTGCGTCCTCCGGCCCGCTGCCACTTGATCCCATCGCGGCTCGTAGCCAGCTGCACGTCGACCGTGTCCGGGAAGCCGCCCATCTTCTCCTGGTCTCGACCAGCCTCCGGAAACGGGTTCGTAGACCAGTGCCACCAGACCTCCGGCAGCGCAAGGTAAGCGTCCGCCGTTCCGGGATACTTGAAGACACAATTCCCGTGAAAGTCCATGATCTGCCGGCTCTGCCTCTGGCGCTTCACCGGCAGCGTCAGGTCGACCTCGTCCGCCCCCATCACGAACCCCAAATCCTCCCAATGCTCAAAGTCCGGCGACACCAGCCGCCGCACCTCCCGGTAGCGGTCCCCGTGGCTATCCGCAGTCCACAGACGCGAGTAGCCCACATACTGCTCAATCCGTTCATCCCAGAAGACCACGTTCAGGCAATCGCAATGTCCCGGGATCGGATTGTTCCCGCACGCCGTCCAGCGCAAACCGTCAGGAGAACAGAATCCCGTCAACCCCGACTTACCCTCCTCCGCCACCACGATCTGGCTCCAGAGCTTGTACCGCCGCTCCGGCGCCGCACCCGGATCCTTGAATACCGTACCCCCGTTCCAGCCGGCCTGCTGCACCCGGTCGTGCACAGCCGGCCCCAGGATATTGTTGTCTCCGCTTCCGCGGTATTCCACCAGTCCCAGATTGGGCCTTTCCCAGTGCACACCGTCCGTCGACTCAGCGTAGCACAGCCTCCCCCGCGTATGCGCCCAAAACCTTCTGGCATCCTCCGCCGTCCCCGCCACCGGCAACGCCATCCCCGTTGGCGGGTCCCACTCATACGCCAGATACCAAATCCGAAAAACATCCCCCTCCCGCATCACCGTCGCATAAGGATGAATCCGGTACTCCCAAGGAGCCTCCGGCAGAAACACCGGCTCATGGTCCTGGTAGGGGGTGTTCAAAGTCAACTGGACGTTCTTCATCGCGGCGATAGCCGCTTCGTCGATGAAGAGTTCCTTGTGGCCGCCGATGTCGCGTATCAGGTCTGTCTGGCTCATGCTGATCCGATTCTCACTTGAATATGGGATGTTGCGCGCGGGGTTTTACCTTGGGATCGCGCGCACGAGTGTCTCGCTCGCTCTCACGATATACGTATATCCTTGATCTCAATTTGAATTCAATCTAGAGATCAAATACGTCGCGCACGGAATAGCTGAAACCGGGCAGGACCTCGCCGCCATCGAGGATGTCATTCTCGGTCAGACTCAGGAGGGGTTGATTGGGGCGGTGGACTTCGATGATGCGGTTCTCCGGGTTCACAACCCACACGAGCGACACGCCAAAGCTGATCCACATGCGGGCTTTGTGGTAGACCTCCCGCGAACCATCGCTGGGGGAGACGATTTCGACCACCAAATCGGGCGCCCCCTCATAGTAGCCGGAAAGTCTGACATTCAGAGGCAGCTTCTGTGCGGAGATAAAGGCGATATCAGGCTCCCGCACCGTATCAGGATCGCGCTCCAGCAACATACCTGAATCCGAACCGACCAGCCGGCCCAAACGCCGGGGCCTGACAAAATTCCTCAACGCGCCGCCCAGATTCATCACAATCTCGCCGTGGGTTAATCCTGTCGGCATCGTTTCGCAAAGCGCCCCTCTAATCAGTTCACCTCGCACCCCTTCGCTGTAAAGACGGAGCAGGTCGTCGGCGGTCAGCAGCTTTTCTTCTGTGCGTGTCATAGCAGTACCCCCGTCAGGTGATGAGGTGAGGGCATTATACTACAGATCACGCGCCGGAGAAGGGGGCGGCCGGCAACAATTTGGCTCTTTTTTCTGCAACCTCATTGGTCATATCTGCGATTTACACCGGTTCGCGAAGCTGGCGGGCCTTGTTCCGCATTAGCTTAATCTTGCATGCAATATCATTGACGCGTGCAAGTATCTCCTCAAGCGTGCCGGACAAATCGAGCGTAACGACCTCAAACTGCTTGCAAGTGTTTCGAATCTTGTACGTCGCGGCCTCGGCCTCTCCTTGCGCGTAAATGAGCAGACCTCCCGGCAGATCGAGCGCAGTAGCGTAGGCTAGCAACTGGTACAGGTCGGCGTTAGGCACAGAACTGTGAATTATCTTCTTGTACTTCGCATCGCCCACAAACATACAGGTCTCGCCATCCCACCACGAAAGGTCAGGCTTGAGTTGCACCCTGTTCTCTTCGGCGAGCGTCAACCTGCGTATGCCCTTATCATCGCGGAGTGTTCTGTCAGAAACGTTGAGTGCCTCGCGCAAAGCTTGTGTAACGAATTCTTGAAACAGGTCGTTCATGTTCACCAGGAAGCCAGAGGCGCGCACATCACCCCGAAAGGACTCAAACTCGCTGTGAAGCAGGATCAACCGTGCCAGCCCGACGACGTGCCGGTAATGCTCATTGAGCCGGTCGAATCGGACCTCCGGCACGTTCCGCCGCCGGAATTCGAGTAGCGAAACGTTTTCGAGGATCGCGGCGAGCCAGCCCAGCCCCTGCCGCGCCTCCGACGAGTTCAGAGTCATGTGACGAAGCCGAGCCGCGGCCGCCTTCACCAGCCGGTTGACCAAAATGTCCTCAGTGAACTCGTCGAAGCGCAGTTCTACCGGCAGAGGGATTCCGTACCTCCGCCGAATCTGTTCGCTGAACTGTATGCGTCCACGCACGGTGTAGAGGGCGTCTTCTTCGGTCAGATAGCCGCGTAGTAGGCCGCGGCCGAAGGCTTTGCGGGCGGCCGCGATCATTGCCAATGCAAGTACATCGGGAAGCGCTTGGTCCTTCTGGAAGTAGAACTGTCTGTACTGGTGCTGGTAGACCCCAAGTGCAAAGCAGGCTAGCGATAACAATTTTGGAACCCCGATCTTGGGCTTAATGAGCACTGACATGTCACCAATCTCAAGCGCTCCTACGGTCGAGCCAGGTCGCAGGTGGAATTTCTTACGCTTGCCGGTAGTCGGTTCCATCGAGACTGACGGCAAACAGGCGCGCAGTGAGTCCCTCTCGCTAACAGAAAGTCTATACGATTTGCTGGTTTCATGTTCCGTTAAGTTGATCTTACGCATCGGTTATGGTGCCTGTAACATTGTCCTCATTACCGTCTTCTGGCTGCTAATCATCGTCCCATCCAATGTGGGGGGCGACTCGCCCACATAGTGTCTTGAACTGCAACTGCTTGATTTTAGTGTCGTCTCCGAAAAGGAGTTCTTCGATGTACGGCGAGACACTGTGGTTCCAGATTCGGCGGACATCCTCTTCATTGAGATCTTCTTTCATAAAATAGCTTGGACCGAGGGCGGCGTGCCTGTCCTCTTTCAATATTTCGTTTGCCTTATCAACGACATCGGCCACCCAATTCATGTTCTCTAATCTGTTTTGTATCAACCACTTCCGCAGTACGCTTCTCACTGGTTCCTCGTCAGGGTGAAATTCCACGAAGTAGAAGCGGCGGCGCAGTGCCAGATCCACCAGCGCGATCGAGCGATCCGCCGTGTTCATCGTACCAATGATGTACAAGTTTTCGGGTAGCGAGAAGTTATCCTCGTCGTCCTCCTGATACTGCAAGTGGATCCGCTCATCACGGTATTCCAACAGGAAGTAGAGTTCGCCGAATACCTTAGCAAGATTGCCGCGATTGATCTCGTCGATCAAGAGAAAGTGCTTAGCTCCCGGTTCGTCACGCGCCATTTTTGCGGCGCGAAGCAGGGGCCCATCCTGTAAACTGAAGCCAGACTGTCCACTCCCATTGTTTTTGGGGCGGAAACCCCTCACAAAGTCTTCGTAGGCATATGAAGGATGGAACTGCACGAGCGTGACCTTCCCTACGGGCTCCGAGAGATGCTTCGCCAGTTCTCGTGCTACGTAGGTTTTTCCTGTGCCTGGAGGCCCCTGGAAGATGACTTGCTGCTTGTCGTCCAGCAATGCACAGATCTTTTCAAGAAAATTAAGCGAAAGTAGTAGCTCGTCAGCAAGTTCGTTCACTTGCTTCAGACTATTGGGTTGAATTCCTAGTCTGGGTAATTCATTCTGGAGTTGCCACACCATGCCCTGCGCGTCAAGACGGTGGCGCACGTTCACCTCATGCGCATTCATTTCTCCCCTAAAGTGATCCAAAAATCCAAGAAAATGTTCATAGAGCTCAGCTTCGTCCGCGTCACTTTCGGGCAGTTTGTATCCGGTACGCACACAAGCCTTCTTGAACACTCTGATTCTGAAGGGCGGGTACCTCTTCACATCTAGTCCCATCAGGAGAACGGATGCAACATTCAACCTTGATCCCACACCTCTGCCAACTACGTCTGGCGGGAACCGCTTGCAGAACGCACGAATTCGCTCCACTGGGGACAATTCATCCTCTGCCCAAATCGCCCTCAGCGCATCCGATGACTCTTTCGGGAAGGCAGCAATCCATTCGGTAACTTCCAATCTGAGCGTAAAGTAGGTGAGATTGGAGGAAAGGCCTTTTTCTACTAGGATTGGCCATCTTTCAGTCTCGTCAAATAGCTCTTTTTTCGCCTCCTTGAGAGTCAGAGCCAATCTTTGCTTATAGTTATTCTCCCACCTGTTCAAGTTTCCAGAGCTGATGAGCTCCTTGGCGCGACTAATAAACTCATCCCAGCCGTCACTGCCTCTATCGATCTCTCCGCTATCTGTCATTCTATTTTCCTTGACTCTGAACAGTTCTATATCCCTTCTGGTACCTTTATAGTGCGCCTCGCAACGTCACACAAACCTGCACATTCCCCATTCCTCCGAATCACAGTCCAGGCAAACGCACCCTCACCACAACGACCCCAACGGCTCACACGCATTATACACATCACACGCCAACCGAATCGCAAACAACTCCGCCTCGAGCAACGACACCTCCACCCGCACCGGCCGCCCCACCAGTTCCCCAATATCCTCCCGCTCCCGCCAGCGCGGCCGCGCGTACAAGTGATCCCCACTGACCGGCACCGCCTCCTCCCACGTATAACCCGGAATCGGCTGCGCCGTCACCCCGTCCAGCATCTGCACCCGGACCCCAGTGTGCGCCATCGTCCGCACATTCAGCCGCATCTCGCCATCGCGAGGAATGATCACCTTAGTCCGCAACACCCCCTCGCGACCCCAAGTCTTCAAAGAGCAGAACCCATCCAGCCGCATCTCATACAACATCGGGCTCCGATAACCGCTGCCATACGGCCACTCCGTCTCCTTGTCGACCCTGGCCGCATGACCGCCGTAATCGCCGATGACGAAGAAGAGAAGCCTGTCGTCCTGCGTACGCAGCATCTCCTTACCGTAAGCTGACCCGCCCCCAACCTGCCCATAGTCGCGCACCCCAATAAACGGCTCGCGCTCCGTACGGTACCAGTACAGCCCGTTGTAGCTGTAAGCCAGCTGCGTATCCATCCGCCCGAAATACTTGATCTGCGGCCAGTTGCTGCTGAGGCTCACCTCCTCAAAGCGGTCGCTGGTCATGATGTTGAGCAGCCCGATATAGAAGTCTTCGTAAGGCCGCGGCGGCATATCGTACAGTTCCGTCCCCACCCGGTCCAACGAATCCGGCTGCATGATCGTAACCGGCCGCGTAAACTGCGTGAAATCAGCTGTCGTCGACATTGCAATGCGGCGGTCTCCGTAGACCGGCCGCACAAATAGCTGGTAGAGCTCGGCCTCCCAGTTCCACAGAATATCTCCCGCAATGTCCGAACCCGGATCCAGCCACGGCCCTGACCGGTCGACAGTAAACTGCACACCGTCATCCGAGAACCCGCCCCAGGTAAGATGCCGCGGCACATCCAGCACAGCCGATGCGTAGCCCCGCTCCGCCAGCGGCGTCCCTGCCAGCGAATGCACAGCGTGCGCCCAGATCGGCGCGCCGTCCTGGTCGACGACAACATCATCGAAGGTACGCCATGCCGGGCCAGACGTAGGATTGTAAACAGGGTTGGGCCAGTTACAAGGGTCGTCGGACAGCAGCCGGAACTGAAACTCGCCCGCACTGATCCCCGGCGTGCGGTCGCGGCTCTCGCGACCCGGAAACGCGATTAAGTAGAGTGCGTATTTGCCCAGCCTCTCATCGTAGAAGGCCGTGGGGTAGCCCCCATAACCGTCCCAGCCGGCCGGGTAGAACTCTGTGAAGATCTCCTTCACAAAGGTCGGCTTACCCCAAACGCGCTCCAGACAGTCGCGACGTTCCAGCATCCAGTCGTCGAAGAACCATATGCCTCTCATGGCTGGCCTGCTTCCCGAATGCGAAAGCTGTAAAGTTCCGCATCCTGCAGGTGAAAACGCAGCCGCAAGGGCTGCCCGATCGGAAGGCGCGCGTCCTCGCCCCAGCGCACGGACTGGCGTACGCCGTCGGTTTCGATCGCCTGGCAGTCCTCGCGAGTGAATCCGGGCAGAGGCTCGCCAGCCGCCGACAGCACCTCCACCGCTAGGCTGCCGCCGCGCGCATCCACATTGACCTCCAGCCCCTCGCCCGAAAGCCGCAGCGGCACCGTCTCCACCACCCCGCCGAAATGCCCGGCGTCCAGCGAAACGAATCCGTCCAAACGCCATTTCGCCAGCCCGATCGAGATCGTTTTGGGCGGCATCGGACCACCGTGCATCGTACTGACCGCCGTATAGTAGTGCCAGACCTCGTCCCCGCGGATCAGCGGGCGGTCGGCAGAACACAAGATACAACCGGCGTCAAAGCTGCCAGGCTCCCCGCGGGGAATGATCGGCGAGCGGTCTTCAAACCGGTGCCAACTCAGCCCATCCCGGCTATGGACGAGTTGGGCCGCGATCGGGCCGTCCCACGGCGCCTGGTCGATCTCGACCCCGGACTCGGATATCACCGCCGGCGCGTGCAGGCCTTTGCTGCCATCGGCAGCAACCGATTCTGGCATCCCGGACTCGCCGCGGGCGTCCTTGATCACATCAAACACAGGCAGAAACCCGAGAAACTGGCCCCCATAGACAAAGCCCGACATGCCGTAGAACTCGGTCCGTTGTCCCGCGTCCAGACACCACGCGTCATCAAACTCGTCCGGAACCAGACACACATCATGGCTGGTCCACGTCGTAAAGTCCCGGCTCGTAGCCACGGCCACCAGCCGCCGCACATGCCCGCGCACCTCTCCCCACAGGCGGTGGAAGGCGAAGTATTCGCCGCTGCGCGGGTGGCGGGTAACGGTGACCGACTCCAGGATTTCGTCGCGCATTAGAATCGGGTTGACATCGTACTCACGCCAGTTCAGGCCGTCAGCCGAATGTGCGATCCAGTAGCCGGAGGCATCCTGGTCCCAGTTCCAGGCGGCCATCTTGAAACGATATTCAGGAAGGGCGTCAGCGTCGATGATTACAGTGGGGCTGTGCTTGTCGAATAAGAGGATGTTGTTGTCACGCGAGCCATCGAATTCATGCCGGCCCAGGCTGGGCTTCTCCCAGAGGACGCCGTCTTCGGACGTAGCATAGAGGACGATGTCTCCCGTCCGTCCGCGCAGGCCGGGCGCACGCGGTTGCTGCCCCTGCCCCAGACGCGTGATATACCACATGCGAAAGAGCTGGGCTTCGTCATCGTAGTGGACGCTGCCGTAGATGTATACGCGCCGCCCCTCCCACGGTCGGTCCGGCCGCAGGATCGGCTGCTCCAGCTTGCGCGCCGGGTGCAGCGTGCGCACAACCCCATGCTTAACGCCGATTACTGTGTCATCGATGAAAAGCTGAGACTCCGAACCGATTTCAAGCGCATCTTCAACTGTCTGCACAGAGCTAGTCTCTCCGCAATGGGTTCGGGTTTGTTTGGTCTCGTTTAGCGGGGACCCATGCTGCAATCACGCTAGGTGACAAGCCACCCAGTGTCCCGGCTGCACCTCGCGCAGTTCCGGCGATTCCACCTGGCAGCGCTCCTCGGCAATGGGGCAGCGCGGGTGGAAGCGGCAACCCGACGGCGGGTTGACCGCGCTCGACACCTCACCTTCCAGGATGATGCGCTGGTGTTTGCGCGCCAGCCTCGGGTCCGTCCACGGCACCGCACTCAGCAGCGCCTGCGTATACGGGTGTAGCGGCGCATCGTAGATCTCCAGTCCCTGGGCAAGTTCCACGATCAGCCCCAGATACATCACCGCGATGCGGTCGCTGATATGGCGCACCACCCGCAAATCATGCGCAATGAACAGGTAGGTCAGGTCCATCTCGTCCTGAAGGTCCTGCAGCAGGTTGAGGATCTGTGCCTGGATCGAGACGTCGAGCGAGGAGACAGGTTCATCGAGGACAACGAAGTCAGGGTCAACCGCCAGGGCGCGGGCAATGCCGATGCGCTGGCGCTGGCCGCCGCTGAATTCATGGGGATAGCGATTGTTAAAGTAAGGATTCAACCCGACGCGTTCCATCAGCTCCTGTACGCGTTCTCTGGCTTCCTCCCGCGTCTGGCAGAGCTTATGGATCATCAGCGGCTCGGCGATCGCCTTACCGATCGTCATGCGCGGGTCGAGCGAGGCGTACGGGTCTTGGAAGATAATCTGCATTCCGTTTCTGAACCGGCGCAGCTCCTTGTCACTCAACTGGCAGAGATCAGTACCCCCAAAATGAACGGAGCCCGACGTTGCCCGCATTAGCTGCAGAATGGTCCGCCCCGTCGTCGTCTTGCCGCATCCGCTCTCACCCACCAGGCCCAGCGTCTTGCCGCGCCATATGTCGAAGCTCACTCCGTCAACCGCCCGCACAACGTCCGCCGGACGCAGCAGGCTCCGCCGCGGCATCCGAAAATGCTTGACCAGTTCGCGCACGCTCAACAGGGGCTGTTCATCCATGCTTCGCTCCCAAGACCCCGTCTTGATTCATGGCGCGACCTCCGCTCCAGTACCAGATGCCCGCACGCAATACGGAATACACACTACGCATTACTCCACACGCAGCGGCATCACCTTCCAGCACGCCGCCTGCGACTCGCCGTACTGCTTCAACATCGGCTCCTCCTCCCGGCAGCGGTCGTCGGCCAGCGGACATCGGGGCCAGAACTTGCACCCGGTCGGCAGGCTGGCCAGGTCGGGCGGCAACCCGCTGATCGAGAACAGGCGATCCCCGGGCTTACTGTCCAGCGAAGGAACCGAACCAAGCAGCCCTTGCGTATAGGGATGGCGGGGATTCAGGAGCACGTCATCGACAGGCCCTATTTCAACCATGCGGCCCGCGTACATCACCGCAACGCGGTCGCAGCTGCCGGCCACGATCCCCATGTCGTGAGTGATGAACAGCGCCGTCATGCCGGCCTCCTGCGCCAGCTGCTTGATCAGGTCCAGGATCTGCGCCTGCACCGTCACGTCCAGCGCTGTGGTCGGCTCGTCTGCCAGCAGCAGACGCGGCTCGCACGAAAAGGCGATCGCGATCATCACCCGCTGCCGCATGCCGCCGCTGAATTGGTGAATGTAATTATCAAATCGGGCCCGCGGCGAGGGGATGCCGACATGTTCGAGAAGTTCCAAGGCGCGCTCTCGTGCCTCATCCCGGCTCAGGTCGAGGTGAATCTCCATCGCCTCGCTGATCTGGCGGCCAATCGTCATCGTCGGCGTCAGCGCTGTCATCGGCTCCTGAAAGACCATCGCGATCTGACCGCCCCGGATCCGCTTCATCTCCTCGGAGCTGCACTCCAGCAGGTTCTTCCCTTCAAACTTGATCTCTCCAGCCACCGCACGGCCGTTTCCCGGCAGCAAACCCATTATCGACAGCGCCGTCATCGTCTTGCCGCAGCCGCTTTCGCCTACCAGGCCCAATACCTCCCCTTCGTAGAGGTCCAGCGACAGCCCGTCAACAGCTCGGACGGTACCCTGTTTGGTCTCGAACTGGGTGTGCAACGCTCTGATTTGAAGTAGGGGTAATCCATCCGGTTCGGTGCCGTCTGTCAACAGGATCTCTGGTTCGTAACTGCTATCCGTACCCATCGCTTCAGCGTCGCCTTTGCTCCGGGTTGAGCGCGTCGTTCAGCCCGTCCCCCAGGAAGTTGAAGCCGAGCACCACGATCGCAAGTACAATCCCCGGCATCAGAACCAGGTGTGGACTGAAGCGCCACTGCCCCAGGCTGTCGCTGATCATCTCCCCCCAGCTTGCGCCCGGAGGCTGAATGCCGACGCCCAGAAAGCTCAGCGACGCCTCCGACAACATCGCGCCGCCAAAACCGACCGTAATCGAAACGATCAGCGGCCCCAGGCTGTTGGGGACCAGGTGGTTGAGGATAATGGTCCAGTTCGACGCGCCCAAGGCCCGCTCGGCCTCGATAAACTCCTTTTCGCGCAGCGAAAGGATCTGCCCCCGCACCAGCCGCGCCTTCCCATACCACTGTACCAATGTCAGCGCGCCGAAGATCACCAGATAGTCCAGGTAGACGCGGTTCGACTCGGACAGCGTCCACCCGTACTGCTCCTGCAATTGGAGTTGCAATTCGAGCACTTTTTCGCGAAAGACGACACTGATGAAGGCGGCCAGCAGAATATCGGGGAACGCCATCGTAATATCGGCCATGCGCATGACGGTGGCGTCAACCCAGCCGCCCAGAAATGCGCCGGCCGCGCCCAACACAACACCCAGAACAGTGGTGCCTATCGTAACGATTAGCCCCACCAGAAAAGCCGTGCGCGCGCCATGGAGTATGCGGGTCAACATATCGCGGCCTAGGCCGTCTGTCCCCAGCCAGTGGTCGAGGCTAGGTCCCTCGTTAATTCTGAAGAGATTCTGTTGGGTGTAGTCATACGGGGACAGCCAGGGTCCGAAGATGGAAACGAAGACGAGCAGGAAGGCGACGAAAACTCCGAATATCGCCAGCCGGTTGCGCATCAACTGCTCCAGGGCATCCTGCCACAGGCTGCGCTGCTCCGGCATGGCAAACAACTCGTGCTGTCTGTTGGCCTCGGCGGTCACTCTGATAACCTCAAGAAATGTTTGGATTCTGGCATTTTCGTAAAGCAGGCTGTCGCGCGTCGCCTGAAACTGGTCAACGTCACAAATCGAGGTATTTCAGGTCCCACTGCGAATACTATGATATCCCCTCCGTGTTCAATTGTAGGTGACGCGCGGATCCAGCCCGCCATATAACAGATCGGTTAGCAGGTTGACCGTCACGATGATCAATGACTGAAACAGGACGACGCCCATAAACACCGCATGATCGCCCGACAAGAGTGTCTGGATCGCCAGCTTGCCAATACCGGGGATGTTGAATATCTGCTCGACAAAGAGACTGCCCGTCAGCAGCCCGCTTGTGATCAGGCCCATCGAGGTCAGCACCGGAATCATCGCCGTGCGCAGCATATGACGCGTCACCACCAGCCGCTCCGGCATGCCCTTGGCGCGCGCAGTACGCACAAAGTCCTTGCCCAGCACCTCCACAATGCCCGCTCGCGTCTGTCGCACGATCACCAGCATCGGGCCGAACGCCAGCACAATCGCCGGCAGGATTGCCTGCCGCGAGAACATGCCGTCCCATCCCCCGACAGTCTTAAAGACGGGTATCTTGAGTACAAATACAATCAGTAGGACCGGCCCGATCACATAGGCCGGGATCGAGCTGGCGATGATCGAACTGGTAACAATCGTGTAATCGATGGCGGTGTTTTGCTTGACTGCCGCCAGAACGCCAAGCAAAATGGCGAATGTTACAAGGAAAACCAGCGCCCAAAACGATAACTGCGCGGTGATCCCAAGACGGCCAACCACCATCTCCCGCACACCCGTGCTCGTGCCTGAAAAACCGGCGCCCCGACCCTCACCGACCGCCCTGTCGCTGGCCACGCCGCCAAATGAGGACAGCGACTGGCCCCAATTGCCCCCAAACATCGCCCCCATATAGTCAAGAAACTGAATCACGAATGGCCGGTCCAGGCCAAGTGCCTTCTTGACCTCGGCATACCGCGCTTCGTCCTCCCATTCCTCTCCCAGCACTGCGCGCACAGGATCGATGGGGCCATAATAACCCAACGTAAACGTGATCAACATCACAACGACGATGATCGGCGCCAGTGCCGCCAGCCTGCGCACAGTGTATAGAATCATGCCGTCGTCCAGAACGAAAGTGAACTACGAGGAATCTGGAACGGGGAGAGAGAGGTTTCCGCATCTCTCTCCCCGGTACTCTCTTCTCATGCAATTTCACATCACGTCACCGCCAACCGCGCTAACGCGCCGCGATGAAGAGATGCTCTGGGTTGCGTACACCGTGGTCTAGGCTGCCGAATAGCGAGTTCCAGTCGCTCACCCACGGCTTGACCAGCATGTAGGCCGGCTCGGTGAAGTGGCCGATGCTGTACACGTCGGCGAAGAACTGACGCCCCGCTTCCTGATACATCGGTATCGCCTCGGCCAGGTCCATCGTTGAGTCAGCAGTCATGCACAACTCTTCAGCCTCCGGTGGACCCCACGATTCCGCACGCGAACGGTTGTACGTCCCGATAGGCGAAGCGTTCTCGCATACCGCCGAAAGACCCGGATAGCGGGCTGCATACGAGCGGCGCACGATCTGATACAGCTCCGGATTGGCCAGGAACACGTCGCGCGAGCGCTCGATGATAACTTCGATTCCAAGGTTCTGCTTCCAGTACTGCTGCATCGCCTGCGCGATCCGCGTCAGATGGCCGACCTGGCCGCCAAATCCGGCCTCTCCGACGTGCATCCGAATCTGCGGTATGTTTTCGGCCGAACCATAGCTGGATTCGGCGAGCAGCTGGCGGGCCAGTTCAGGGTCATAGCTGGGCGTATGGCATTCGCCATCAATGAATCCCGGCCAGCCCATAGGAATCAGCTGGCAGGCTGGCTGCCACATCCCCCGCAGCAGCGTATCCGCGATCACCTTGAAATCGACTGCATGGGCCAGCGCCTGCCGCACCTTGGTATCATCCATCGGTGGAAGATCGCGGGCAATGTAGAAGCTGCGGCTCACTTCGTACTGGAACGGAAACATCTCCGCGCTCGTGGCGCGGCCCGGCTCCAGCAACTCCGCGGCCTCCAGAGGTCCATATTTCTCCGAGACGTCGTACTCGTCATTCTCATACGCGATCAGCGCCGTCTGCGGATCCGAATAATACTTGAGGATTACCTTCTCTAGAATCGGTGCATCCCCGCGCCAGTTGGGATTGGGGACGAGCTCGAACGAATCCGGCTCGGAAGGCCCGACCCACATCGGCTCCGTCGCGATCATGAACGGCCCCGTCGCGCCATGGCCGACGAACCAAGGCGTCTCATCTTCAGCCGGCGGTCTGTAATGGGACGTCTCCGCCATCAGGAAACGGTGCGGCAGCGAGAGGATAGCGGCAAAATCGCGGAACGGCTGCGTCAACTCGATCTGTACCGTCAGATCGTCTATGACCGTGATGCCCTCCAGCTCTGTAGCCGGATTCTCCTCCGCCCGCATTGCGTCGTAACCCTTGATGAAGCGGGCGTAGGTGGTGCCGCGCGAGCCGGTGTTGGGCGAAGCGTGAAGTTCAATCGACTTCTTCACGTCCTCCGCCGTAAACGGTTCACCGTCTGCAGCCACGATCCCTTCCTTCACCGTGATCGTCCAGACCGTCTCATCCTCGCTGGCCGTGAATCCCTCCGCCAGCCGGCCCTCCAGCGTTCCGTCCTCATTCATCCAGAAGAGCGTCTCAAAGGCCATGTTGAGCATGCCCGAAACCGCGTATCCGCCTGAAGTCTCGAACGGGTAGGGGTAGCGCTGGCCGTAGTAGGTGCCCCAGCGCAGAACCTGTTCGTCCGCCCTGGCCGTGTCCGCCGCCAGCGCCGGCCGTTCACGCCATACCGGCGACCACGGCATATACGAGGTCGTTTCAGACATCTGGGCCTCTGCTGCCGGCCCCGCCGGGGCGCCTGCAGGCGGCGCACATGCCGCGCTCACTGCCAGCGCCAAAAGAACGATTAGACCTATCAGAAATTTGGATTTTCGGAATGCCTTCATTTTGACTGTTCTCCTTGACAGTTTCGACTTCGCGCCCGCCAGGGGCACACAATCTGAACTCTGCACAGCAAACGAATGCTCCGTCAACGCCAAGATCTTTTCTCTACGCCACCCCCTCATAGAATTCGATATCCGCAGCCGCTGAATGGCTGCTACGCCTTGAGATTGAGCGCGACGATCGCCCTCATGCTGGCGCCGTCCGGCAACCTGCCGTTCAGACGCAGCCAGTTGCCAAAATGCACTACTTTGCAGAAGGCAACCTCCTTCTCGCCGAGCGCAACGCTTGTCCCCTCATCACACCAACGAATCCCATCCGGCGAAATCTGGACATGCAGCGAAATGCCCTCAAGGTTTCCTTCGCGTTCCAAAATCCGCACGAAGAAGATCGCTTCACCCGCCCAGCCGCATTCATATGGCTCCGTGGCGAAGTCGCCCCTCAATTCCTCACTGCGCTCGACAATGGCTGTGTAACTCTCGCGCAGCATCGCTACCACTCTCCCGAAAGAAGGACCGAGTCGACGTAAAGGAATGCCCTCTTATCGACGTCGGTTTCAACCCAAAATGCGACATTGAGCATACAGTCCAGGTTGGGCATCGCAGGAATCATCATCGGCCCAATGCCGGTGACTTCGTGGACGCGATCGTTGCATTGCAGATGCGTGATCTGCCGGCTGGCAAGGTCCAGGTCCATGCGGAGATAATACCAGTTGAATTTGGTGGCGACCTCATTGTAGCACAATATCTGGCCTGAGTCAGGCACATCCTCCCAGCCTGTCGGCGCCAGGTGAAAGTGGGAAACCGTCTCAGCCCTGCCGCCAATATCATGAAACGGCTCCCGCTCCCGCTTGAACTGCCAGCTGCGCACCGGCTCGCCTTCCAGCGCATTCACATAGCGCCAGTGCGGCATCCACCGGTACGCCTCATCCTGCAGGTCGAACAGCACGCCCACCGCCCGCACGTCGTCCACCGACAGCTGCAGTTCGCTCGCCTCCGGTTTGAACGTGAAATACGCCTCCAGTCGCACCGGCCCCCTATGCCGCCACGTCACCCGCTTGATCGACACACTGATGTCCCCCGCCCGGGCCCGCGTCGCCAGCTTCATCGAATACGTGCCCTGCATCGCCCCGTGCGTCCCCGTATCCCAGTGCGTGCCGCTGCTCAGCATCGGCGGCCGCATATCCGCGTACTGGGGCAGCATGCTGTCCAAACTGTCCTCGTAGTTCCCGATCAACTCAACCCAGCCCCGCAGCCCGCGGTTGAAATCGTCGTGATAGATTATGCGCGGCAGCGGATCGAACCGGCTCAGGCTGGGATCCGCATTCAGAATGGCTCTCGAATGTTCTTGCATTGGCTCCGTCTTTTCAAGCTGTCTTTGTTGCGTGAAGGTAGTTTGAGTATGCAGGAAGGAGGGTTGAAACAGTGACGGTCAGAACCGATGCTGTAATCCCGCCAAAGTCCCCCCCTTTCGCCCGCCTATATTCCGCCAGAAACGGTCGCATGTCAACCACGCCTAATCTGCTGGTACATCCCAATATCGGTGCGAACTTTCCCATGCCTCCAGTAGCAGCAGAGCCGCGCTCATCTCACTCTCACTTCTGAGTCAGAGGAAACGGTAATTCTCTCTCTCCTCACTACTCTTCACTCTTTCCTCGTTCTTCTGGGCGGTCGGGCCTAGTCGGCCCTCCCTTGTGCGGGGGCTCCGCCCCCGCAACGCCCCCCCTAATGCCTCATCGACCGGGTGTCGATATTGGTGACAGGTGCCTAATCGAAGGTGTCCAGCCAGACCACGTCCCGCCAGTCCCATCAGATCCCCGCAGGCGCCGGCCTTGTGCCTGCCCTCCCTCACCATCCAATCTACGCACCCCACGATAAGTCCCAGCCTGGCGCTGCCCTCCGTCTCTCCAGGAGCCGGCAGACGCTTCCAGCCACCGCTGGCATGAATTCCCCGCCTGATAGTTCCCACCCCAAATCCGGGATGCACCCTAATCCGGCGTATCTGCCACCCGGAATGAGTAGAGTTCCGCGTTTCTCAGGTAGAAGCGCAGACGTGTATAGCCAACAATTTCGTTCACCGAGGAGCGCCCTTGCCATGTGACCACATGCTCGACCGAGTCACCGCTGAACCGGTCCGATTCCTCGCGTGTGAACCCGGCCCACGGCTCGTCCATCGGATCGGTGACTTCGACGTCAATGTATCCATTGGCATGACAACGGGCGTTGATGATTAACTTCTCGCCCGTTGAGAAGAACGGCTTTGTGCTGATAGTCCCCTCCCTCAGCCCCGCATCCAACGACACGAAGCCGTCGGCGCGCAGCACGGCCAGCCCCAGCCCCTCGTTCAATTCACTGGGCGGCCACTCCGCCTCAGGTGTATCCAGCCCTTGTGCTTTGCCCACGAACGCCCAATCGTGGTGAAAATCAGCCCCCCCATAGAAGATGTAACTCTCATCGCCCACCCGTACAGGCGGGATCACCGTATCCACCTGGAATGCATCCCACGTCTCTTCCCCTTCGCGTGGAATTACCCAGGGCCCGTGCGGATAGTGCTGCCATTCGATGCCGTCATGGCTGTACACCAATTCAGCGTCCTTTGTATTGTCGACCGTGTGAAATACCGGCAGCAGTCCGCAGTGATAGCGCCCCAACCGGAAGTAGGAGAGCGCATAAAACTGGTCATCCAGATTATGATAGCCCCCCGGCGCCAGCACCCGCTGCGCCGGCGTCCAGTCCAACAGATTCTCGCTCTCCAGCCGGTAGACCGCCCGCTTTGGAATCCATCCATACGGTTGCCCAGGAAAGTGCCGCGTAAACCACTGGTCGCCGGCTGGATTCCCCGTCTCGGCCGCATAATGCCCGCGGCCGTAGATCACATAGCGCGCCCGTTCCTCATCATACGAAAGTGACAGAACGTCTCCGCCCCAGATCAGATTCACCGGATTCGATGGCTCCTGCGTCCAGCCAATCCCGTCAGCCGAGTAAGCGAAACAAAGACCCAGCGAATGGGAATGCGTGATCGTGCTGCGCTTGGGCACGTTGATGTTCAGCTTCTCCGGCAGGAAGGCCATCTTGTAGCGGCGTTCCGGGTCCGGATCCACCGGATCCCGGATCACCGAGAGCGCAACCGGCGTCCCCAGCCTGTCGTCCCAAGCCAGTCTGTTCGTGTCCCGTCCGTCCACGATGACTGCGCCCAACGCCGGCTTGTCCCAGTGCACGCCATCGCTGGACTCGGCATAGCTCAGCTTAGGCTTCCAGACCGCCTCCGCCCCGCCTTCAAATCCCACATTCGTGAAGTCCATATACCAGCAGCGGAACCGCCCGTCTTCGTCGCGCAGCGCCGTCACCGTCGTGTTGAAATGGGGCCACACCTCCCACGGCCTGTCCCGCCGGATGACCGGATTGGCCGCGTGCTTGGTCGCAACATGATGCGTGCGCTTGATATTCTTCACCCACTCCAGCACCGTGTCATCCAGAAAATACTGCGTCTGATCGCCGAAGCGCTCGAAATGGGTCTCCGGGTTGTAGCCAACAATCATCTCTCTATCCCTTCATGCCGGTCGTCGCGATGCCTTCGACAAAATAACGCTGCAGCAAAAGGAAGGTAACGACGATTGGGATGACCGCCAGAAACGATCCCGCCGTAAGCGGGCCGTACTCCGTCCAGTAAAGCCCCATGAACTTGGTCAACGTCAGCGAGATCGTGAACTTTTCCTCCGAATTGAGCACGATCAGAGGCCAGAAGAACCAGTTCCAATAGACCATCAGGTTAAGCAGACTCAGCGCCCCGGCCGCCGACTTTGCCAGCGGCAGCGCAATCGACCAGAAGATCCTGAATTCACTGCATCCGTCGAGACGGGCAGAATCCAGCAACTCCGCCGGGATACTGAACATGAACTGGCGCATCAGGAAGACGCCAAAAGAGTTGTACAGGGAAGGTACGATTAGCGCTGCATAGGAATTGACCCACCCGAGCGTAATAATCATCAGATAGAGCGGGATCGAAATAACATAGAAGGGAAGCATCATCCCCGCCAGGCTGATGGTGAAGATCACGTCGCGCCCGCGAAACTCATACTTGCTGAAAACGAACCCCATCAGCGAACTGCTGAAGACCGTCGCCGCAGTGATAACGACCGCCACATAGGCCGTGTTGATCAGCGAACGCAGCAGTTCCGTTCGATTCCAGACCTGCACGAAGTTGTCCAGCGTCAGCTGCGACGGCAGCCAGATAGCCGGGATGGCGATGATTTCGGCTTGCGTCTTGAAAGATGTGATCACCATAAACGCGAACGGCACGACCATGATCAACGCCCCAAACGTAACCAGCACGAGAGACAGCCAGTACGCCGCAACCTCCCTGCCAGGCCCGCCGCGCCCGCCAAACCGGTCTGAATATCTGGTCGATACTGGAATCCGCTCTGTTGCCATTGCAGTCGTTCAGTCCTCAAGACGATTCACAGTAGCGCGCCGGTCAGTATTCCCATCGCGTCCGCATGACGCGGAACTGGATCAGCGTCAATCCGAAAATCAGCAGAAAAAGAATGACGGCAAGCGTAGCGCCATAACTGTAGTTAAAGCCGCCGACCTCCGAGAAGGCAGTCAAATAAAGCAGGATAGAGAATACGGTCGTTGCCCGCACCGGACCGCCCACCACCTCCGTCGACCCCAGCGTCATGGCGTAGATAACGCCGAACTCCTGCAGAGCGGCAATCGTTCCCGTCACGACGACAAAAAGCATGACCGGCATCAGCAGCGGAAAGGTGATGCGCCAGAACGTCTGCCAGGCCCCCGCGCCGTCAACCCGGGCCGCGTCGAGCAGATCAGAGGGAATCTGGTCCAGGCCGGCCAGAAACAGGATCACGTTGTACCCCAGCCGCGCCCACGCCGCCACCAGCGCCACCGTCAGCAGCGCGCTCTTAGGACTTGCCATCCAGGGTTGCGATGGCAGGCCAATTATGTTCAGCAGCGCGTTGACGGAGCCGAACTGGGGCTGAAAAAGCACCCGCATCAGCAGCCCGGATACAACCGCCGGCACGATGTAAGGGAGAAAGTAGGCTAGACGCAGCGCAGGCTGGGCGCTGCGGTGATTCCTGATCAATACGGCAACTATCAGCCCCAGCACCGTGCTGATGATCACAAGCTCGGCACTGAATACAATAGTGCGCCACAATGAATCTAGGACCAGCGCGTCCTTGACCAGGGCAAACTCGTAGTGGGACAGCCCGACAAACTGCTGCTCCCAGATCGGCTTCAACCCCCGCCAGTTGAACAGGCTGAGGACGATGGAATAGGCCATCGGCCACAGCCTGAATCCCCCGTAAAAGATGACGAGAAACAACAGCGAACCATAGACCATGGCCCGCTGTCCCTGGCGCACGCCAAGGACATTCAGCCGCATGATGCCCTCCATTCAGAGCGGACGACGCCAACACGCATGGCCCGCGGGGCTAGACCGACGAAGAAGCCGGCCATCCACCGCGGGCCACTACGGTCTAAGAGAACGGATAGGCGATCTCCCCTGAGCTCCACGCCTCCAGCACGCTCAGATCGGCCGGCGGCTTGTAGTCCGGCTCAAAGACGATAAACGGCGTCCCAGCGTTCTGCTCCATCACCACCGCCATCTCGTCCTGCGACGCCGCGATCGCGTCATCGATCGACGTACCCTGCAGCAGCGACTCCAGCGCCGTCTTCGCGATCTCACGCTGCCGCGGGAACTCCTCACCGCCGAACGGCGCCCGGTAAGGAGCCGTAAGCATGAATGTCTGAATCCTGGGCGCCTGGAACTCCGGCCACTCGCGTACAGCCAGTTTCGATGGCACCGCGGCCGAATTCACCGCCCACCGGCCCATGAACTCATCATCCCCGTACAAATAGCGCAGCAGCGCATTCGCCGCCTCTTTCTCATCGTCGTCTGCGAACTGGTTGACCGTGTAACCAAAGCCCAGGTCGTCGGCGATGCCCCACCAGCCGTCGTCAGGGCGGTCCGCAGCCAGGGGCGTCGGGAAGACGCCGAACTCCAGTTCCGGGAACTGGTTCGTGAAAGTGCCGACCAGCCAGCCCTTGTTGACCGTCATCGCCGCCCGGTTGGTCGGGAACGCCTCCAGATAAGGCGGCATCTTGGGGCTGTCCACCTTTTCCTCCACGATCGCACGGATGTAGAACTCCATGAACTTGCGCCATCCGGTCGAATCGAAGACCCGCCCCAGCTCGCGGCTATAGTGGTACCCGCCATGCTGCCCCGGCCAGTCACGCGCGATGCGGAACGCCTCGGCGTGCATGGATAGACCTGCTGTCACCACGTCCCCGTTGTCGTCATACTGCGTAAGCATCTTGGCGATCTCTAGCATCTCGTCCCAGGTGCGAGGAACATCCTCATCGGTCAACCCACCCTCTTGCCACAGCGTCTTGTTGTAGAATGCCCCCGTCATCAGTGAACCGGGCGGAATGATATACGTGTCCCCTTCCCAGTAGAGTGCTTCCTGAAAACCGAAGGTCTCCCTCAGCCAGTCCGCCTCGAAATACTTGTCCGACAGTGGCTCCAGCAGCCCGTCGCGCATGTACGACGGCAGCGGGCTGAAAATGGTCGGTTGCCCCTGCCGGCCCAGAAGTGCAGTCCGGTTCTTGTCATTCATCTCCCGGTTGGGGAAGACCCGCAGTTCGACCGAAACACCCGGATTCGCCTCCCGGAATCGATCGATGCCGGCCCGAATTACGTTACCTACAGTCGTGTCGTGGTCGGTATGCGTCCACCATTCCAATTCGGCGCTGAAGCCGGAGGGAAGAAGCGCCGCCGGATGGTCGCTCATTACCGCCGGCGCGGCTGGCTCCTCCTCCGGCGTAGCCACCGGCGTGCAAGCCCCCAGCATAGCCGCGCCAACCGCTGCGCCGCCTCCCTACTTGAGAAGATCGCGGCGATTCAACAGACCGTCTTTCCTGTCTTGACTCCGGGACATTTGGATCCTCCTTTGCGGATACAGGTCCACTGCTTCAAAGGAAACGAGTCTGATCTGGTATTACGCTGTGAAATGTTTGCCTCAACGGGAAAGTAAAAGGAATCCGGAAAGAGAAATAGTAGAGAAGAGAGACAAAGAAATCCCGTGCGTCCTCGGCCTATGTTCCTCGCCGCCTTCACGCTTTCAAAAACCGGGCTTCACAGCCCTCCATCCACAAACCTCGTGCAAAAGCCTGTCGCAGGATATATCTAATCGAAACTCCAAGTCAATCCTATTTGCGCGCCGCCCGGCGCCCTCCGTCACTTGAATCCCAACTCCACCAGCTTGCCCCCATTCCCTGGATGCGCGGACTGTCGCTGTACAAAAACGCATCCTCGTACACCCGCGCCGACTGCGTATACTGCATGTTCTTCACGTGCTCTAGGTTTCCCTGGTAGACCCGCTTCAGAAACTCGATGTCCTTCTTTCTTGACGGCTGCGCGCCGAAATTCATCGTGAACATGCGCCGCCCCGTCCTACCGCCGAACGCGGAGTGCCACAGGTTCTGATTAAAGAAGACCACGTCGCCCGGTTCCGACTCGAGCGGAAAGCAAGGAAGGTCGCGACCGGCCGCGCCAAACACCGTCTCGTCAGGACTGTGCCGCTGCTGCCTGAGCGGGTCGAGCGCCGCGTGCAGAGGCAACTGGTGCGAACCCGGGATCACCCGCAGGCAGCCCGTATCCTCTGTAACTGTATCCAGATAGAGGGCGACCTTGATGCGCCCGTAATCGAGAACCGAGCCGTCCGGATGCCAGCCGGTGTCGCCAACATAGAGGTTGCCGTCTGACCCGATCCACACGAAACCGGGGCCGAGCAGTTGTTCGAGCGGCTCGTATATGCGATCATCTTCCACCAGCGCGCTCAGCAGCGGCCTCTTCTCGATAAAGCCCAGCACCGCCTGCCGCTTTTCCCCTTCGAACGGCTTCCCCTGCCGGTCCTCCGCTAGCACCTCATCGAACGCCTCGCAGATATCCTCCATCTCGCTCGCCGAGAAACACTGTCGCCGGACGACAAAGCCGAATGTCTCAAAATGAGCAATCTGTTCCGCTGTCAACATGTAGTGTCATTCCTTCCTGCTGCGCGGCAGCGTCTTCTCCTTGCGTCGCAATCGACCGCGGGCAACGTCTGTTCTTCAAGCTGGAACAACTCTCCTGCAGGGTCCTGGTCAATGCGAAGTTCCGCTACCTTCAAAGCAGATTAAACATGCGCGCTGCATTGCCGCCGAGAATCAGCGCCTTTTCCTTTTCCGAAAGAAATTCACAATGAACGCGGATGTAGTCGATCGCCTGCTTGTAAGTACACCAGGAGCCGGAGCAGTAGGGCATGTCCGTCCCCCACATCAACTTGTGGACGCCGATCTCCTCGCGCAGCTCCCTGATCTTCTCCTGGGCGCCGGGGAACGGGTATTCCGGCCAGAATGCGCAGAACAGCACCTCGACGTGCATGTTTGGCCGCTTCAGCAGCGTCATCAGCCTATCGGGTATCTCATAGCGCTCCTCGCCGCGCCGCATGCTGAACGTATCAATGCCATGTGTGAGCAAGGCTGGTATATCGGGATGTGCCTCAGTCCATCGGTCTAGTTCCGCCACGTGTTCCATGAACCCGCCAAGACGATCGCGCTGGCGGCTGTGCAGATACCACCACACGGGGATACCTAGCTCGCGCACCTTCTCCCACAGTGGTTCGAACTTGGCGTCGTCCAGGTGGTCGGCATAGTTGCTCAGCGCAAACGGCTCGACGCTGAAGTAGAGACCCATGAGACCATGTTCACAGACCGCCTGCTCCAGCCGTTCATGTTCCGCCGGGCAGTCCGCCTCCCATTCCCGCACCTGCGCCAGCCCAATGAAGCGGTTGGGAAAGCGCC
Organism: Caldilineaceae bacterium; assembly: GCA_011523365.1. GTDB lineage: Bacteria > Chloroflexota > Anaerolineae > Caldilineales > Caldilineaceae > Bin5. The sequence continues at coordinate 29,234 of WTGY01000066.1, forward strand.
GCATCTGTTCGCCATAATACTCGTTCAACGCACCATAGATGTGGTCGTGCTGGAGAACACCCATGTCCACGCCCACCAGGTCCATCTCCCCGATCATGCGCTCGGGCGGCGCCTCACAGTTGATCAGGCTTGGCGGATAGGCCTGTGTATAGTAATCGACACCGTCAACCGTGATCTCCGCGCGGCCGAAGTCGGCCATGCGAAAACTGACCTCCGGCATCTCGTTGATGTCGTCTGAGTCCCACTGCAGGAACGGCTCGGGCACCGGCTCGTCATCGGCTTTGCGGCGAAAGCGGCTGCTGTCGCGCATATGGCACTGCCAGAACTTCATCCGCAGTGGCTGCAGCGGGTCCTCCTCAACCGATGCTCTGCCGAGCGGAGGAAAAATGTGAAAGTGTGCGTCGATAATCAAGGTTGTTTTCCCTATTCTGATTTCTTGGAAGGTACGGGCCGAAAATCGCTAACCCTTCATTCCGCTCACGACCACACCCTGAATGAAGTGCCGCTGCGCAAAGAAGAAGACCATGACGGGCGGTAAGGCGATCAGCGTCGAAACGGCCATGATCGCCACCCACGGGACGTAGTGCATCGATCCCGCGCCGTGCGCAGTCTGTACCCAGGTCGTCAGGGCGACGGCCAATGGCTGTGTCTCGAAACGGTTCAGATAGATAAGCGGCTCAAAAAAAGAGTTCCACTGGCTCATAAAAGTAAAGATTGCCATTGTGCCCAGCGCCGGTTTCGACAATGGCAGGATGATGCGCCAGAAAACCGAAAACGTGCCGCAACCATCAATGCGAGCCGCATCATCGTAGTCCAGCGGAATCGTCAGAAAGAACTGCCGCAGCAGAAAAATGTAGAAGGCGCCGCCCCCAAAGAAACTGGGCACAATGAGAGGCTTGAACGAGTCCAGCCACTTCAGTTCACGAAACAGTAGATACTGTGGGATCAGCGTCACGTGCGAGGGAATCATCATCGTGCTCAGCACTAGGATGAAGAGCGCGGTGCGCCCGGGAAAGCGCACACGCGCAAAACCGTAGGCAACCAGGCTCGCGCTCAGTACCGTCCCCACCATCACCCACACAACGATGATCATCGTGTTGATGGTGGAACGAACGAATGGGAATTCGGTCAGCCCCATTACGTAGTTGCTCCACTGGATCGGATTGGGGATGAAACTTGGCGGGATAGCGAAGGCGTCGGTCTCGGTCTTCAGCGAACTGGAGACCAGCCAGATAAAGGGGACAGCCAGCATAAAGCCGACTGCGAGCAACAATAGGTATATCAAGACCTGACCGGCAACCTGTTTTCCGCTCGCGCTCTGCAACCAGCCGGAACTCCAACCGCCGGTCTGTCCATTCTCCGAGTCTACTCGCGCCTTTATGGTCATCGTCGTCGCGCCCTAACCATTTGTAATCCCCAAACTATCGGCCTCAGGATCTTGAAAGTCGTCGCCGGCCAGCGCCGGACCACTGAGAAAAAGAGACTATTTGACCGCCCCTTCGTAGTAAACATACCGTCCAGAAACGCGCAGAGAAACGAGTGTCAGCACAAAAATGATAGCGAAAAGAACCCAGGCCAGGCCGGCCGCATAACCCATCTTGAGGTAGTTCCAGGCATTCTGATAGAGATAGAGAATGTAGAACAGCGAAGCGTCGGCCGGGCCGCCCGCGGTAATGACGTAGGCGCCAGTGAACACCTGGAATGTGCCGATCATGCCGGTAAGAAAGGTGAAGAAGATGACGGGGGAGGTCATGGGCAGGGTGACGTTTCGGAACTTGGCCCACGCGCCGGCCCCGTCCAGCATCGCCGCTTCGTAAAGTACGGTCGGTACCCCTTGCAAGCCGGCCAAATAGAGGATCATGTTGCCCCCCAACCCCCACAGACTCATGATGATGAAGCTGGGAATCACCCACTCACGCGAAGCAAACCATTGCGGCCCTTCGATGTCAATGCTGGCCAGAAAGTTGTTGACCAGACCGATCTCCGGGTTGAGAATCCAGGCGAATAGATAAGATGAGGCAATAGCCGGCGTAACCACCGGCAGGTAGAATACAGTGCGAAAGAAGCCAACCCCTTTCACCGCCTGGTTGAGCAGCAGCGCCAGCAAATAGCCGCCAACTGTGCCCAGCGGGACCAGGAGGACCGTGTAGATCACCGTCACCTTGAGCGACTGCCAGAACAAGGGATCGCCGCTCACCATCTTTGTGTAGTTGTCCAGGCCGATAAAGCGGGGCGGATCGAGGATCGTGTAGCGGCTGAAGGAGAGCACGAAGGAGGCGATGATGGGGAAGGCAGTGAAAATGATGAAGCCCAAAACCCAGGGTGCGATGCAGATGTAGCCGTCAATCGCCTCGCGCAGGCGCAGGCGGGACATCCGTCTTCGGCGTCCGTTGCTGGCGGCCGGCGTGGCTACGCTCACGGCTGCGCCTCCATCCATTCCCGAAACTCGCTCTCCCGCCAAGTGTAACGGGGCTCGTATCCCAGCAGCTTGCGCGCCTTCGCCGTCGAGACAAAGCTGTCAAAGCCGGTCAGCGGGCGCCGCAGGGGCACATCGCCATAGTGTCGGGCGGCCAGGGTCGGTGTCTCCTCCAGCGAGCAGGTGTCCTCCCCATTTATTAGGAAGACCTCATGTCCAATCGCTTCGTTCTCCACAGCCAACCTGAACGCACGTGCCGCATCGCGGGCGTCGGTGACAGTCCACAGGTTGGAGCGGCCCAGGTCGGAATTGACAATGTAACGGCGGTATCCCTCCCACTGCTCTTCCACAGTGCGGTCCCGGCTCCAGCCCGACCGTACCGCAACCGCCGCCCCGGCCCTGTCCAGATACCAATTGTGATTGATGCGCAAGCTGATGGTCTGAATGCCGTAGGCCTCAGTGAACCGTTTGCACGTGATCTCGTTGATCAGCTTGCTGATCCCGTATTCGTTGCGCGGTTCGGCCGGGTGTTCCTCGTCGACGGGGAAGTAACGCGGCCGCGTGTCGCTCCGTCTGTAGTCCGTGTTCATCGCCTCCTTTGAGGAACCAAAAATGACCTTCCTTGCGCCCGCGCCCACCGCGGCCTCCAGAACGGTATAGGTGCCCCTGTCGTTGACATACATCAGGCGTTCCGGCGTCGTGATTCCTGGCCCCGGAACCGCCGCCAAATGGACGATGGCCTCGTGATCCCCAGATGCTTCCCGCATCCGTTCCAAATCGGTGATGTCACCGTCGATATGCCGGACCGGCTCGACGAACGGGGCGGTCTGGCTGTAGTTTGACACCGTATGGCCAGCCGCCAGGAGTTCACGTAGCACGTACCCTCCGATTTTGCCGCTGCCGCCGGTAACCAGAACATTCATCTGAAATTTAGGCCGCCCGCGTCCAGTGCATACGCATCCAGCGCGCGCGGTCAGAGAGGGGTGTGTCCGGTGGCCGGCGACTCGCCGGCCACCGGGAAGCAGTCAATGCCGCCTGTGGCTATCCCTCTGCCAGGGCCGCGTCGATCTCTACCTTGGCGTCTGACATGGCCTGCTGCATCGACTTCTCGCCCAGGAAGACCTTGTCATATTCGCGCCGCACCGTATCGGAGAAGAACCTCGCCTTCCGCCCGTACCATCTGGGCATCCAGAGCACGTTCTCCGCGGCCGATGGATGCGTGGTAAAGCGCTCGTCCCGGCTCAGGAAGACCTCGTAGAAGCGCCGCATCCATCCTTCCGGCAGAGCGGGTAGTTTATCGATAGCCTTCCGCATATCGTACCCGGTGAGATTGATGTTGGGCGTAATCCAGTCGCTGATCGCTTCACTGGTAGTGGCCCAGATGGCGAATGTGGCCGACGCGTCCGTATTCTCGCTCCCACTCCACACGCCCCAGGAGTTCGTGCCCATCATCTGGACGCGGTGCTCCCGCCAGGGAACCGGCATGAACAAGAGTCCGAACGCCTCCTGGTTCACACGCTGATCTCCAACGCCCGGGTGTCTGATTGAACAGAAAGCTTTGCCTGAATTAAACAGACCGCCCTGAACTGCCTGCGCCTCGGCTGGCGTCGGTGCAACCTTGTCCACCAGCGTCAAATTAATGTAGTCCTGCAACGCTTGTACCGACTCCTCCGAGTCGATCAACGCCTCGGTCTCATTGTAACCCCACAGGTCGTCCAATGCCTGGGCGCCGTTGCTATACATGAAATAGAGCGAAGTGGCGCCAAATCGCGCCGTGCTGTTGGCAAGTCCCCACTGTTCCACTTCACCATCGGAGTTGACCTTCGTCGTCGCCTGCAGCAGCTCGACCAGATCGTCCCAGCGCCATTCGTCGTAGTTCGCAGCTGGTCCGTCGTCGCCCCAATCGGGCAGATCAATTCCCTCCTGCTCGGCCAGCGTTCTGTTCACCACCAACTGCCAGTTAGGGCAGTAGACCTGGGAGAGGGAGTAGATCTTCCCATCATTTCCGCACTGCATCCACGGATCCGCGTCCCATTTGCTGTTGTCCACGCCGTGCGCGTCCAGGGAGTCATCTAGTGCCAGAAGCACCTTGAACCATTCTCCCTGCCAGTAGCTGTCGACCATGACGACATCTGGCGCCACACCGCCCACCATCTGCGTCAGCAGCTTGGTCGAGTATTCGCCCCACGGCGTCGATTCGCTGATTGCAGTGATCTCTGGGTGCGCCTCGCCTATACCGTCACGAATTGGATCCCAGAAACCGCCGTGCCAGTGGCTGAAACGAATTTCGACCGACTCCATCGATGGAGCCGCAGCCTCCTCCTCCTCCACTTCCGCTGCCGGCACAGCCGGTTGACAAGCTGCTGCTACAATGCCAGCAGATCCGGCTGCCGAAGCCCACAGAAAATCCCGCCGGCTCATTCTTCGCTTTGCTGTCATCGACTTTCTCCTTTGTTGGAAAACTGCGATTTCTTCACTCGCTTGTCTTTGCAGCAGCCCGACGTCAGGCTACCTCCATGGATTACTGCCGTTCAAGCCTCGCAACTACCTTCTAGGATTGAACTCTCCGACGATGCAAAACATATCTCGAAAACAGGACCGGGAAGCGTCTTAAACTGATCTGACCGTCCACGCCGAGGGTACAAGCATCCTCACTCAATTGATCCGACAGTCCTACCCCTTAATGGCGCCCATCGTCAGGCCGCCCGCCAGGAAGCGCTGCACCACAAGTGCCAGCAGAAGCACCGGAAGCGTGACGACCGTAGCCGCCGCGCACAGCGCGCCCCAATTCACCTGGCCGTACGTCAGGAAGTTGTATACGGCCAGCGGCAGCGTCATCGTCTTCGAGCCGCCCAGAATCAGCACAAAGATGAAGTTGTTCCACGAGGAGATGAAGCTGAGGATCGCCACCGCCGTGATTCCTGGCAGGCTGAGCGGGATCATGACGCGGATCATCGTGCCCAATTGCGAACAGCCATCAATCAGCGCCGCGTCCAGAAGCTCGCTCGGCACATCCTCGAAGAAACCGATCATGACCCACATGATCAGCGGCAACACCGTCAGAATGTGGGTGATCACGATTCCTGCGTGCGTGTCCAGCAGCCCCAGTCGCTTGTAAACGATGAAGAGGGGAACGAGAAAAGTGATCCCGGGCAGCATGCGCACCACCAGCAGAGCCAGCGCCAGCCCGTCCTGCTTGTACTTGGCGATGCTGTAGGCGGCCGGCAGCCCCACCACCAGCGACAGCCCCACAGAACTCACCGCGATCGTCAGGCTGTTGAACAGGTACCTTGCAAACGGATTACGTGCGAAGACCTCGCCATAGTGGGCCAGCGTCGGTGTGAAGAACCACACCGGTGGGTCGCTCACGATCAGCAGGTTCGGCTTGAAAGAGGAGACGAACATCCAGACGAAAATAAACAAAAAGAAGACCAGAAAGATCGACAGGATGATCCAGAACAGTGAGTCCTGTATCCGCCTCGTCTTCCTCATTCCCATTGGCCTGAGAGAAAGTCTGTTCATGTGATCTGCTCGGTAGCTTGGCGGCTCAAAGCCATGCCCGCTGCCGCAGTCTGATCAAGACCGCGCTGATGACTAGGATGATCACCATGAAGACCAGAATCACAGCCGAGCCGTAGCCCAAATCATAAAACTCGAACGCCGTCAGGTAGGAGTAGATATGCAGCGTCTCGCTCCGTCTACCCGGTCCGCCGGCCGTCATGATCCAGATGGCATCGAATACTTTCAACGTATCGATTGCCCGGAAGAGCATGGCGACGACGATTGCCCCCTTTAGCAGCGGCAGCGTGATTAGAAAGAACTCCTGCAACTTGCTCGCCCCGTCAATGCGCGCCGCCTCGAACGGCTCCGTAGGCAGCGAACGTAACCCCGCCAGCAGGATCAGCATCACGAACGGGACACCGTGCCACGTATTGATCCAGACAAGGCTGGGCACCACAGACCTTTCGCCGGCCACCCACAGGCTCCGCGGCAGCCCCACTGCCTCCAGGAAAAAGTTGAGAATGCCGATCGAAGGCTCCATCATGATCAGCCAGATAACCGACGTCGCCGTCGGCGTCGCTACCAGCGGCAGCAGGAACAGCGTGCGGATGACGCCCAATCCCCGAAATGTCCTGTTCATCACCAGCGCCATGATCATCGCCAAAACCAGTTCCAGCATGAGGCTGGCCACCGTGAAGTAAAGCGTAATCCAAAACGCACTCAGGAATCTGGCGTCTGCTGTGAGGACCTCCACCAGGTTTTCGGCGCCGACAAAAGTAAAGCGGGTCATCGTCACATTGACCCGCTGCAAACTCAACGATACCGTGTAGAAAAATGGATAACCCATCAACAGCAGGATTACGATGGCCGCCGGCGCCGGCAGTACGTAAGCCAGGTTGCGATCAATTAGTGCAAAGGCACGCCCGAGCAGACCCCCAGGCGGAGCATACCCCGGCTTCTGTTCTTCCTGCCTGGTGCCCCCGCTCTCGACGGGATGCTCAGGGGAACTGTCGGAAGTCTGCCCGGTCTGCTCTGAATTCGGCCCTGCTTTCTGCTGCATAGGCAACTCGCTTTTCGAACTGAAAGTGGCCGGCGGCACACACGCCGCCGGCCGCCGTATACACCACTTACTCTTCCTGCTCTTCCAGCATCTCCAACAGCTCCTGCTGGCTCTTCTGAGCCGCAGCCGCCACGTCGCCGCCCTCGATCGAGGTTACGATCACCTGTGCGATCGACTCACGCGCCCGCATCAGGTTGATGATCGATGGCGGGGCCGGCGGTGAGAAGTCGCCGATCGCCCGTGAATCCAGCAGTACTTGCACAAAGTCCAGGTCGTCCTGTGTCGCCTGCGTCTTGTACGCCTCCGTCTCATACGGCGAGCGCCGCGGCACCGCGCCCCCGTCTAGTACGTACTTGAGCATGCTCTCCTTGTTCGAAATGAACTGCAGCAGGTACCAGCTCGCCTCCTTCTTCTGCGAGAGTCCGCCCACAGTGATACTCCAGCCGCCCGCCGCCGCTCTCTGGCCGCTGGGACCTGCCGGCATCAGGAAATACCCAATATTGCCGGCCACCGTAGACTTGCTCGGGTCCTGGAAATCCTTGCGGAAGACCGCGTCGTCGATGATCATGCCGGCCTTGCCTTGGCTGAAGATGTTCACCGCGCCCACGTGGTCGATGTTGGGAGACCCGGGTGGCCCGTACAGGCGCAGCAGTTTGCCGTAGAAGTCAAAAGCGGCGATCGCCTCCTCCGAGTCCATCAGCGGCACGCCGTCTTCGTCCTCCCACATGATCCCCATACCGCCTAGGAATCCTTTGAAGACTGACGTCGGCACCGGCGGCTTGCCGCGCATCGTGATGCCGAAGACCTCCCCGCCGCTCTGCTCCTGAACAGTCGCTGCCGCGGCTTCCAGTTCTTCAAATGTCGTTGGCGGCCCGTCGATTCCATATTCCTCGAACAGATCCTTGCGGTAGTAGCCGATCATCGCGCTCATCTGCATCGGCACCGACACCAGGCTGCCCCGTGACGAGTAGCCCGCCATCAGATAGTCTTGCCCCATGTCCTCCCACAGGTCGTAGTCCTCGTGGGTCATGCTCGGGTCGTCCACCCAGGGGCCGATGTCGTTCAGCCAGCCCGCATCGAACCAGACGTTCCTCTCCTCCGCGCCCGCCGGCAACTGGAAGACATCCATGTCCTCGTTGCTCGCCATCAGCTCGACCCGGATCTTCTGAACCATCTGCGCCCACGGCAGAATCTCCGTGTTCACCTTGATCCCGGTCATCTCTTCAAATTTGGGCAAAATCGACAGCACGTGGTCGCTCAACGGCTGTGTCTCGCCGACGTACCGCAGCTCAGTACCCGCGTAGCGCTGCCAGTCGAAACCTTCCGGCTCCGCCATAGCCTCGTCAGCGGGTGCGCCCGCGGGCGCTGCCGGCACGCACGCGGTCAGGGCTGCCCCTGCCGTCCCAGCGCCCAGCAACCGCAATAACTGTCGACGACTGATCTGTGATCGCATGATAGGGTTCTCCTTCCCATCTTGGTTGGAACTACGCCGTATCCACTGGTCTGAATCTGTCCGTCTACAGGATCTTGGAACAACCAAAGCAAACCGATCCTTGAACTGCAACAATCTGCCAAGTTGCCAACGATATTCTGCTGCAATCTCTGCGAGAAACTCGAAAGGAATAGAGGATTTTCTGGGAGTATAGTTACTTTGGCGCGGCCTGTCAAAGAGGATTTTTTCGTCCCGCCGTCGATCACTCTCGAGAGAGCGAACAGTCGACGGGCCGAGAAACCAGGCCGGTCAGTGAGGTCCGCACCGCGTTGACCGCCGTCTTTGGTCCCAGGCAATGGTATCGGCCGCTGCCCGGGCACAGGACGTCCTAGCTGACAAGACGGCGGAATGGCTCCTGCGTCAAGTCGCAGATCAGCAGGCTGTCAATGTCATCGGACTCAAGTCCCGATCTGATCACTTCAAACGCTTCAGTCGCCGCCTCAGCAGTCCGGCGGATAACCTCATCCGTGTGCGCCATGTTGAGGATGAATCCCATCGGGCAATGCACGCCGCGCCGCGCCATCTCCTGAATGAACAGAGTATTTACCTTGTCGCGCAAATTCTCGTCGGGCAATGAAAGGGAGAGGCTCAGGGCCGTATGCAGGCCCGTGTACTCGCCGGAGAGACCAGCGTCCGCAATGCTCCCGTTCAGCGCCTGGCGCAATTTCTCGCCGGTCTCAAGGAAGAAGGCCGCAGAATCGCGCCGTTTCAGTTCACGAACTGTTGTGAGGGCCGCGGTCAATCCGATATTGTCGCTCCAATAGGAACTGGAGACGAACATGCGGCTCGCCGGCTCCATCACCTCCCGCGATCCCACAACCGCGCCCATCGGGTACCCGTTCGACATCGCCTTGGCCAGGACGGTCATGTCCGGCGTAACCCCCACGTACTCCTGAACGCCGCCCACTGAGAGGCGCCAGCCGCATGAAACCTCGTCAAAGATCAGGATCGCGCCGTGCGCATGAGCAAGTTTCTTGACGCCTTCCAGAAACCCTGGCTCCGGCAGCGTGGAGCGAAGCGGCTCCATCATCACCGCCGCGACCTCGCCCGCATGTTCATCCAGCAGTTGCCTCAGCGCATCCAGATCTCCATATGGGAAAGGAATGACCGTGCCGGCCAGCACCTTGGGGACGCCGATCGGCTCTATGCCCGCAAAGGGAAACTCGCCGCTAACAGGATCAGCTTCATAGTTCGCCGCCTGATACCAGTCATGCCAGCCGTGGTAGCCGCAGAAGATAATCTTGTCCCGCCCCGTCGTTCCCCGGGCAATGCGCGCTGCCGCGGCACAGGCCTCCCCGCCGCCCTTCGTGTATCGGACCATCTCGGCGCTTGGAATCGTATCGACCAGCTCCTCAGCCAGTTCGATCTCCAAAGGGCTGTTCAACGAGGAAAGGCTGCCGCGCTTGATCTGCTCTTCGACCGCACGGTCGACAACATCGTCGGCATGCCCCAGAATGACAGCCCCAACAGAGCTCATCCAGTCAATGTATTCGTTTTCGTCCACATCGATGAAGCGAGAGCCCTTGGAGCTCTGCGCATAGACGGGGCTGATGCCACTGGCAAAGCGGCTCGCCCTCCGGCTGATCAGCTGCGTCCGACCGGGAATCAGTTCGCCGGCGCGTTCGTAAATCTCATAAGAACGGGCCACCGTATATCTGGACATGAGATATCTCCTTTACCAACGACAGATCGCCGCGCGGCCGGATGGCCAGCTCGGTCAACGACACTCTCAATCGGCCCCATCGTCAGCCGACGGCCGCAGTATGGTCCCGTCAGGCAGACGCGCCGCAAACGCAAAACACCAGGCCCCCCAACTCAGGCTGCGGTGGTTGTTCAGCTTAAGCGCAATCCTGTTGCGGCCGCGTTTCAACGTTACCGTCACCTGCCGCGTATCGAAATAGCGGTGATGCGTGCGCGGCAGGACAGTCCCGTCGTTCAGCTTGACAATCAGGTCATCGTCCCAGGCAAGCTGTAGAACAGCCTCCGTATCCGCCGGGCTCTCCAGCCACGCAAGCGCGCAGGCCGCCGCCGGCCATGTAGGCGCAACATCCTTATTATCCGGCCGGAAAACGTGTCCGAAATCAATGAAGCCGTCGATAGCGTCGCGCCGCACCCAGCGCGCAATATGCTGTCCAGGCTTGATGGTGGACGGCTGCCGCCACGGCGAATCCGCTTCAAATCCCCCGTCCCAAGTCGCGCCGGGATCGAACACCTTCTCCGCCTCAAGCGCCACGGACATCGCCTGCCCGCTCGCATCCTCGAACGGCCCGCACAACCACCAGCTGCCGGTCGTCTCCAGCGGCAGATCATACGTGCCGCGCCGCAGTTCAAGCTCAGGCTCTCCCGTCCGCAGCGTCAGTCCACTGATCGAGACCGGTTCGATCTGGTCCCATGGCGGCATGCGGAAAAAGGGCCGGTGCGGTTCGGTCTGATACCAGTAGGCCGTGCTGCAAATGTCGTTGCCCACGCTCCCAAAACGGAAATGCAGATGCTCGCTGAACGGCACTGCATCCGTTTCAAAGAATCGGTATGCCGCCAGACTATGGTAGGCTCTGGCCGGGCCAAGGTCTTCATGCACGTAATAGGGCATGCCCTGGTAAAGAGACGTATCCGGCTCGTGCAGCACGCCCCCGCTGCCGACGCCGAATGTGTCCTCTCCCCCGCTGCCCCTCAGGAAGGCCGGATCCTGCTCCCCGTCAATATAGATGTTATCGGCTCCCCCATGGGACCAGCGCGCTGCGTCATCGCGAACGCGCACACCGTAAGTAAAGCCCAGAAGCCTCCCCTCGCCGGCTGCATCAAGCACAAGATAGTCCTCGCCAAAGGCCTCGCAGGGGTACTCGCGCCGCCACTGCGCATGAAACCTTAGCGGCTCTTCGAGCGTGCCCTCAGGATATTCGTGCCACTCAATGTGCCAGAAGAGATCCATGCCCTTCGGGCTGACCTCAACCTCGATCCGCGCCTCAGAAGCAAAAGGCATGGGAAAATAACTGGTGTACGTGTCCTGGTCCGATGTGACGAGATAGAGGCTGCTGATCGGGTACATGACCACCCCATGGCACAGTCCGAAAAAGTCCCCGATCGGGGACTCGACGCTCGGCTCCTCTTCGCCGTCCCAGTAGATGCGCAGAATCCCCTGGCGGTTTTGTCGTGACCCCATCCATATGCGCCGAATGCAGCCGGGCCCTCTTAGCGTGGCCAGCTCGATCCGGTCGCCCCTGACTTCGGGAATCGTAGCCAGAATCCGCCTGGGTTTGAACACTTTGGGAAGTTGTAAGTCCATATTCCTTACCTGCCTTGACCTGAATGACCGCACCTGCTCTCAGTCGACTCTGTCTACACCTGTAAGGGTCAACTCTTCTTGAAAATGGCAAGCCCCCCAGTAGCCCGGTCGTCCGGCTACCGGTCTCAACTGGGGCTCCTCCACCGTGCAGATTTCCTGACGATATGGACAGCGGGTGTGAAATCGACAACCGGCTGGCGGCGCGCTGGGATCGGGTAGCTCGCCCGTGGCAACTGCTAGGCTGGTCTGAACCCCCGGGGTGGGGAGAGGGATCGAAGCGAGCAGAGCTTCCGTGTAGGGATGTACAGGTGTCGAGCAGACGGCCGTTGTGTTGCCAATTTCGACAATCTTGCCCAGGTACATCACCGCGATTCGGTCACTGATGTGGCGTACCACCGCAATGTCATGGGCGATAAACAGCATCGTCAGATCCAGTTGCTGCTGCAGGTCCATCAGAAGATTCAGGACCTGCGACTGCACCGACACGTCCAGTGCCGAGACCGGCTCATCCGCCACGAGAAAAGCCGGTTCGGTTGACAGCGCTCTGGCAATCGCGATCCGCTGCCGCTGCCCGCCGCTGAACGCGTGGGGAAAGCGGCTCTGGTGCTCCGCCCGCAGCCCCACCATCTCCAGCAAATTACCTACTCTGGCATCGACCTCCTTCCCCCTGGCGATATTGTGCAGAATCAGAGGTTCACCCACGATATCGCGCACGTTCAAGCGCGGGTTTAGTGACGACAGCGGGTCCTGAAAGACCATCCCCATGTGGCGCCGCACAGCCTTCATCGCCGCCTCCGGTATCCGCGTTATATCCTTGAGTTCACCGTCCATCCTGAACTGAATCCTGCCCGCCGTTGGATCGACCAGCCGCGTGATCAGTCGGCCCACCGACGTCTTGCCGCACCCCGATTCGCCCACCAGTCCCACGATTTCCCCGCGACTGATCGTTAAATCGACCCCGTCTACAGCATGGACTGTGCCAACCTTTCGACGTACGATACCTTTGTAAATCGGATAATGAAGCGTCATATCCCTGACACGCACGCCGACATCGCTTTCGCCCGGACTCCAGTCCTGCGTGGGACTGACCGCGTCTGGCACCTGGTCGGTAACACCCTCCTCGCTGTCTACCGCCGCATGGCGCGCCGTCGCCCCGTTCGACAGCGACAGCGATCCGACTTCCCACGCCTGGGATTGCGATGTCTCGAGCGCTATGCCGCCGGCCGGCCCCGACGAATCATAGAGCCAGCACTTGGCTTTGTGCTCTTCACTCAATACGATGAGCGGCGGCGTCTCCTGGCACTTGGACATCACTTCAGGACAACGGTCGGCAAAAACGCAACCCTTCGGCGCTAAAGCCAGCTCGGGCACGACCCCTTCCAGCGACTGCAATGGCGTCTTTGGTTCGCTGTCCAGGCTGGGAATCGAGGCCAAAAGACCTTGCGTATAGGGATGCGCCGCCTGCTCAAACACCTCCTGCACTGTGCCCGTCTCGACGATGACACCCAGGTACATCACCGACACACGGTCGGCCTTGCTCGCCACGACACCCATGTTGTGCGTGATTAACAGGACCGACATGCCAAGTCGGCTGCGCAGTTGCCCGATCAGATCCAGGATCTGCGCCTGAATGGTGACGTCCAGCGCAGTGGTTGGCTCGTCCGCGATCAGTAGTTGCGGATGGCACGCCAGTGCCAGCGCAATCATCACACGCTGACGCATTCCCCCCGACAGTTCATGCGGATACCGGCTCAGAAGCTGGCCCGGCTGCGGCAGCCCCACCATCTCCAGCATCTCTTCCGTCCGCGCGTACGCCTCTCTCAGACCGGTCTCCTCGTGTTCCAGAATCCCCTCAGCCACCTGGCTTCCTACCGTCATCATCGGATGAAGAGAGCGCATCGGCTCCTGAAAGATCATTGAAACCTCGCGCCCGCGTATCCGCCGCAGCACGCGCTCATTCCCGCGGTTCACCAGCATGTTGACCCGGCCTGCCCGCGTATTCAGCCAGATCTCGCCCCCCTCGAAAACAGCCGGCGGAGAGGGCACGAGTCCAACCACGCTCCGTGCCGTGACGCTCTTGCCGCACCCACTCTCCCCTACAAGACCCACAATCTCCCCCGGCTGCACCGCGAGGCTCACGCCGTTCACCGCCCGCGTTGTACCCACGACCGATTGGAAGCTCATCTGCAGGTCTCTGATCTCGAGAGTCATTCTGATTCCACCTGCTCGCCCCCGCAACGGGGCGGGCGAGCCAGCGACTTTCACTCAGAAGCGAGAATGTGGGTCAACCGCATCGCGCAGCCCGTCTCCAACGAAGTTGAATGCCAGTACGGTCACGATCACGAAGGCGACCGGTGATACCAGCCACGGCGCCACCCCCAATACGGAAACTTTCTGGGACGCCTGCAACAACACCCCCCAGCTCACCGCCGGCGGCCGCAGTCCAAGCCCCAAAAAGCTCAGCGCGGTTTCGCCCAGGATCATCTCCGGGACCGACAGCGTCGCCGCCACGATTGCATAGCTGAGGTTGGCGGGGAAAAGATGGCGTCGGATAATCCACCACCGGCCTCCTCCCCCCATGCGCGCCGACAGCACATACTCCTCATTCTTGACCGACAGCGTCAACCCGCGCACAATGCGCGCCAAACTACCCCAGTTCAGTATCGATAGGATAATCGTTATGAAAAAGAAGATTCTGCGCGGGCTCCAATCAAGCGGCAACAGCGCTGACAACGCAAGCCACAGTGGGATGCTCGGGAAGGAGAGAAGGACCTCTATCCCCCGTTGAATCGCCTGGTCGACGATTCCGCCAAGATAGCCCGATATCATGCCGATAATGATGCCTAGGACCAAACTGATGGCGACGCCGCACAGCCCTATCGTCGTCGAGAGGCGCGCCCCATAGATCACGCGCGAAAAAAGGTCCCTGCCCTGGTTATCCGTGCCAAGCAGGAAAACTTCGGCCCCCTCGACGCCGAAGAGGTGCACGTCGCTCTTGAAAAACAGGAACTCATACTCGTCGCCGCGGACAAAGAGGCCCAAGGGGTACCTCTCTGTTGTGTCCGCCACGTACGTCCGTCTCAATGTCTCAGGGTCCCTCCCCTTCTCATGGGCATAGACAAACGGCCTCAAGTGAAATCTGCCGTCAGCGTCCACAAACCGGGGAAGCCGCGGCGGCGCCAATATATCCCCAAACCGGGTGATCTTGTCATAGGGGGCAAAAAACTCTGCGCCCAGCGCCACCACGTAGAGAATGGCGAGTATCCAGAATCCGGCAACCGCGAGCTTGTTCCTGAGGAACCGCAGATACAGCAGCTGTCGATAGGATACCTGTTGCGATACCAGGAGATCGGAAAGGTCTTCCGAACTGCTGCCGACCGTTGCCGTCTCAGTCTGTGTTCCTGGATCTGAATGACTCATGTCAATCGAGCGGTTCGAAGAATGTCAGGTCAGCCCCAAAGTGTTCCATCGCTTCAACCTGATCCCCGCGTAGAAGCGCTCGGATCTGCCTCTCTCGATGTTGGAGTACCATCTCCTGCCGGGGCAATGGAAACGCCAATGAGAGCATCCGACCAACAGGTGGGCTGGAAATTAACAGATAACCGTTCGTAAACTGCGGCCTACTGCTTCCACCGGCAATCTCTATCTTCTCCTCCTCCACCCACGGCGGCATGCGCACAAAAAGTGGCCCCGGGCGCTTTACCCGGATGCGGAGCGCGGAATGCGTGTAGGGAGACTCGACCTTGATGGCATCAGTTTCATGGTCAAACAACAGATTGACCCAATGCCCGGCCTGGTCGAAACGGGTAGTATCCCGATATGCTTCGCACAAAGAGCCGACCGCGCCCCCGACAATGTCCATGTTGAAACTGATCAGTGTCTTTCCCAGCGGCGCATGTCCGTACGGTGCCGGAAAGCCGAAGGCCCCACGATGTCGGGCAGCAACGTCCCGCTTGCCGTCCACGTTTTCCGGGTTGGGGGGATCCTCAATAAAGGAAATGTCCCGCAGCTGCGACGGCAGCAGATGGCCTCTCAAGATGCGTTCGGCATCATGATAGTATTCTGGGTAACCCCATCGTCCCAGGATGAGCGCAGTTTCAAGAATGTCCCCCGTATTGTTCACCTCGCCGAGCTCGGACGGCGCATCCGGCAGGCTGGACTCGATCACCCACCCCAGGTCATTACGGATCTCCCACAGGCCGTTGTCATAAAACGCCCGCACGCGATTCATCAGCGCGGAGTCCGTAGTCAAGTCAGCCAGCTGTGCCAGCGATGACATCACGCACGTTGTCGAATGTGTATGCGGGCCGAATCTGTCCCGATCATAAGCGCCGTCTTCACTAAAGAAACCGCTGATCGCTTTCTCTTTTAGGACAACCGCCAGCTCCAGCGCCGGCCCACACCCGGTGACACGGTACAGCTTGACCAGCGGACCGATAGCGCGGGCAATCCCTACAATGAAAGACGATTCCGACAGGACGTTCAATCCCAGCTCTTCTCCGAGGCGCTTGCAGTCCCACCCGCGGGCCGAGTCCCAATGAGTGAAAATCGCCGCGATACTCTCCTCTGCCAGCTCACGGGCCTGGGCCGAATCGCGAAACTTCGCCAGCGCATAGAGGGCGTGGAATCCTTCACGTAAATGATGCGGACGAAAGTTTACGAGCCTGCCTCCGATTCCGTCACGATTCAGCGGCAACGGCAGCGGCCCGCTGTAGGAGAAGAACGCTGCATCAGCATGCTTTTTCACGCATTCGTCATCGATGACGATACCGGCAGCATTTTCAGCACTCAGCAGAGCATTCAAGTGTCGGCCCGGAACGTGGGCCTCACTGTTATAGGAACTGAAGTTCAGCTCAGCCTCCGGAAGAACTGACGAACCAAAAAAAGGAATGTCGCTGTCATCGGCATTGAATACGCTGCACATCGTCTGACAGCCCAACCGGATGGCGTCGAAGATGTCCGTCGAATTCACGTCGTTCAATCTCGTCATTGCCGGAATCCTCAACTGCATTACTGTCACAAGAGCCGGGTACCCGAAGGCTACCGCATGCACACAACAGAGAAGGGTCAAACTTCGGACCCTCACCGAGAAAGGTGATCTCAAAGTCTCAGCTTTCCAGACGAATTCGGGGATCCAGCCAGGCCAGGGTCAGGTCGGCCAGAAAATTGCCAATCACCAGGGCGAAAGTCAACAACACGATGATCGTGCTCGCCAGATACATGTCCTCACTCATCAGTGCATCCAGCAGCAGAGGCCCCACCAGCGGCAGAAGCAGTACCAGCGAGACGATCGTCGCACCGCTGATTATGCCGGGAAAACTCAAACCGATACTGGAAACTATCGGGTTGATGGCCACCCGCAAGCCATGCTTGAAATACACCTTCGCGCTCGACAACCCCTTCATCCGCGCCGTATCCATGTAAGGCTCGCTCAATACATCCAGCATCTGCGCTCGCATCACGCGAATCGTGCCGGCCGTTCCCGCCGTGCCAATGATGACCACGACGACCCAAATATGCTTCAGAAAGTCCACCACCTTTGCCCACGACCACGGCGCAAACAGATACTCCGCCGAAAATAGCCCGCCAACACTGGTCGACCCGAACACCATGACCGACACAAAGAGAATGATCAGGGCCAGCAGAAAGTTGGGTGTGGCCATGCCGATGAAACCAATAACAGTGAACAGGTAGTCCCATCCCGAATACTGCTTTACGGCCGAAAACATGCCGATCGCGATTCCCACCACCATGACGAAGACCAGCGTGACAAAGCTGACTGCCATCGTCAGCGCCAGCCGCTCATTCAGCAGATCGCCGATCGGCTGTTTCATCACCATCGAGTATCCGAAATCAAACGTGACAATGGACGTGAACCAGCGCCAAAACCGGACAGGCACGGGCTTGTCCAGTGCAAACCGCTCGATTACAGGCTTGACCTGCGCCTCGATCTGCTCCGGCGCGAGCCGTTCCGCTTCAAGCTGCCCCCGCAAAACAGTCGAATAATCGCCCGGCGGCAACTCAACCACCACAAAGCTGATGATCGAGCTGAGCAGCAGGACCAGGAGCATGTTCAGCAACCGGCGGATGATGAACTGCTGCATCGTTGTCCTTCTTACACTTGAAGAAAGAGAGAATGCCCACGAAGAGAGAAATTGGGAGCGAGGAGAGAAAAACTGTGAGGAGCGAGTAATGTTCTCCCGCTCCTCACTCCTTTTTCCTCACCCCTCTTTTCTTACCCCTCATCAATCCAGAACTGGTGGAACCAGGTGTCCCCTTCGTCCGGATTGATGACTACGATCTCGTCAGTACCATAACGGCCCCATACGCCGCGCAGCTTCTTGCTGACCCCAATTGGTTTGGGGCTGTTCTGCACAAACCCCATGCCGAAGAGCTGGTCGGCCAGCAGCAGCTTGTGGCGGCGCAGTGCATCGCTGCGCTCCGCCTCGTCGGTTGTGGTGAAGCAGATATCCTCTAACTCAAACAGCTCGCGCAGTGCGCCGGTAGGCTCCACCCCGGGCCGTTCACCCTCCGGCTTGTCCCGGTTTCGCCACCAGGATGCATTCGACGGGGCGAAACCGTGCGCGCCGGTACCGATGATCAAGTCCCACAACCAGGTGCCGCCCCACCAGCCGAGGATATACACTTCAAAGTCCCGGTTCTTGATCCTTTCCGCCCGCACCGGGTGCTGTACGCTCTTGGGGAGGGAGCGTACTCCTACCTCATTCCAGTATTCGGTGATGATCTCAAACGTATCGTCAGAGCCCGCCGGCCACCCCGAAACGAAGTAAGCGATCAAGGTCATCTTCGTGCCGTCGGCGAACGTTCTGTACCCCTCGTCGTCCCGGATGTCCAGGCCGATGGCATCCAACATTTCGGACGCTTTATCCGGATCATAGTCAATCCACTTGCCATCGATCTCCGGGTCGTACTTGCCCGACTCGTTGATACCCTGCCCGACCTGGCCGAATCCACCGTATACCGTCTCCAGGATCAGACTCCGGTCGACTGCAATCGACAGTGCCCGCCGGAAATCCGGCTCGCCAAGAACTTCAGCCCAGTTCGGATCGACATGGGCTGTATTGAAACCGATGCCCAGGTTGGTTTCCCGGACGTACAGGAGCGTGTCGATCTGCGACTTCTCCTCGTTTTCCTTAAACAGGACGATGTCTGTCCCCGAGGTCACGCGGCGAATGTAATGCGTCTCGCCGGCCAGGAATTTGAGCCTCTCGGTCTCTCCGTCCGCATCGCCCAGCAGGAAGTTCTCGCAATAGTCCGTGTAAGGCAGTTGCCGCCCGTCCTTGTCAACCACCCAGTAGTACGGATTCCGCTCCAGCCGGACCAGCTGTCCCTCTTTGTAGTCCACAATGCGCCACGGCCACAGAACCGGTCGCTCCGGGTCCTCCAGGTAGCGCGGCAGTCGCAGCGCGTCAACCATCTCCTGGAACTGCTCCTTGGGATCCTTGCCGTCAATCGGGTTAAAGGCCGGATGGAACTGCTCCATGTAGTGCGGCGCACAGCTGTCAATCGGCGTGTTCTCACCCCCGGAGAAACCCTGCGTCTCCAAAAGGAAAAGTGGCTTGGACCTGCCGAAATTGATCTGCAGCGTGTAGTCGTCAACCGCAATCATTTCGTCCCCGGCAGGATCCAGGTTGTACATGCTCCACGGGGAGTCCGCGTACTCTGACTTAACAATGTTGTCCCACCACCAAACAATATCGGCGGTCGTGTAAGGCTCCCCGTCGGACCACCTTGCGCCCTTCCGCAAATAAAAGGTAATCGAGGTGGAATCATCCGAGAACTCCCACCCCTCGGCAAAGTGCGCCACAAATTCACTGCGATCGGAGAGCAGCCGCGCGTAGTTGATCTGGGCCAGCATATCGATGTCCTTGACATGGCCCAATTTCAACGTGCCGCCATACTGGCCTTCCTCCGGTTCGAGGATCTGAACATCCTTGGCGTCCCAAACCAGTGGATTGTCCGGTAGGCGCTCATCGAGCGGTGGCAACGTGCCGGCCTCCACCATCTCAGCCAGCATCGGTGCTTCCGGTCCTGCAGCCGCAGCCGGCGCCGCCTCCACTTCTGCGGGTGCCGCTTCCTGCACCGCAGGCGCGCATGCCGCCATCACCGCGCCCGTCGTCGCTATCGCAGACAGACGCAAAAACGTTCGACGCGTAATCTCTCGTTCCAACATCGGTTTTCCTCCTTGTGATGATCTGCCGATGGTGATAATTTCGCAAAAATCACGGGAGTACGACGTGTTTGCAGGAGCGCCAAACAATAATTCGCTACTGTTTCTGCAATGTCGCCGGAGGAACGAGGGTTATATGGAGTATAAGTGTCGAATTACGGCCTGTCAATGACGTTTCTTACACCCGGTGCATCCCAAAAAGGATGAGAACTCACGTATTCTTCTGGTAGCTGCCATTCCGCGGTCAGTTCCCCTTCCAATCTCCGGTAGCGGAAGCACCGCAACTGACCACTAGCCACTGACCACTGCAGTTCTGGGCGGTCGGGCCTTCGGCCCTCCCTTGTGCGGGGGCTCCGCCCCCGCAACGCCCCCCCCAACTACATGCCACGTCGACCTGGTGTCGACATTGGTGACGGGTGCCCAATCGAAAGTGTCTGACCAGACCACATCCCGCCAGTCCCATCAAATCCCCGTAGGGGCAGGCCTTGTGCCTGCCCTCCGTCTCTGCCCAAGCCGGTAAACAATGCCAGCCACCGCTGGCATAGATTCCCCGCCGGATCGGTCCCACTCCAAAACTGGAATGTACCCTTTTCTTCCCCACTGTCGTTTATTCGCGAATTTTGGAACAGTCGGGTGGGCCGTGCGTCCAGGCCGGCAACCTCAGTTCGCGCCTTCCAATCCGTCAAAGCACGGGCGGTAGAAGATCAAGAGAAAATATGCTTCTTTCAGTGGGGAATCCCGCAGTCGCTTCCCAAGCGTAGCGCATCGCCGCGGGCGGGGAGAATGGGGGCAGAAATGAATGTCTTATCAACCTTTGGGCCGGGAGGCCGCTCCGGTGTTCAAGCAATACAGAGTCTAGCGCTCGAAAACCTCCTCGTCCTCTTCCAGGCCGGCAAGCACCTCGGTCCGTTCACCGTCGGTTACGCCCAGAGTAATGTCGACCTCGATCGTATTCTCACCCTCTTTGACCAGCGCGTAACGGCGGTTGAAGTAACTGTGGATCGCCGCATTGGGGATGGTGAGTATGTCCTCTTTTCGCTCTACAACAATGCGCAGATCGGCCAGGGCCCCGATCTGCAGCTCCAGTTCAGGCGCCGTGAACTCAACTCGAATCGGCAGACCTTCATCGGCGGCGCTCGGCGTTGAGACCTGAATAAGCTGGCCCGTAACCTCGCTCTGTGGGTAATCGCGAAAGAGGATCGTAACAGCCTGCCCAATCCGTAGCTTCGGCAACGCCTCTTCGCTGGGACCCGAACTCCTGATCTCGAGGGCGTCGGGTGCCGCCAGCCCCATAACCGGCGCGTATTCCGCCACCAGTTGTCCTGCCTCCCCGTCCGTGTAGCGCACCACCCCGTCGAACGGTGCCAGCAACTGCGCCTGCCCGATGCGGTCTCGCAGCATCTCCACGTCAATCCCCTTCAGTTCAGCCTCCGCCTGGTAGAGCGCAATCTCTCTGTCATGCTGGTCTGCCAGCAGCGCCAGCTTCGTCTCCGCCGCCGTCACCGCCAGCCCCATGCGCGCAACGTCGGTCTCGGTTGCGCCGTCGCGCCCCTGCTCCAGCACTAACCTCTCCATCTCCAGGGCAGCCCGCGCCTCCGCCAGTGCTAACTCCTTGGCTCCCTGCGCCGTTTGCACCCTCAGCCGGGCGATCTCCAGCTGTTTCTCTGCTTTGGCAAGCTCATGCGGCAAGAATCCCACATCCAGTTCGGCTAAAACCTGACCTGCCTCCACCAGATCGCCCGGTTCAACATGAAATCCGTTCAGCCGGCCTCCGATACGAAAGGAAAGGTTCACTCGCCGCAGCGAATCCACCATGCCCAACAGCGTCACGCTGTCCACTATATCGCCGCGTTCAATTCGATGCACCGCTTTGGGAACTGGTACAGGCGTAGGAATGGGAGTTGGCGTCACCAACACATCGCCCGGCAGCTGTTCACAACCGGCGACCAGCGCGGCCACCAGCAAACCAACAGCCAGCCTTAACCCGCTTCGCTTCGCATAGCCAAGAAAAACTAGCATGATCCCGGGGTCTTGCTCATCCCCAAACGTCCACTAACTTACTATTTGACCACTGACCACTGACCACTGCAGTTACTCCGTTTCCTCCGGCCTGACTTCGCGCCCCTCTTTCGCCGACAGTTGCGCCGCACGACAAAACCGCAGCACCGCCTTCCCTTCCTCGCCGCTCAGCTCTGACTGCCGCCCTTCCGCAATCGCGTCAACGAAATCATGCACACCGGCAACGAAACTGGATCCCCAGTCCGAGTCGACCTCGGGAAACGCCTTCGTCTCGCCGTCCCGGTACATCTCCACCGCCGGCCTGTCCAGCAACATCGACGTACAGCGGTTTACCCAGATAAACCCGCGCGAGCCGGTCAGCTCGACCCACTCATCCTCAGGCCGCCCGTACTTGGTCGGCACCAGAATGTCGTCTGAGGTTACCGCTTCGTAGGAGCCGTACTTCTCGGCATCCTTGTACTTCCAGATTACGACGGCCGGGCTGTCAAGCATCCAGCCATGTTGGATGGGGCGGTGCGTGATCCAGGCAAAGACCTTCTCCGGCACGCCCATGAACCACTGCGCGATAGAGAAGAGATGGTATCCATAGTCGAGGATCACCCGCCCGCCGCCGCCCCGGGCCGGGTCGAAGCGCCATTCCCAGCGCCTGTACGGTATCTCCCAGTCTTCTCCCGAGACGCCCTGCACGCACTTGATGCGTATCGAGAGCGGCTCGCCAACTGCGCCGTCGTCGAGAAGCTGTTTGGCTTTGATCAGGGGCGGGTAGAAGCGAAAGTTCTCAAAAACGCGCAGCAGCTTGCCAGCACGCCCCGCCGCCTCGATCAGCGCATCGCACTCGGCAACCGTGATCGCCATCGGCTTTTGAATCGAAACGTGCTTGCCCGTCTCCAGCGCGGCGATTCCCATCTCCGCATGCAGATGGTGAGGCGTAATCACCTCCACCGCGTCCACCTCAGGGTCGGCGAGCAGATGCCGGTAATCGGTGTACGTCTTCCCAATCTGCCACTCTGACGCGCGCCGCTGCAGCAGCGTCTCGTCGACGTCGCAAATGGCGTGAAGTTCCGCTTTGGGGTAGTCCTGGTAACCGAGGTAGTGCAGGTCGGTGATCGCGCCGGCGCCGATAAAGCCGACGCGCAGTTTCGTCGCACCGCCGCTCACTGTTCCGCCTCAAAAATGCGCGCCGATGGCTCCATGATCGGCCACGGCAGCGTTCCCGGCAACTCGATCAGAGCACTCCGATCCGCTTCGATCGCTTTCGCCACCGCAGGGCCAAGCTGCTCAACTGATTCGACCCGGCAGCCGTCCACACCGAATGCCCCCGCCAGTCCCATGAAATCCGGGTTCACCAAATCCACCTCGTGCGCAGCACCGTAGCGGGCCTCCTGCTGCGGCCGCAGGACCCCGTAGGCCGAATCATTGAACACCAAAGTGACAATCGGCAAACCAAGCTGCACCGCCGCCGCCAGCTCCTGGCAGTTAAAAAGGAAGCCGCCGTCTCCGCAAAGCACAACCACCGGCCGCTCCGGTTTGGCTACCTTGGCCCCGATCGCGGCCGGCAGCCCAAAGCCCAGCGTGCAGAACCCCCACGGGTAGATGTTCGTCCGCGGTTCATAAATGTCCAGCAAGCGACGGCACCAGTACGCGGCCACCGTCAAGTCGCTAACGATGATCGTCTCACGCGGCAGCGCCTTCCTCAGTGTCTGCACAAGCTCTATACCCTCGGGCGCTCGTTCCTGGCAGTAGCCCCATACCTTCTGCCGCAACTCTGCGACCCCGGCGGCACTGCCGTTATCCTCCCGACTCGCATCCTGCAACTGCTCGTTGATCAGCTGCAGAGCCGCGCGCGCATCCCCCAAGACGCCCACCGTGGCCTGGTAGTTGCGGTCGATCTCTTCAGGGTCGATCTCGATATGGATAAGCGACTCCGGCAGGCGCAGCCCCCAGCGATCACTCTCTTCCTCAGTAAAGCGCGTGCCCACCGCCAGCATCGCGTCAGATTCAGCCAGAAATGCCCGCGCGTGCGGATGCAAAATGGTTGCGCCCGCGGCCAGCGGGTGATCGTCCGCCACCGCGCCCTTGCCCAGGACCGTTGTGAAGATCGGCGTCTGCAACCGCTCGGCCAGCGCCTGCAGCTCTGCGCCCGCCCCACTCCCGATCACACCACCGCCAGCCCATATCACCGGCCGCCGCGCCGCTCGCAACAGCCGCACCGCCCGTTCCACCTGCTCCGGGTCAGGCGTCGCCCGCTCAACCGCAGTTGGCGCCGGGACCGTCACGACGTCGCTTTCGTCCAGCGTATCGCACGGAATCTCCACCGCGACCGGTCGCGGCCGTCCGCTCAGCATCTGCTCGAAAGCCTCCCGCATTACCCCGGGGATCTCCGCCACCGTATCCGCCCTCGCCCGCCACTTCGTCACCGGCGTAAAGCTCCCAAGCTGGTCCTCGCACTCGTGCAGATACCCCTTGCCCAGCCCGATTCCCTCAACCGGGATCTGGCTGGCAATACATAAAACCGGCGAAGAGTCGCTGTAGGCCGTCCCCAACGACGCCAGCGTATTCAGAGCAGCCGGCCCTGTCGTACTCAGGCAAACGCCAACCTCGCCGCTGGCCCGCGCGTAGCCGTCGGCCATAAACGCCGCCCCCTGTTCATGCCGGGCAAGAATGTGCCGGATCCCGCCCATCTCCCGCAGCGCGTCGTAGATGCCCAGATTGTGCGTCCCCGGAATGCCGAATACAGTGTCGACACCGTGCGCCTCCAGAGACCGGACGACGGCTTCACCACCGGTCATGCGCATCGATCAGTAACTCCCATGAATTGTAGAAAGAGGATTGTACACACAAGGGTATGATGTTCGTCGGACGGCGTCGCGACAAACAGTGGCCAATAGCCGTCACTGACCACTGATCACTAACCACTGCAGTTAAGCCTTCAGGCCCGTCATCGCAATGCCGCGGATGAAGTAACGCGAGGCAAAGCTGTATATCACCATGACCGGAACAACCGTCAGCATAGAACCGGCCGCCCACATCTCGTAACGCGTCCACCACAAATTGCGTAGGCCGGCCAGCACCAGCGGTAGCGTCTGGTTATCCTGGCTGTTCAGGACGATGAGCGGCCACAGAAAACTGTCCCAGTTGAAGAGGTAGACAAAGACTGCAAGCGCCGACATCGGTGACAACGACATCGGCAGCACCAGAGTGAAAAAGATACGCCATTCGGACGCGCCGTCAATGCGGGCCGCATCGATCAGTTCGAACGGGATGCTTTCCATGAACTGGCGCATCAGGAAGATACCGAATGCCGTGTAAAAGCCGGTTACGATGATGCCGCCCAAATGGTCCGCCAGCCCGAAACTGTTCGCAATCGTGATATACAGCGGAACCATGATCACCGCAAAGGGCACCATCATAGTCGACAGGATGATGGTGAAAAGTACCTCCTTGCCCACAAAACGATACTTGGAAAAGATGTACCCCATCACCGACGACGTGAAAACGGAAACCACCGTTACCGACACCGCCGATACGATGCTGTTGCGGAAAGCGGCTACGAAATTCACCCTGCCTAAAATCTCTTCATAATTGCGCAATGTCCACGTCTCTGGCAGCAGCGCCCTTGATTCCACAAGCTCCTTGAACGGCTTGAGCGAAGCAAAGATCATCCAGATAAAGGGGAAGATGGCTACCACGACCATCCCAAGCAGGAAAATCTGTATGAGACCTTGTGATATCAAAATGCGCCTGGGCAGACGGCGCCGCGCAGGTCTTGCCTCACTTATAACTGCCATTACCGTCTCTCCTCCAATGTTAGGTCGCCGATTTCCATCGCCAGTGCTCGTTCCAAATGCATGTCACGTGCCGGGAACCGCTAGTATGACCACGACGGGCGGATCAACTTTATCTGCAAAACGCTGATCGCCAGAATGAACGCGAACTGCAGCAGGGACGCGGCCGTGGCCGTGCCGAAGCGGATGTCTAAGAAGGCTTCCTGGTAGATCAACATATTGTACAGGTAAGTAGAGTTGCCTGGCCCCCCCTCCGAACCAAACAAGACTGTGGGAAGCGTGAACTCCTGCAAAGAGCCGATAGCAAGCAGTACGGTAATCAGAAGGATCGTATGGCCCATCAGTGGCATGGTTATGCGCCAAAACTGCTGCCACGGATTGGTCCCGTCAACCAGGGCGGCGTCGTACAGTTCCGACGGAATGTTCATCATGCCTGCCGTGAGAATGACAACGTAGAAGCCAAGCCCTTTCCAGGTGGCGATGATAACTGCGGTTGGCAGTGCCGATGAGGAGCTGGAAAGCCACTGTAGTTCGGGCAGCCCTACGCTGCTTAACAGCTTGTTCAATTGCCCCACTTCCGGGTCCATCAACATCTTAAACAGCAAGGAAACTGCTACCAACGAAACAACAACCGGAACGAAGATCAGCGCCTGATAGACGTTTCGCCCCCGCCTCACCTTGGACAGGAAGACGGCGATTAACATGGCCAAAGGCAGATGGAATATGAATGAATAAACGGCCCATAAAATCGTATTCTTCACCGAAACCAAAAATAGGGGATGCTGAGAAATCTTGAGAAAGTTACCTATACCCACAAATGGGCTATTGGAAGGATCAAGCAGCTTATACGCGACCGTCGACATGCGGAACGCCTGAATGATCGGCCAGAAACTGAAAATCCAGTACCAGATCAGCAACGGCACAATCATCGTGACGCCAAACCAGAACTGCGGCTTGCGCAGTGTCTTCTTGACAACAAACCAGACGCCCGTCGTTTCAGCCCGGCCCGCGGCCCTGCTCCCATCTGCAATTGAAGTCATGTTCAGGTTCCGTTCTCAGTCATGGATGAGAGTATTTGTCGCCTTCCCAGCCCCACCTAATCTGCTGCTTCAACGATCAGCAACTCCGAGGTCAAAGCGGTTTCCAGGCGTGAAGCAATTCCGGTCCGTGTAAGCGTCATTCCGTCGACTTCGCAACTCTCGCAGCTGTTGTCAAAGGTGACCCGATACCGCCGGCCCGGATCGATCCCCCTGAACCGTAGCAAGTATTCCGGTTCGGCCGGGTCGCTGAGACGAAACAGTCCAGCAACGGCCCGCGTTCGGTCACGCGACGCCAGTTCCAGCACGCCCCAGCCTTGCGGCTCGAATCCCTTGACCACCGGCGTATGATGATAAATTCGGCTGGTCGCATGGATCGGGCGAACGAACTCCTTGTAAATTCGCACGGCATTGCGGATGCGCGCCTGTTGGACCGCGTTGGGTGCGGCGTCCTTTAGATGGAACCAGTTCAGCGACGGATGCACGAATAGCTGCAGCCGGAACTGGAAGTCCAGCTCCGCCGTGCGCTGCCCAGACTGCCCCATGCCCGCCAGCCGGTCCACCCGCTCCGGCGGCAGCGCCATCGTCATCCCATTCGTAATCGAAAAGGCGCGCGGCGCTATCTGCCAGTCGGTCACCCATGTATGGTCGAAATAGCGGACCATGCCCACGTCGGTCCGGGCGCCGCCGCTGGCGCAGTTCTGGAAGATGACATTCTTGTGGCGGGAAGAAAGCCGCCCGTAGATTCCGTAGACCGCCTCGTAATAACGCCAGTAAGCGTTCTCAACAAACCCCGACTGCTCGCTGTAGCCGCCCGCGCCGATGTTACCGACGTTGTAGTCCAGCCGGAAAAGGTCCAGCTCGTGCTCCACGATCAGGCGGTCGATCTCGCTCTCCATCCATTCGGCCACTTCAGGCTGGGTAAGATCGATCATCCCGCCTAGCCCGCCCTCGTCACCGTACGGCCGGGCCAGCCACTCAGGATGTTCCCTGGCAATTCTGCTCTCCGGCCCGACCCGCTCACCATCCATCCACAGACCGAACTTCATGCCCTTTCCGTGCACATAGTCGCGAAACGGCTTCAGGCCCCCCGGAAAACGCTCAAAGCTCACCTGCCAGTCGCCCACCGTCGCATGCCAACTGCCGTGGGGCGGCGTATACCAGCTCGCATCGATCAGAAACACCTCGGCGCCCGCATCGGCGCACGCGTCGATCTCGGAAAAAATCAGCTCCGGCGTAAGCTCCTGTTCCGGCCCGATGCCGCTCACCACCAGCCCGGCATGATCGGGATTCTGTGGCGGGATGACGCTTGTCCGCAGATGGTCGTGCAGCGCCTGAATGCTGTCGTCGAAATCTCCCATGACAACGCCCAGGTGCATCTCCGGCGTGGTAACCGTCTCGCCCGGCGCGATGACTCGCAGCGGCGCCGGTCCGTCCGGGCCCGCCCGAAACCAGAGCCGCGACCCCTCCCGGCTGTCCCCGTCGTCCACGTCAAACTCGAAAGCATACCCTCCCGACCACGCCAGTGTTCCCACAAACTGCTCACCACCCTGGTGATTGCGCAGCACAAAAAAAGGATGTCGGTGGCGGCCCCGCCGGTAACGGCCGTCAATCCGGTAGCCCGCCCGCGGCAGCGTACGCCAGTCAAAGTCACCCTCATTGCCCCAGTGCGTGTCAATAAAGTAGCCCACTGAGTAAGGCGACGACTCCTCATCAATGTCGTATGCGCATGTCTGCAGCACACCGCTCCACGGGAAAGCCGCCGAAAGCGCTGCCGGATGCTCGGAGCAATTCTCGATCTCCAGCCAGCGCGTCAGGATCGGCGTCCCGTCCAGGAGCGTGTGAACGCGCACGACCACCGGGCGCACAGCGTGGCGCAGTTCCAGTGTCGCTTTCAAACCGTTTTCTTCTTCAGTATGGGAAAAGTCGCTCCACTCCCAGTGCGAGCGCAGAAGCTGCCCATCCACCTCCACCCAGAATGCCTGCGGTGCCGGGTGCGAACCCGCGTCAAATCGTTCCGGTTCAGGATTCGTGTAACCCGAACCGTTCCAACCTCGCCCTACAAGCTGCCCGCGGCTTAATGATTCTTGGTAGGCGGCCAGTCCGGATCGGTAAGAAATCGTGGGATCTGGATCATTGGACAAAAAAATATCGGCGAAAGACTCTGTCATGGCCTGACTTCCAATCGAGGAGCGTTACGACCGAAGAGTGCGGAAAACGGAGTGAGCAACGAGAGCCGAACGCGGGACACGCCAAACTCTCACTCCTCACTCCTCTTCACTCTCTCCTTGAATCTAAGGTTCCATACCCAACT
This sequence comes from Caldilineaceae bacterium, assembly GCA_011523365.1. Classification (GTDB taxonomy): domain Bacteria; phylum Chloroflexota; class Anaerolineae; order Caldilineales; family Caldilineaceae; genus Bin5. The sequence continues at coordinate 58,332 of WTGY01000066.1, forward strand.
CGCGGACGTCACTGACCCATTCCTCGTACTGTGCTTCGCACCGAGACTGGATCATCGCTACCGCTTCCTCGCTGCCGATGTTGCCCTGCCGTACTTCCGAGCACCCTTCGCCTATGGCCGCGCCAATCTCACCGATCGAGCCGAAACCGACGCCCTCGAAAGTAGTCTGGGGCAACAGATGCTCCTGCAGAACCTTCGTCAGTTTTACCAGCGGCCCATCCGGATCGTTGTCCACAAAGTGGTCATAGCTGCCGACCAGGCCCTTCCATGCGGTGTTCGGCTGTCCGCCGTAGATCATGGCGTACGAGGTCTGCCCTTCATCCGTCACCAGCATGCGCAGGAACTCGATCGCCATTTCGGGATTCTTCGCCTGCTTCAGCGAAATGAACCCCCATCCACCTTCACCGCAGAAGATCGGCGGTTCGCCTTCATGGATCATCGGTGCGCCCGCCATGCGATAGGTATAACCCAGGTCCCAGGCAATCGGCATCGAAGGCGTGCCATTGCCGCGCGCCAGCGCCACCTTGCCGGCCAGCGCCGCGTCGACGTGGTTCTGGTCCAGTTGCGTCTCGATGCCCAACTCCACCGGGCCCTCAACAAACAGCCTCATCGCCTCCATACCCTCTTCGGTATTGATGTTGAACTGCTTGTTCTCAAGGTCCCACCAGTCCATGCCCTTGGGGTCCAGCAGGGTGCGCAGAATGCCGAGATAGCTCATATCATCCCAGCCCTGGCTGCTCAGGCCCCACTTGGTCACTTTGCCGTCCTCTTCAACCTGCAAAGCCTTCCCCAGCTCCCACATGCTTTCGTAGCTTTCGAAGTAGACCTCACCGTTCAACGGCGGATACTGGTCTTCCAGCCCCAGCGCAATCACATCCTCGCTCGGCACATTGACCATGTTGCCCACGCCGTTACATTCGGTCGGCACGCCCCAGATCTCGCCTTGCCACATGTAGGCGCCAATCGCATCGCCCACAAAATCGTCGTCGGGATCGACGTCCATGTGGTTGTAGACCTGTTCCGTGCACGGAACCAGAGCCTGGTGCAGATGCAGGCTCGTCAACTGTTCCCCCATGATGCAGGCAACGTCCGGCTGCGTTCCCGCCGCCAATGCAGCAATCACCTTGGGCGGGATCGGCCACGCCTGCGGCTGTACCTCAAACGTCCCGCCGCCCTGCGAAGCAAACAAATCGGAAAGACGCTGGTAAGCCTCAACATGGGGGTCGTACTGTAGTCCCCACATTACACCCTGACGCTGCTCTCTGGGCACGGCCGCACTTTCCCCTGACATCTCCATGCCCGGCGCAACACACGCCGCCAGGAGACTGGCTCCCGCCGCCCCCGCCGAGACTTTAAGGAAATCTCTTCGACTGTGCATCTCTCCCTCCTTTATCAAGGGTCATTGGCCAGATGAAATAGGAACACTCACAGAGCGATCACATTTGGAGCGGAGAGCAGAAAGTGTTCTCTCTTCTCTCCACTCTCCGCTCACTTCTCGACATGCGGAGTGGAGAGCAAGAGGTGTTCTCTCTCCTCTCTCCTCTCCACTCTCTCCTCACCCTTACGGTTCCAAGCCCAGTTCGCGCACGTCGCTCACATACTCCTGGTACTGAGCCTCGCAGCGCGTCTGGATCAACTCCACTGCCTCTTCACTACCGATGTTGCCCTGCCGCACCTCTGACGCGCCCTCCGTGATGGCGGAGCCGATTTCGGCGATCGAGCCGAAGCCCACACCTTCGAAGGTTGTCAGCGGCTGTAGATGCTCCTGCAGGATCTTGGCCATTCCCACCTGAGGACCGTCAGGATCAGGATGCGTGAAGTGATCATAAACGCCGACCAAATCCTTCCAGGATGTATGGACTGCACCGCCGTAGATCTTCGCGTACTCAAGCTGCCCTTCATGCGTCACCAACATGCGCAGGAACTCGATCGCCATGTCGGGGTTATGCGACTGCTTCAGCGAGATGAAACCCCATCCGCCCTCTCCGGCGAACAGAGGCAATTCGCCTTCAAAGACCATCGGCGCTCCGCACATCACGTACGTGTAGCCCAGCTCCCAGGACATCGGCAGTGAAGGCGTGCCGTTGCCCCGTGCCAGAGCAACCTTTCCGGCCAGCGCCGCGTCGACGTGCGACTGGTCCAGCTGCGTCTCAATACCCATCTCCACCGGCGTCTCGACGTAGAGCTGCATCGCCTTGATGCCCTCTTCCGTATTGATATTGAACTGCTTGTTCTCCAGGTCCCACCAGTCCAAGCCCTTCTTGTCGAGCAGGGTCCGCAGGATGCCGAGATAGCTCATGTCATCCCAGCCCTGGCTGCTCAGGCCCCACTTCACGACCTTGCCGTCCTCTTCAACCTGCAACGCCTGCGCCAGCTCCCACATGCTCGGATAGCTCTCGAAGAACACTTCGCCGTTCAGCGGCGGGTACTGGTCCTCCAGCCCAAGTGCAATCACGTCCTCGCTGGGAACATTCACCATGTTGCCGACACCGTTGGCCTCGGTCGGTACGCCCCAGATCTCGCCCTGCCACGTGTACGCGCCGATCGCGTCACCCACAAAGGATTCGTCAGGGTCCACACCCATGTGGTTGTAGACCTGCTCCGTACAGGGGACTAGCGCCTGGTGCAGATGCAAGCTCGTCAGCTGTTCGCCCATGATGCAGGCTACGTCCGGCTGTGTCCCTGCCGCCAGCGCGGCAATCACCTTGGGCGGAATCGGCCACGCCTGCGGCTGCACTTCGTAGGTCCCCCCGCCCTGCGACTCGAACAGATCGGCAAGTCGCTGGTACGCTTCCACGTGGGGGTCATACTGCAATCCCCACAGCACGCCCTGCCGCTGCTCACTGGGTATCGCAGCACCTCCGTCCGCAGGCGCCATCGGCGCCGCGCACGCTGCCAGCAGGCCAACGCCCGCCGCGCCCGCTGTCGTCCTCAATACTTCTCTGCGACTGTACAACTTTCTGGACATCTTGTCCCTCCTGAAGAATAGTGAGTTTGAACACAGTAGTTGCGTTCTTCTGAGGAGATATCTATCGCAATTACGGCCATGTGCAATGCAGCCAAATTACTGGTATGGTTGTTGCCGCACCGGCCGCGAATGGGCTTGCGTTCCAAGGTGCTAGCAGTTTGGTCTGAGAGGCATACGGTGACCCTCAGACAATACTCAGTTCAGAACGGTGACCAGTGGTTGAGGCCTGCAACAAATACGACAGCCGGCTCCGGTGACGGCTGTCCCGGCTCGCGTTTTGCGCATGTGGAACCGGGCGTGGAAGGATAAATCGTGTATTTACGTGTCTGGCGGATTTACTATATAATCGTCCCTGGTTGTCACCAACTGCCCACAACCGGGGCCGGCCGGCAACGACATGGTGGCGCCGCTATCTTAACACTGTTGTCAGCAATTTCACAATCGGAAAAATCTAGGTCGGTTGCTGTTGGGAACGCTGTCTGTGCCCTGTCAAACAGTCGACGATTTCCCAACGCGCCAAGTGTCGCCGGTGAGATCCCAGGGCCTCGGAAGTGCCCGCATGCTGACACATACACCACTAAGGAGGAATGCCATGTTAAGGAAAACGACTTGGAGATGGATGGCGTTGGTCCTCGTGCTGGCGATGGTACTGTCTGCCTGCCAGCCCGTACAGCCAGCCATCTCTGGCGACGATGCTGCAATGGCCGGCGAAGGAGTGGTCATCGCCGTCGGCATCGAGCCGGTCAGTCTGGATGCCTGGCGCTCATTTGCCGGCACCGGCGGACCCGGCTTCCGCAACGCTATCGAACAGTTGATCAACCGTGATTTCAACACCGGTGAGTTCGTCCCCATCCTGGCCACCTCCTGGGAACGGCTTAACGACACCACAATCCGCTTCACGCTACGCGAGGGCGTCACCTTCCACGACGGTTCCCCCTTCAACGCGGAAGCCGCAGCTGCCAGCATCAACCACACCTTCGATGCCGACAACGCCTTCGACCTGCTCGACTTCCTGGGCACGATGAGCGCCGAAGCCGTCGACGAATACACACTCGATATATCAACGCCGGAACCTGACCCCATCCTACTCGGCAAGGTCGAGTGGGTAGGCATCTCCTCAGCCAGGCAGCTGGCCGAGGATCCCGACTCCTACCATACCGAACTAATCGGTACCGGCCCCTACAAGTATGTCGAGTGGCGCAAGGGCGAGTCGATCACCTACGAGGCCAACCCAGACTGGTGGGGCCTGTCCCATACCGACGACGCGCGCGGCGCGCAAACCTTCAAGACTGTTACGATTCGATTCCTGCAGGAGGACCAGGTGCGGGTCGCCGCCGTGCAGGCCGGAGAGGTCGATCTGGCCGCGTTCATCACACCCGAACAGTGCCAGCTGCTCGACGCCGAGGCTGACGCCAGCTGCGTGTCCGCCCCCAGCGTCGAGACGATCTTTATCCGCATGGACACCAATAGCCCGCTACTGTCCGACCAGCGCGTTCGCCTCGCCTTCCAGCTGGCCATCGACAAAGAAGCCATCGTCGATAGCATCCTTGGCGGGGCGGCCACCGTCGCCAGCCAGATAGTCAACTCCTCCGCCACCGGCCACGACCCCAGTCTGGAGCCGTATCCCTACGATCCCGACCAGGCACGTGAACTCCTGGCCGCCGCGGCCGCGGACGGCGTACCCGTCGATATGGAAATCACGCTCGGCGCCCGCCATGCAGTCTTCCCCAGAATCGACGAGGTCATACAGGCCGTTGCCTCCATGCTCACCGATGTCGGCTTCAGCGTAACCACCACCTTCTACGATCCCGAAGGCTTCGGCCAGGTGATGCTGATCAACATCAAGGACGTTCCCGAAGATCGGAACTTCGTCGCCATCCATCTGCATGGCAACGAGATCATGGACTACGCCTCCTCCTACCGCTTCTACTACTCCTGCGAGGGCATCCTCTCTGTCTACTGTAACGAGGAAGCTGACGCCGTCTGGACGAAGGCGCTTCCCCTCACTGGTGACGAGCGTGAAATGACGCTGCAGGAACTCAGTCGGATCGTGCACGAGGACGTCGCCATAGGTTACATAGGCCACCTCGATCTCGCCTACGGCCTCGGCGGCCGGATCGAATGGGCGCCACAGCTTGATCACCGCATCCTCGTCAAGGAGATGACCCTGAAGTAAGACGATTCACTTCTATAATCGTCTGCTGCATGTGACAAGAGCGGCTTCTGCCGCTACAATGTGCGCACAAATCGACCGCGGCGCTGCCGCTAGCGTCGCGGTCGATTTTCGCACCAAGCCGATCCGCGCCCCGTAAAGCTGTCATCCGGGACGAATATTGTACAAGCGCTTACGCGCTAAATGAACGGTGCCGGATATAGTGGAGACTGACGATGAAGGAAAGCGGCCGGACAGGAATCATTTTAGCAGGCATGATCGGAGGCGCGCTGCTGGGCGGCGTCTTTGCCTGGCTATCCAGCGCGCGTAAAGACGAGGACGGCGAGACAGCACTCGAAACCATCGGCCCCGCCGAATACTTCCAGCTCGGAATCGGTGTTCTCACCCTGGCCCGGCAGTTTCAGTCTCTGCTCCAGCGAAAATTGTGATTTTCGCTGCCGTATTGTAGTTTTAACGCAAAATCGAACTCCAAAAGGAAATTGCGTTGACCTTCACAGGAAGACTAGGCAGCAGCAGCAGACCTGTACGTATCGCCATCATCGGCGCCGGCCCCTCTGGATTCTACGCCGCCGGCGCCCTGCTGCAACAAAAAGATGCCCACGTCTCGATCGACCTCTTCGACCGGCTGCCTACCCCCTACGGACTGGTGCGCTACGGCGTCGCCCCCGACCACCAGAAGATCAAGTCGGTCACCCGCATCTATGAGCGCACAATGAAGGACAGCCGTGTCCGCTACTTCGGCAACGTCGATCTCGGCTCCGATGTCTCGCACGCAGACCTCAAGTCGCACTATGACCAGATCGTCTACGCGGTCGGTGCCCAGTCCGACAAGCGGCTCGGCATCCCCGGCGAAGACCTGGAGGGCAGCTTTTCCGCCACAGAGTTCGTCGCCTGGTACAACGGCCATCCCGACTTCCGTCACTTTCAATTTGACCTCAGCGTCGAAAGTGTTGCTGTCATCGGCGTCGGCAATGTGGCTATGGACGTAACCCGCATCCTCGCCAAGTCGGTCGCCGAACTGGAAACAACCGACATTACGGACTACGCCCTCCAGGAGTTGCGCGACAGCAACGTCAAGCGCATTCACATCTTCGCCCGCCGCGGCCCGGTGCAGGCCAAATTCACCAACCCGGAGATAAAGGAGTTGGGCGAACTGGAGATCGCCGACGTGATCGTCAATCCGGCCGACCTCGTTCTCGACGAAGCCAGCCAGGCCGAGATGGAAGGCGACCGCACCGCCCGCCGCAACCTCGAAACGCTTCAGGATCTGGCCGAACGCGGCGCCACCGGCAAACCCAAGCAGATCATCTTCCACTTCTTGCGCTCACCGACCGAAATAACCGGCACTGCCGGTGCGGTCAGCGCCATTACAACAGAGAAAAACGCGCTGCAAGCTACCGAAACCGGCTACGTCGCTTGCCGCGGCATCGGCACGTTCACAGAATATGATGTCGGGCTGGTGTTTCGCTCCATCGGCTACCGCGGCGTCCCCATTCCAGGTGTCCCCTTCTACGATCGTTGGGGTATAATTCCCAACGAAAAGGGGCGCGTGACCGTCGAGCACGGCGGCGCGGTCGTGCCCGGTGAATACACCGTCGGCTGGGCCAAACGCGGCCCCACCGGCGTCATCGGCACCAACAAGCCCGACTCAGTCGAAACTGTGAAACTGATGATGGAAGATGTGATAAACGCTGCCGAGTTGCTTCCCGGCGCCCCGACCTCGGCCAACAATTCCGGCCCGCACACCGACGGCCACGGCCGGCCGGGTGACATCATTCCCCTATTGAAGCAAAGGGGGGTGGACTTCGTTTCCTTTGCCGACTGGCAGATCCTGGAACAGATAGAGAACCAACGGGGAGAACTGCGGGGCCAACCGCGCGTGAAGATCACCGACGTCGAAGAGATGCTGCGCTTGATCCAGTCCGCCAAAGAAGAACCTGTTCTCCCTTAGCGTTCAACGCCAGGCATTTTCTGACCTCTGGCCGGCTACCCTAATTGGGAAAGTCAAAACGCAGCCGGTCTACCTACGGTCGTCTTCAGCTCTTGGCTCGAGAAGAGCATCCATCTCCTGCGTCTCCTCTTCACTCTCACCGTCCTCCGCCTGACCTTCATCTGACTGACCTGCGGCCACAGTTTGCGTATCTTCGCTCTGAGCTTTCACACCTTCTGCAGTGCCCACCACCGCCTCTGGTGTAGCTAACGCCTGCGACTCAAACGCCTCTGACGATTCGTCCAATTCCCAATCATAGGTCTCGGGGGTCAAACTGACCGGAACATGCGCAGGCAAGGATTCTTTGATCTCTGTATCTGACGCATCTCCCCAGTAGGAAGTGACCGACGCAAGTACAGGCAGATCATCCAGACTGAGTATTGACTTTGTCCTCTTTGGCACTGTCACCCTCTCTTCCATCACCATGGGCCGTTCTTTGGTCTCAGGTTCCTGTACTTCTGGCGCAGCCAGAAGTGCCTCGGGCCCTTCGGGCAACTGGTTCATCTTTCGATAAAGCTGCGCCAGCGCTGGGCCGACCGCATCCAGGGGAAGTTGGCTCCTCACCGGCGTGTCCGATGTCTCCCACAGCTCGGCCAGCTCCTCGAAGTCCCATAGTGCCGACAGCACGCTCTCGCTGCGAAAGTTGGACGACTCTACCAGGATTCCGCTTGCTCGCGGCGTAAGTTCCTGCGGCGCCAGCACCGACGATCGCCCCACGAAAGGATCTCGCTGACGGCGGCTGAACTCATTGTGGCCGACCAGAAAGCTGATGGCCGCGAACAACTGGTTGTCTTGCATTCGCGCCAGCATCCCCGCCCGCAACTTTTCATACAACACTCGCTCTGTAGCCGCGCCTTGGCCGATCAACAACTCCGCGCCCTGGTATGCTAGCAGACGCCCCACCTCCGGGTACAGCAGGTCGCCGCCCAGCATCAACCCAATCCTGCCGACCGGCGTCTGAATTACGTTCCATTCGTGGCCCGGCTGGGCCAGATCCTCGTCCTCAGGATGCAGCACCCGCTTGGCTTGGTACCCTAAACGCTCACCGCTGGGGCCGTATACTACAGTTAGGTTCCGCAACACACCGTCCAGCGGGTCCGGCAGATAGGCGCTCGGAGCCACCAACGTCACGTCAAACTCCTGCGCCAGCCCCCCGAAGACCTCGTCGTACGCCTCCCAAACACTCTCCGGCTGTGTCGTCAACAGCGCGCCCGCCATCTGGCGGAAATCGGTGTTTAGCCACCCAGCCAGCGCACCCGAAAAGCCGCCGCTGAACTTCTGCCACAGGCTTGACTGCCGCCGCCGCGCCAGATCCGACCGCTTCAACAGGTTCGCCTGGAATCCGCTCAAAAGAGGCGGGATCACCATAACCCCGGCCAGTTCCGGAAAAACCACCAGCCGCGCCCGTTTATTCTCCGCTGCCCGCAAAAACCTGCGCAGGTCTTCCCTGTACTCCTCCAGCGTCTGGGGCAGCCGCATCTTCTGTTGGATACACGCGACGATCAGCGTCTTCATTTGAGGCAGTCTGGCCGTACCCAGGTCTCAGCGCCTGTCCGAATCGCTGCAAACTACCGCCAATCCAGACAACGTTATCCAATTTGCAACAGGTTCCATAATACCATTAGAGGCAGTTGAACCTTGAATCAGGTGGGGGGAACCACGGTGGAGATTCGAGGGGGAGTTAAAACTTCAACCAACAGCTTTGTTTCTCAGACAGGTTCTACTTTTCTAGTGGCCCTCTTCGCACGCCCGCCCAGCAGCCAATGAGGCTCGCTTTCGCTACAAGACAACTTTCCTGGCTTCCGACTCTGACAGGCCGCCAACCGTTCAGGCCTTCCCTTCCGGGGAGCCATAGCCCTTCGCCAAGACTTTCCCATACCACAGACTCTCGTCCCAATCGATCAGCCTACAACCCGGAATGCCCAGCCTGCGCGGCGCCAACCAAAGCCCTGATGGCACTCCAGCCACGCAATACGAACTAAGACTAAGCCGCTAACCTTTATACGCCCCAATAATGTCAATGATCAACTTGACATCCTTGCGCGCATGCTCCAAAGAGGTCCGCGACGCCTTGCCGTCGACAATGCAACTGTGGAAATGCTGCAGCTCCCTCACAAATGCGCTGTCCCAGTCGATGTATGGCTCCGTCCGGTACGTCCTACCCTCGCTGTCAATCCCCTGGACCGACACCGTCGACAGAATGCCCCGCGAAAAACCGGTCGGGTAGTTGACTATCACCCGCTTGTCGTCGCCGTATATCTCTAGCGTCTCCTTGAAATCCCAGAGATCCGGCAGATCGATCCACGTACCTACGCAGCGGGCACCGTTCTCGTATACCAGAGTAAAGCTGACCGCTCGCCCTTCCTGCCAGATCTCCGTGTGCGTTATCTCAACCGGCAGGCCCATGATCTCGCGCAATCCGTACAGATCGTGAATCATGCTTCCCGACAGCAGATGAAACGCCCGCTCTACGTGCGGCGGCACGTCCCCGATCGCCTGCATTCGCGCCGCCTGCCGTCCTGCCACCGCGCTCTCGATCGCCCCCTCCGGCAGATCGCCAAAGCTGCGTACGTCGAACTGTTGCAGATGCAACGCGTTGTTCGGGTGCAGATGATTGATCTGCACAAAACGCACATCCATATCGGCCGCTTCCTGCTTTGCCCGCTCAAACGCCGGGTCATAGACCTTCATATAACCCGCCTGCCCCACCGTCCCCGCGCGCTGGCACGCCTCGATCATCTCGTCGCACTCCTGCAGCGAGAAGCACACCGGCTTCTCCACGAAGGCGTGCTTGCCCGCGTCAAAAGCGTCAACCGCCACACCCTTTTTCGGGTCCGTCTGACACAGTATCACCGCCTCCACGTCAGATGCCAGCAGATCGCGGTAGTCCGTAAAATATTGGGGCACGTGGAAGCGGTTGGCCACGTACTGGGCCGCACCGACCGACACGTCGCAGACACCCGTCACCTCGAACTCGTCCTGCAGCTCCTTCAAATTGGGCATATGATGGACCTGGGCGATCGCCCCGCATCCGATGACGCCGATCTTGACTCGTCTCACTTTCTTTTCTCCGGTCGGTTGTCAGTGGAAATAGGTGAGTAGGTCGTTACAACTCAACTACGGACCAGTGTAATCCGTGTCCACCGTGCGCGATGTAAAGCTATTCCATACGTCTGCCAGGGCAAAGGCGCTTCGAAAAGCCGGGTAAAGAGACGCCCACATCGCGTCGCGGGCCGCCAGAGCAGCTTCCTCATCCCCTGCCTCCCGCGCCGCTCTGTAGGCCCCGATCTGCTCCCTCTGCGTCTGCGTATTCGTCTCGACCGCGGCCAACCATGCCTCGGCCGCGGCCAGCTGCTGCTCCAGCAACTCATCGGTCGCCGTTTCGCGGTCCGGCTCAACGTCGTAGGCGGTATTCAACGCGAAGCGTGGCGGCTTCTTCGTGCCATCCTCATTCCACATTGTATGCGTCGGCTGAATGTGAGGCGTGACCGACAGGTACATGATGACCGGCTCCTCCCCCACATTGCGCACCTGGTGCATCTCATCCGTCAGCGCAATGCAAAGCTGACCCGGCCCCAGCACTTCGGCATGACCCTCAATCGTGAACTCTGCCTGCCCCTGCAGAATCAGAAAGATCTCATGGCCCAAATCATGCGTATGGCTCTGCGCCGTATGGCCCACGTCCACCTGCAAAAAACGGGCGCGGATCTCCGGCGTTGTCAGTACATTGCGGATGTCCTTTTGGAAGTCCAGAACCTGGAAGGGCACGGCGTTCTCCTTTTTCGCTTGTGACTTTAGGATGTGAAATCCTGGTCGATCGTGGGGGCTCTTGAGAAGAAGATACCGGCTACGACAGGGCAGCCTCAGTCAATCCGCCGTCGCAGCTTCGGGTCGAGGAAATCCCTGAACGCGTCGCCAAAGAGGTTGGCAGCCATAATCGCAATCGTAATCGCCACGCCGGGAAAAATCACCAGCCACCATGGCGGCCGAAACGCCGCAGCCAGCACACCGCCCAGCATATTGCCCCAGCTCGGCGCCGGCGGCGGAATCCCCATCCCCAGAAAACTCAATGCCGACTCCGCGAAAATCGCGCCGCCCAGATGCAGCGTCGCCACCACCAATATCGGCGCAACCGCCTGCGGCGCAACATGACGCACCATGATCCGCACATTCGACGCCCCGATCATCTTGGCCGCTTCGACGTAGGAGGTCTCCTTGATCGAAAGTACCACCGCACGCGTAATCCGCGTGGCCGAGGGAATCCGCGTTACCGAGATGGCGACGATAACTGTCACCAGCCCCGCTCCCAGGACCACCAGCAGCAACAGCGCCAGGATTAGACCGGGAAAGGACATCAGCACATCCACAACCCGCTGGCTGATCAGATCGAAACGCTGACCCAGATACCCGCTCGCAATGCCCCACACAAAACCGATCAAATCGCCAACGAATACCGCCGTGATACTCACGATCAGCGTGATGCGCGCACCGTAAATGATGCGGCTCAACAGGTCCCGCCCCAGCTGATCGGTGCCCAGAATGTGCTCTGCGGTCGGCGCCGCGCGTATCGCGCCGTAGTCGGCCTCCAGCGGATCGTAAGGCGAGAGAATAGGCGCAAAAACAGCCATCACGAACATCAGCAGCCAGATGCCCACCGCCACCATCCCGATCGGCGAGGACTGCGCAAAGCGTCCAACCGCACTGCTGAATCGGAGCAAGAAATGCGGGCGCTGGCCCTCTATATCGAGAACGATACCTTCGGAATCGGCAGGCGCCGCGCTTGTTGTAGCCATGTAGGCTCCCTCAGTGCGTGGATAGTGGCCGTTTTTCAGAGGGTGGCAGCTTTAGTACACCGAACCGCCGGCCGCAGCCCCCTATCCACTATTCGTAGCGAATGCGGGGATCCAAAAACGCGTAACTGAGATCGACAAGAAGATTGATAATGACGTATATCAAGCCATACAGTAGAACGAGGTTCTGGATCATCATCCAGTCCCGCTCGGTCATCCCCTGCACCAGCAACTTTCCAAGGCCGGGCACCGCAAACGCTGTCTCCACTGAAACCGCGCCGCCCAGCAAGCCGCCCAGCGCCAGCCCCGTCGTGGTGACGACCGGCAGCATCGCGTTCTTGAAGACATGCCGCCACACCACTAAAGTCTCCTTCAACCCCTTGGCCCGAGCCGTCCGGATATAATCCTCAAACAGCACTTCGAGCGCCGCCGAACGCGCCATGCGCGCCGTCGCCGCCGAAAGACCCAGCCCCAGCGCCATGGCTGGAAGCACTGTCATCGATAGATTGCCTAATGGATCCTCCCACAACTGGATTATCGTAATCGGAGGTCGCCAGGTAAAGACCAGAACCGAAAAAAGAATGATCAGCAGGCCCAACCAGTAGCTTGGCACCGCGATAAAGACCGTAATGCCGACGCGCGACAGATGGTCCATCAGTGAATTACGCCACATCGCACTCAGCATCCCAATCGGCACCCCGATCAGCCACGACAGCAGCACTGCCATGATCGCTATCTGTGCCGAGATCGGCCCCCGCCGCAGGATCATGCCGCTGATCGGCTCCTTGTTCCAGAAAGACGAACCCATATCTCCGCTGATCACCTGCCGCATCCAATCGTAATACTGAATGTAATAAGGCTGATCCAATCCCAGACTGGCGCGCACGGCCTGCAGCTCTTCTTCACTCAGAACATATATCCCGTCCGACTCCGAAACGATCAACTGCAGCGGATCGCCCGGGATAACCCGCATCGCCAGGAAGATCAATACAGTGACGCCAAATATGGTCGGGATGGCGATCAGCAGGCGGTTTAGAAGGTACTTTGACATGAGCGCTTGGAGGGGTTCCGCTATTCTTCATCGAATGGGCGGCGCAACAGCCCGGCGACCGGGCATCGTCGCGCCGCCCATTGGATTTTCAACTGTTTGCAACCTTCACTTCTGCCGAAGACAGCGTACAGGTGCCGTAACCCGCATCCTAAAACACCACGGATCACAGGCGACGGTCGCTTTTCTAGGCATCAGGGTCGATCCAGACCGTCTCCATGCGGCCCCACTCGGCGAAGATACGCCGGTCCAGCGCTAAGCCATGAACGCGATTGTTCCACATCGGTAGGTGGTAAGTGTAACCGACCAGGTACTCCGGCGGGTTCTCGTCCAGCATATTCTGCGCATCGGCGATCTGCCCTACGCGAGTCTCGACGTCCAGTTCCACGTCAATGCTACCCAGCAGTGCGTCGAAGTCCGGGTTGCTGTAACCACCGAAATTCTGCGAACCGCCAGTGGCCCACCAAAGGTTGCCGCGCGGCGAGATGTCGGAGACACTGTGCCCGCGCGTGTGCACCATCAACTGGTAGTTGCCCGACTGCTGTTCAGAGCCAAGCAGCGCACGTTCGACAATGCGGATCTCCGTCTCAATATTCAGATGACGCTTGAGCATATCCTGGAAAGCGGGGGCCAGCAGTTCGCCCTGGGGCCCGGCTGCCGCCAGCAGTTCGACGCCCGAAAGTCCGTCACCGTATCCGGCATCGGCCATCAGCTGCTGTGCCGTCGCGATATCCTCTTCTTTGTCCGCCCTGTAGCCAGGCATCGTCGACAGCTCCTCTGGCGTAGTGGCGTAGGGGTCACCCTGGGGTACCCAGCGCGTAATGTTGATCAACTCCTGCGTGCCGAACGCCGCTGCCAGGTTATGCTTGCTGACTGCCAGATGGATCGCCTTGCGCACGCGGGCGTCGTCAAAAGGTGATTCGCGGTTATTGATGAATACCCAGTACGCGCCGAAGTTGGCGAGTTGGTTGGCCTGCACAGATTCGGGGCGATTCTTGCCCTCGTCCCACGTCTCTTTGGCTACGTTCCACGACATGTCAGCCTGGTCCGTAAGCACCGCAGTGCCGCGGTCGGACCACGCCGGCACGTGCAGCAACTCGATCCCGTCCACATAGGGAAGCTCCGGATCCCAGTAGTCCGGATTGGCCTCAAGTATCCACTTCTCCGCCGGCAGATGGTCGACAAAGCGGAACGCGCCCGTCCCCGGGGCGATGACTTCGCGCAAGTCGTAGTTGTGCTCCTCTAGTGACTTCTTCGAGTAGATCAGCGCATTGGTGGGCGTCAGCAGGTTGAGGAAGAACGGCCGCGGGGAGCTCAGATTGAACCGCACGGTCATGTCATCCACCGCCTCGACCGAGTCCACAAAGGTGAAGTTGGCCTTCAACGGGCTGACAATGCCCTCCGGCGGGTCAAGGATGCGGTTGAATGTCGCCACCACATCTTGGGCAGAGAATGCTTCGCCGTCATGGTAGGTAACACCCTCTCGCAGCGCAAAGGTGTAGGACAGGCCGCCTTCACCTACCTCCCAGCTCTCGGCCAGGTCGGGAATGATCGTGCGCAGACCGTCAACCAGGTTGTTGCGTACCAGGTTGTTGTACATGTGCGAGAGGACATGCGTACCGCCGCCCTGGTGGGCGTCAAAGTGCGACATCGTCACACCGAAAGCAGTCCGCAGCGTGCCGCCGCGTACCGGATTGCCACCTGGACGCATCATGCCCGCGCCGGTCGCGACAGCCTCAGGCGTCGGCACCGCCGTCGGCGCGGCGGCGGGAGCGGCCATCTCAGCCGGCGCGCCAGCCGCGCACGCGGCCAGGGCCGATGCGGCGGCGCCTGCAGCCATCATCTTCAGAAAAGTACGGCGGCCAACACTGCGAGCTTCGTTATCCGCCTGTGGGGGCGTGTTCAACTTACTTGTCATTGCTTTGGCTCCTGTTCTCGTGGTGATTTGACCGATGTTCCGAACCAAGCGTGTCCCCTGTCCGGATTTCTGCACTCTGATTGCGCCACCGTACAGGCTGCAGCAACTGTCAATGAGCCTGGCGGGTTCGGCAAATCAATATTTCAGATTTCCAGCGGGATTCACTCCGGTTCAGAGATCGTGGTACATTATAGGGGAAGAGAAGATCAGCGTCAAAAAACCTCTGTACTTTTTTTGCGGAACCACTCCAGACTTTAGTCGAAAAACTGGTCCCGCATCTATCACGACCCTTGCTATCTCCGAAACACCTTCTCACTGCAAAACTCTTGACCACCTTGACACGGAGCACCAGACCCATGCTGGCAGACATCTCAACCATCACCACCGCCCGCACCGGCCGCGTCTCTTCCTGGGACACCACCGGCCGCAACCAGGATCGCTGGACCATTCCCGCAGGCGAGTCTCGTATCCTCGCCGACATCCGCGGCCCCGGCCTCCTCACCCATATCTGGATGACGCAGCGCAACCACTACCGCGACTGCCTCCTCAAAATCACCTGGGACAACGCCGACCACCCCAGCGTCCTCGCTCCCCTAGGCGATTTCTTCGGCTTGGGTAGCGCCATAGTCAACTCCTACCAGTCCCAGCTGTTCACCGCCTCCACGCGCTGGAACAATCAGTTCGAGGCCGGCTGCGCTCTCAACTGCTACGCCCCCATGCCCTTCCGCGAGCGCGCCCTCGTCGAACTGATCAACGAGAGCGCCGAAGATCACATGCAGTACTTCTACTTCGACTACGAACAGCTCGACGAACTGCCCGAGGCGAACGGCTACTTCCACGCCGAGTTCCGCCGCACCAACCCCTTCGGCGGCTGGGGCCACGAAATCATCGTCAACACGCCGGAGTCCAATGTCGTCAACAAGGAGAGGCAGGCTTGGGAGGACAACTACCTGATCATGGAGACCCAGGGCCGCGGCCACTACATCGGCTGCACCCTGTCCGTCACAAACTTCCAGGGAACCTGGTGGGGCGAAGGTGATGAAATGATCTGGGTGGATGGATACAAGTGGCCGCCTGACATCCACGGCACCGGGAGCGAGGACTATCTCAACCAGGCCTGGGGCATGCAGAGAAACGCTTTCCTCCGCAACGGCTCATCAATCTTCGAAGAAGACACCAACGGCTACCAGTCCTCCTACGTGCTTCACCTCGAAAACCCCGTGCGCTTCCACAATGAGGTCAAAGTCACGATCGAGCATGGCCACGGCAACCATCTCGCCAACGAAATGTCATCCGTCGCCTACTGGTATGCCGCCGAGCCGGCCAAGACAGTCGACCCGCCTCCTGTGGCCCAGCGCCAACCCGTTTTGCGTGACAATCAGGGAAACTGGCTTTACGACGAAGACAACCGAGTTCCCGGCCGTACAGTACCGGTCAATGAAGAAATGACAGCCATGAAGGAACAGTGGGCACTGGCCAATCCCGCCGTCTGATCCCTGCCTAACCTTTTTCCAGCGGCGTCATCTGCCTGTACTTCCCGCCGTAAAACAGCACCGGCTCACCCGCACTATACTCCAAATACTCCACCTGCCCGATATACAGCGTATGGTCGCCCGCAGGATGGGCGTCCACCACCCTGCACACAAAGTAGGCCAGCCCGTCGGGCAGGACGGGGTATCCTTCGCGGCGCTCGAACTCGACCTCCAGCCCCTCTACTGGCCAGCCCGCGAAATGGCTGCTGTAATCTTCCTGGTCGTGGCGAAGGATACTGACCGCATAGCGGCCGGTCTCCTGCAACAGATCATGCAGCCTCGCCTTGTGCCCGACAGACACCACCAGCAGCGGCGGGTCCAGCGAGACCGACATGAACGCATTGGCCGTCATGCCATGCACGTCGCCGTCCAGCTCGGTCGTAACAACCGTGATCCCCGTAGCGAACAGGCCGCAGGCATTCCGCAACTCTCGCGGGTCTATTTCGGCAGAACTGTTTTCAGTCATCTGTAGGTCCGTAGCGCCTTCTGCGCGGTGAGCGCAACGCTGAAGCCCCGGTCTACCGGCTGCGCAACGCATGGGTTCTGCAAATCTTAAACGTTATCTGAGGTAAACTCAAATCTACCAGGTGCATCCCAAAACAGGGGTGAACAGTCGGCCTCTGGAGGCAACCAAGCCATGGTCAGTTCCCATTCCAGTTTCCGCCAGAATAAGCGCCGTCTCTGA
>WTGY01000135.1 GCA_011523365.1 Caldilineaceae bacterium
CCAACCCACCCCGACGCCCCCGAAACCGTGATGAAGCGCGTCGTCACCGTCATGCCGCCCCCGGTCACCAACTTCATCGTCCCCTTCATCAACGTCGTCCACAACCGCGCCGCCATCGAAATCATGCGCGGCTGCACACGCGGCTGCCGCTTCTGCCAGGCCGGCATGATCTTCCGCCCCGTGCGCGAACGGCCCGTGGAGGAAGTCCTGCAGGCAGTCGACGAGATGATCGCCAACTGCGGCTTCGAGGAGGTCAGTTTCCTCAGCCTCAGCAGCAGCGACTACACCTACGTCGAAGAACTGGTACGCCGCACAATGGAGCGCCACGGCGACCGCAAACTCTCCGTCGGCCTGCCCAGCCTACGCATCGAAAGCTTCAGCGTCGACCTGATGGACCTGCTCGAAAAAGGCCGCCGCCGCTCCGGCTTCACCTTCGCGCCCGAAGCCGCCACCGACCGCCTGCGCGACATCATCAACAAGCCCATCCCCGACGACGACCTGCTGCGCACCGCCGAAGAAGTCTACAGCCGCGGCTGGAAGACCATCAAGATGTACTTCATGATCGGCCATCCCACCCAGACCCTAGCCGACGTCCAGGCCATCGCCGACCTCTCCAAAAAAGTGCTGGCCGTCGGCCGCCGCGTCCTCGGCAACAAGGCCAATGTGCGCATCGGCGTCAGCACCCTCGTCCCGAAACCCCACACGCCCTTCCAGTGGGTGCCCATGGAGGAGGAGCTGACCATCCGTCAGCAGATCCGCCTCCTGCAGCGGGAGCTCAAAGATCCCGCCATCCACTTCACCTGGAACGATCCGCCCGAAACGCTGGTCGAAGCATTCCTCACCCGCGGCGACCGCAAGCTCTGCGACATCATCCAGCGCGCCTGGGAGCTCGGCGCCAAACTCGACGCCTGGGGCGAGCACTTCCGCTTCGATCTCTGGCAGCAGGCCTTTGCCGACTGCGACCTGGAGATGGACTGGTTCGCCCGCCGTCAGCGCCCCCTCGACGAGATCCTGCCCTGGGAGCACATCTCCGCCGGTCTCAACAAGGAGTTTCTCGCCCAGGAGTATCTGCACACCTACGCCGGCGGCGTCGTCGACGACTGCCGCGAGCACTGCTTCTCCTGCGGCATTCTGGGCTTCTTCAAGGAACAGCGCCGCGAGGCCCCCGATGAGGCCTGGTGCTGCCCGCCCCTGGGCAAAGACAAGATCCGCCAGCCCGTCGACGTCGTGCCCGTGCCCCTCTACTTCAACGACGAAATGAAAGAAGCAGGCGTCTCTCTCCCGGCCGGCACCGGCGCCGACCCCGCCCAGCTCATCCAGCTGGAGAACGCCGCCGGTCAGTTCGCAGAACGCGTGCCCCAGCGCCGTCACGGCACCGTCACCCAGCGCATCGCCGCAGCAGACGCCGTCTGATGGCTTCAATCGCCCTCCCGCAGCCGCCGCCCTCGCCCGAAGAGCAACCCCGCCAGCGCGTCCGCTTCACCTACGAAAAGGGCGAGGCAATCAAGTTCATCAGCCACCAGGATGAGTCCCGCCTCTGGGAGCGGACCCTGCGCCGCGCCGACCTGCCCCTCCTCTACAAACGCGGCTTCAACCCGCAGCCCCACATCCAGTTCGCCGCACCCCTCGGCCTCGGCATGACCGGCGTACGCGAATTGCTCGACGTGGCCTTCAGCCCGCCAGTACCCCTCGATGAACTGTCAATGCGGATCCGCGAAAAGCTGCCCCCCGGAGTGCGTCTGCTCAACGCATCCGAAGTGCCCTTCAAAACGGTGTCGCCCCAGTCCCTCACAATCGGCGCCGACTACACCATCCTCATCTACGCCGACGCCGGAGAAGTGTCCGAACTGGAGCTGCAGGCAAAACTCGACGCCTTTTTGGAACAAGAGGTGGTCTGGCGCGAGCGCGAACGCCACGGCCAGCGCTACCGCTACAACCTGCGCCCACTGGTTCTCGAACTGCGCTACGCCGGCTTCGACCCCGCCGCAGCCGAGCACCGAATTTTCATGCGCGTTCAGATGCGCCCTGGCGCAACCGGCCGCCCCGACGAGCTTGTCGACGCCCTCGGCTTCGACGACTACGCCCGCACCCTCCGTCGCGAACGCATCTACTTCGCCGATTGTGAGGAGGACCAAGCGCTCTTCGCCACCTACCCGGTCTTCTCCCAGGACGAGATCTCACCCGAGAGACCCAGGCCCCGCCGCAAAGGCCGTAAGCGCCGCCGCCGCTCCGGCGCGCAGCCCAAAGCTGACAAGCAGACCAACCAGCCCTTCGCCCAAAAAGCCGCCGACGAATTCGACTGACCCGCCGCGTCGGCATCCTGCGGCAGCGTCACAGCGCGGCACGCAAACTCAGAACAGCGGCACGTCCAACCACTTCCCGCCCTGCATCGCCGACTCGTGCGCGATGATGCCCGGTATCGTAAAGTCCAGCGCCCGCACCACGTCGATCGGCGGCTTGGCGTTCTCCTCAACTGCGTCGATGAAGTCCCGCACCATGTAGTACTCCGACGTGCCGTGCCCACCCCGCAGCGCCTCCTCCGGCGCATTCGGGTCCACCGTAGGGCATTCAATCTGCCGCGCGCCCGCCTCGGCCGTCGCCTCCTCCTCGCTGTAGAACAGTCCCGTCGTACCGCCCCACCCGCCCTGCCGGCCGTTCTCCACAAAACCCTTCTCGCCGTACAGCGTGTAAAAGATCATGTCCGGATGCCGCGGCGCCACCTGGCTGCGCAATATCTTGACCGTGGCCCCCTTCTCCGTCTGAAACAGTCCCACCTCCATGTCCAGGTAGCCCAGCCCTTCATCGGGATAGATGTTCTTCCCCGAATGAACACCGGTCGCCTTGACGATACGGTCCTCCATCAACGTCAGAATCGGCCCCAGGCAGTGCGCGCAATACCAGATCGGCGCCCGCGTATAACGCCATCTGCGCTCCCCAGTTTCAGGATTTCTCAGCAGCGGCACAATCTCGTGAATGTATTCTCCTTCGGCGTGGAAGATCTTCCCCAGCTTGCCCTGCTTTATCCACCCCTGCCACTCCTGTATGTAATGAAAGTAGCAGTAGTTCTCACCCATCATGTAGACGCGGCCCGTCTTGTGCACCGTCTCAACCAGCCTTGCACAGTCCGCCACCGTGTACGCCGCCGTCTGCTCGCACAGCACATGCTTCCCGCTCTCCATCGCCGCGATCGAGTGCTCCGCGTGATACTCGATCGGCGTCGCCACAACCACAATATCCAGCGGCGCGTTCACGAAATCCTCGAACCGGGTGAACATCCTCTCGTCGGGAAGCGAAAAAGCGGCCCCCGTATCGGCCAGCGTATCCTCGTCAATATCGCAAAGTGCCGCAACCTCCACCCGCGGATGCCCGGCCAGGCTCCGCATCAGCCCGCCGCCCCGGTGCAGTCCCACAAATCCCGTCTGTAGCTTACTCATCCTGTCCGCTGCTCCTTCTTCACCTGTTCGTCCCGTTCTGTCCAGCGGCCTCTTCCGCCGCCATTCGACAGCCTATTCGTCCCACAACGCTTCCACCAGCTCCACCGCCGTATCCACAATCCGTTCGACGCCCTTCAGGGCAATCCGATTGGGCCCAACCAGAGATTCATATCCCTCCTGCTCGAAGGCCGCCTCGGTAGGCTGGTACATGGCCAGGTCGTTCGTCAGCTCAGCCACCACCGTGTACGGAAAGGGGGAGCGCCGCTTTATAGAGAGCCCGTGCTCAACAAACAGCTCCCCCGGATTGGACGCGATCGCAAGAGGCCCGATTCGCGCCGCGTTGACCGGCACGTCCCACTCCTCCGGCAAGCCGGCGACAAGTTCAGCCTGCCTGTCAAAGACATCCGCCCGTCCACCCGCCCCGCCCCAGTTGAGTCGTGCAATCGCCTCTGGCGAATAATCTGCCAGGTCCCGCCGCGGAACCGTGATATCCCGGCGGATCGCGCTGACCCCAATCGGTCCTTCCACCGCAATCGCCCGCTGCGCCGCGTCCACCGCCTGCTCCGCAAAGTAAGTCGCGCCCTCGCGCCAGCGCACGCCCCCCAGCGTCACGTTGATGTCCGCGCACGCGCCCGGCGTATAAACCGAGATCACTTCTGGACCGTACTCCTCTCTCATCTGCTCCGCCACTACACACGGGTAGTCCGCCGACCAGGTCGTACCCCCCTTGGAGTTGGTGTGCAGCGAGTAATTGTAGAAGACACCAATCGTCGAACCGTCCAGCCTGTCAAAACGGACAACCCACATCTCGGGATCGACCGGACCTGCCGTCCCATACACCTGCGGGATATACTCCAAATCGTTGAGCGCCTGCGGCATCCACGTGTTCATCACCTTGCCGTCCGGACAAATGACGCGGCGGTTATGGATGCCGTGGTGCACCAACGACCTGCCAATGTGCATCGTAGCTGGCTCTACCCGTCCAGCCGCCTGCTCTACGCTCGCCGCGATGCGGTCCGGCAAGGCAGAGAGGTAGGCCTCGTCAACCACTTCAGAAGAATAGACCCCTTCTGCCGTATAGGGGCCGCTATGCGTGTGGCTGCACGAAATCATGATGGCCTGCGCGGGGATTCCGGTACGGCGGGAGGCTTCGGCAATAATCCGGTTCGCCCGCTCTTTGGGCAAACCAATCAGGTCGACGCCCACGATCGCAATCCGTGCCTCGCCGCTATCAGCCACAAATGCATGCGCCTGCAATGGGTCTGTCGTTCCCTCATTCTCGCGCGGGTCCAAACTGCCGCACATGTAGAGCCCGTCAGGTGGTGTAATGTCGGTCTCACCAAAGCCGATTCTAAGCTGGCTGTCTGACACGATTGTATCTCCCCTAAGCCCAGCGAAATGTAGGCATTTGCGCAGGCAAACGTTTCTTATGTATGTCCTTCTCTCATTCAACGAATATCCGGAGACACTTCAGGCGACGCAGGATCGACGCGACCTGTGACAGAATGAATAGGACACCTTCGATGGAACGGGCCTGAGCAGATAGGAAAATGTTGGAACTTTCGTGGCAAGAGTACTCGGTGTAGACGAAATCTATGCCATGCCGACGAGCGCCGCCTATGTTTCGTTCCAGTAATGCAAGAACGAAATGGAATAGTCCAAGGGTTTCAGCGGGGTCTCCATGGTAATCGTATTCTCAGCCAGCCGCAAGGCAACAAATTTCGACACCGTGCGTCCCCGTAAGCCATTCTGAGCGTCAGGCGACCGTCCTTGAACGGTCTGATTCGAATCCAAAGGCGCTTCTTCTCCGGTGGTATACTTTTCTTTATCTCGGACCAGATCACCTTATCGATCCATGAACGGTACCCACACCCTTCGCTCCGCAGCGATCATCGCCCTGCCCTTCCTGTTGCTGCCCGCCGCCTTTTGGCTGGGAATCAACGTACCAGACTCCCTCTCCCCTGATCTGTGGCGGCCAACCGTAATCTGGTCTCTGCGCTTCATATATGTCAGCGGCGCGCTCATCGCATGGCGCACTGGACGTCCACATTGGTTCCACACCTGGGTGGGATTCGCAGTGTACGCGGCAGTCGCAACTCTGCTCCAGTTCGCCCTTTCAGTGATGGAATGGGAAAGCGGAGTCTTCGCTGCAGTCCTGGGCTTCCTCCTCATTCTCTTCGCATTGTCACCCTACTTCGTGACCGTTCTCTGGGCTGGTTGGCAAAAGTCTAAACGGCTGCTTGCCGCATACACGGTATTTCCACACGCAGCACTCATCCTCCCGCTCGTGCTGCTCGTTCAAACAGATTCAATTGGCGGTGACTTGCGATTTGTGCTCCTGTCAACTGTGGGGGCGGCTGCCTTCGCTTCACTGTTCTGGCTTCCCTCTACAACACGCCTCTACAGCCAAAAGAGCTGGCCGCGGGCGGCGCTTCTCTTCGGCGGCGTGATTATCACCAACATGCTCTTTCTCCTCGGTTACGGCTACGCAGAGAACCTGAGAGGAGTCCTGAGCATGTTCTTGACTCTGATCCCGCTCGTCGGACTGGCCTGGCTGATTCTAAGCGGGCCCTTACTGCTTCCGCCCCTCGTCAAATGGTTGCTCCGTATTCTTGGAATCGACAAAAACTTGGCAACGTTTAAGAATGAGATCGCACGGGCCTTGCCCCAATCGACCGAGGCGCCAGAAAGGACCACCGACCCACCCGTCCTGCAACAATCTGAAATGCCAGGACGCGATTCCCCCCAAGGAGAAGAAAACATGAGCGAAGAAACAGTAGTTACTGCCGTGCCCGAAACCCGGCAACCGGTCGGTTCGGACCTGGAACGCCTCTACAAACTCTCCATCGTACTCCTCGCCGCGCTGGCAATGCTTCTCGTCGCGCTCTACGTCGGCCGCGCCGCCGTCTACAAAATCCATGAGTTCGAGCGCGGCCTCCACCTACGCGGCGGACGCTTCCTTGGCGTTCAAACTCCCGGCTGGCACGTCCAGGTCCCTCTGGTCGACACCGTCATCATCGTCAAGGTCATCGAGCGACTGGGCTACGTCGAGCGCATCCCCGCCATGACCTCCGATAATGTCACCATGGACGTCTCCCTCCAGTTCACCTACCGCGTCACCAATCCCGAGCGCTTCGCCCTCGCCGTTGACGACCCGGAGCGTATCGTCTTCGAGTTCGTGCAGGGAAGACTGCGCGACGTCATCAACACCAAGACGATGACCGGCGTCATGAACCAGCGCACCGAGATGAACCTTGAGATTATGCAGGAGCTGAAGGAGAAGGAAGATCAGTACGGTGTCGAATTCATGACCGTACAGATCCAGAGCGCGTCGCCGCCCGCCGAAGTCCTGTCCGCCATCAAGGACCGTATGGTGGCCGTGCAGCGCCAGGAACAGGCCGAGGCCGAAGCCGCCCAGCAGCGTACCGTAGCCGATGCCCAATTCTACGCCGCCCAAAAGGAGGCCGAAGCCGACGCCTACCGCATCTCCACCACCGCCGCCGCCCAAGCCGAACAGATCCAGCTCACAACCGAGGCCCAGCAGCTTGCCGTCCGCGCCATCCTCAGCGAACTGGAGGGCAAAGGCGCGCTCGCCGAAAAGTACATCGACTATCTCATTGCCGTTGAATTGAAGGAGAACAGCAAGTGGATCCTGGGAACCGGCGCCGAGCCGGTCCTCGAACTGCGGCCCTCGGCAGAGGAGTAACGCATGCGAAAACTACTGCTTCTGGCGGGTGCTGTCGCTGTCCTCGTGACGCTGGTCCAAGCCGCCCCGCGCGCCCTCACAGTCTCCCAGCGCCACGGCGACCTGATCGCCAAACAAATCTACGCCTACCGCGACTGGCAGAGCACCGGTGTGCGCATCGATCAAGGGGACCGGATCCAAATCGAAGCGGAAGGTGAGTGGCTCTATACGCCCGATGAGTACCACGGGCCCGCCGGTCACCCAAGATTTCCCGCGCCCAGCTTCTACCCCGTTTCCAGCGGCTCCGGCGGCGCGCTCATCGGCCGCATCGGCGAAACCGGCGGCCGCTTCGTCGTCGGCGAGCGCCTGAACATGCAGGCAACCCAACACGGCATCCTCTACCTGCGCATCAATGACGACATCCTCAGCGACAACGACGGCTGGGTCGCCGTCCGCATCGACGTCACCGAAACTGAAGACTCCCTGCCCTGATATCGGGTACGCCCAGTGCAAAAGAAAGAGGAGTGAGAGATTCTCTCACTCCTCTCTTCTATTCTTTCACTCCTCGCTCTTTACTCTTCGTCATCCCCGTAGCTATGACCGGCGAGGATCGCCCGCACCTCCGCCGCGCTCGAAGCCTTCTGCATCTGCCCAATCCGTTCCTCTTCATGCGCCAGCAGCTGCTTGACGTTGCGCAGAACATCCCCCATCCTGTCAGCCGGGAACTTGCACGCGCCGTTCTCATCCATGTGCACGATCTCGCCCGGCGCCACGTCCATCCCCCGCACGTGCACCGGCACATTCACCGCCTGCACCGCCATCGCCCCGTGCCCCGGCGTAACGCCGCTCAGCAGATACTGGAAGCCCATCGGCCGGATCTCGTCGATATCTCTCGACGGCCCGTTCGAAATGCAGCCCACACAGCCCACCGCCTGCATCGCCGCCGTCATGTTCCCGCCGGCCAGCCCCACCTTCCCCGCAATCTCACGTGGAAACTTCTGCTCCAGGACCAGAATCGTCGGCTTCGGCGACGCGTCCAGCGCCTCCAGCACGTCCGAGAAGCCGACCCGCGAAAAGTTCGGGTCCGGCAGCCCGTAGACGCACGTCACCGCGTATCCCGCCAGCGCACCCAGCTCAGGATACATGCAGCGGATCGTCTCATCCGTATACCAGTTTTCCGTCCACGGGTTGTAAAGGCCCAGGCAGAGCGGGTCTTCAGGGTACGTGGCGACAACATTGGTGATCGACGGCGTATCCACCGTCCTCAGCTCTTCCAGGATCGCTTGCGGATTCATTCTGCCTTCCTTAATGATGTTGGTCTGGGCTCTGTTTACAAAAGGCTACTGCTTCACGCCACCGTAGGACGCTATAAACTCGCAAATCCGCTCCATCGCCGGCTTCAACACATCCATGCCCGGCGCGTAACAGATCCGGATCGACCCTTCTCCGCCGTTGCCGAACGCGCTCCCCGGCGCCACGGCAACGTGCGTCTTGTGCAATAGATCAAGGGAAAATTGGTACGAGTCGTCGATGCCTTCTAGCTGCGGAAAGAGATAGAATGCCCCCTCCGGCTCCGGCAGATTGACCCCGGGAACCTCTCGCAGCATCCCGGCGCAGAAGTCTCGCCGCTCCTGAAACTCTTCTACCATCGCCGCGATATCATCCTCACCCTGCGCAATCGCCGCTTCACCGCCTCGCTGAATCATCGTCGGCGCGTGCGAAACGATAAACTCGTTCAGCTGCGCCGCCTTCTGCACGAAATCCGCCCGGCTCACCATCCAACCCAGCCGCCAGCCCGTCATGCAATAGGTCTTCGAAAACGAGTTGACGACGATCACGGCGTCTTCACGCGTACACAGCTTCAGGATCGAGGGCGCAATCTGACCGGCGCCTGCCGTGCCCTGACCGCCGTAGTAAATCCGCTCGTAGACCTCGTCCGTCAGCAGCCACAGCCCGTGCCGCCGCGCAAAATCCAGCAGCATTTGCTGTTCCGCAATCGTCGCCGTCCAGCCCAGCGGATTCGACGGCGAAGCGTACAGCAACAGGCGCGTACGCGCTGTCAGTGCACTCTCCATCGCCTCCACGTCCGGAGTAAAGCGCTGCCCCGCACGCGCCATCGGCACTTCCACCGCCCGTCCGCCGCACATCTCAATCATCGCCGACCCGTTCGGCCAGTTCGGGCTCAGCACAATCGCCTCATCACCCGGATCGATCACACACTTGATCGCCAGGTTAAGCGCCTGCACGCCCCCCGAATTGACCTGTATCTCCGAGGGGTCGATCTCTACCGCGTGCAGCCTTGCAATCAGGTTTGCGATCGCGTCTCGCAGCGACGGCAGCCCCTGATTGGGCGAGTAAAAGGTCCAACCCTCCTGCGCTGCCCGGTTTACAGCGTCGATCACGTATGGTGGCGTCGGCAGCGTTGACTCGCCGAACTGCAGGAATAGCACATCCTCCATGCCGAATGCTACGTCCGCAAGCGCCCGAATTCGGGATTCAGGGACGCGCTCGGCAGAGGGCGCAAATGAAGGGGAAACCATGAGCGGCGGGCAGGTCCTTTCCGCAAAAGACAAACTTGCGTTAGCCGGTCGAACAACTGTCGTTTCGTTCGAAACGATCAGTCCTCCAGCAGGGCCCGCGCTATCTCCTCCCACTCCTCTGGCAGAGTCGCGCTGCTGGGCGGCTTCTGTGCGCGGCGATACCAGCCGTTGGCGTTTGACAGATCGCCCTCAACCCGGTGCAGATAAGCATGCACCCAGGCCGATCCGTTCAGGTCCGGCTGCCCTTGCAGCGCGTCGTGAGCGCCGTCCCAGTCGTTGGCAGCATCCAGCCACAGCGCGCGCAGCGGCGCTCCCACCCCTTCAGGCGGGGCGTCGTCCGAAAGGCTGGCCTTGAATTCGTCAAAAGTCATAGTTCACTCCTTGTTCTCTTGGCTGCTGGAAAAAACCAGGGCACGTCGCCTTTACTCCGGCACGACCGCGATGCAATCGACTTCAATCAAAATGTTCGGCAGTTGGCAGCCCACCGTCGTGCGCGCCGGATATGGCTTCGTGACATACTGCTCATAGACTTCATTCATTTCGGCGAAGTCGCTCAGGTCGGCCAGAAACACGCCCACCTTCGTCACGTGCTCCCACGAAGTGCCCGCCGCCTCCAGCAGAATCGTCAGATTGTCGAACACACGCGTCGCCTGCTCCCGAAACCCGCCCTCGACCCGTTCTCCCGTGGCCGGGTCCAGCGGCCCCTGACCGGCAATATACGCGACCGGCCCGTCAGCCACGATGCCCTGCGAATAAATGCCCGCCGGCGGCGCGCCCTTCTCAGTGTAAACTTCCTTGCGCATTTCTGCTGTCTCCCGTTGCCTCTGATGAAATGGTATGCAGAGTGGTGCTACTTTGATGTCAGCCACTTGCTGAACGGCTCTTGGCAGTCGTCGATATCGATGCCAGAAACTGGGGTTTGCGAAATGTCTTACAGCTCTCTGCAATTCCCTGCTCGCAAATCGGCGATGGCTTGTTCGGCGAGATGGTCAAGTTTCCCACTCTTGACATCCTCTTCAAACTGGTCATCCCAAACCTTCGCCTCAAATTCCTCAAACCATGCCCTGAAGCGAGCCAGTTCGTGCGCCGAGAGTTGAGAGACGGCGACCTGAAGTTCCTGAACTGTTCTGGTAGTCATGTTCCCGCCCCTGAGTCTAGGCATTCCACTGCTGCTCTTTGGTAATTCATTGGTTACATTAGCCCACCAACGTTTCTGCGATACAGAATCAGACCAACCTATTTGGGCTGCGCCCTCTGAATCCTCGCCGGCCACTCACTCTTGATGTAAGCCAACACTGCCCAAATCTCAGTATCGTCTAGCTGATCGCCGAACCCGATCATATTGCTCCGGTATCCCCTGCCTACATATGCCTCAGTCCCAATCTTCGTAATCTCAAACAACTGCTCATCAGGATGATGCCAGGTGTGACCCGTCTCGTCGTGCGGCGGCGCAGGTAGAAATCCGTTCTCGTC
Organism: Caldilineaceae bacterium; assembly: GCA_011523365.1. GTDB lineage: Bacteria > Chloroflexota > Anaerolineae > Caldilineales > Caldilineaceae > Bin5. Next base: position 11,133 of record WTGY01000135.1, read on the forward strand.
CCGCACCTTCCAGTTTGCCTCCCCCTCAAGCTCCGCACCGTGACAGGAGGCGCAGTACTGCTCATAGACAATCTCACCCAAGGCCACCAACTGCGTGTTGGAAACGTCCGCCCCAGCCACCGGCCCCTCGACCTGCGGAAGACTGACCTCTGTCGGCGTCGCTGTGACCTCCACGGTCGCGGCTTCGCTCTGTGACGCCCGTCCGCTCCCTGCACCCCCGGACGGCCCGCACGCCACAAGGAGTAACGCCGCCGCCACGATCAGGACCGGCAAGTTCCCACCCTTCATCCTCTAGTCCTTTAACGCCTCCCGCAAGAGCCGCAGCCAGTTCCCATGACAGATCGCCGCAATATCATCCTCCGCGTAACCGTTACCCCGCAACAGCTCCGGGATCCGCTGCAGATCGGCAATCGTATCCAGGTCTGCCGGCGACTGCTCGCGCCCGAAGCCGCCGTCAAGATCGGTCCCAATGGCGATGTTACTCGCATTGCCCGCCAGCTCGCAGATATGATCGACGTGGGGCACGAGATCTTCCAGCATGATATCGTAGTTCCACTCCTGGCCCGCCCGCCACTTCGTCGACATCATCCACACGTCCATCGCCATGCCCACCACCCCGCCCCGCTCGATGATCGCCCGCAGCTGCTCGTCGCTGAACTGTCGCTGGTGCGGGACGATCGCCCGGCAGTTGTTGTGGCTGGCCAGCACAGGGCCGTTGTATATCTCCAGCGCCTCCCAGAACGACTCATCCGACAGGTGCGTCAGGTCCAGAATGATGCCAAGGCGCTCCATCTCCCGCAGTAGCGCCGGTCCCTCCTCACCCAGGCCGAGTTCAGTCCCCGTGCCGCCCGCATAGCGGTTGGGGCCGTAGTGAGACGGCCCAATCGCCCGCAGCCCCGCATCGTACCAGAAAGCAACGTGCTCCGGTGTCAGAATCGGGTCCGCACCCTCCATCGACAGCACAAAGCCAAGCGGAGGTTCGTCGCCTCCCGCGTCCTCCCAATCTGTCCATTCACCCCAGTGCTCGTCCAGTTCGCCCCGGTTGCTGATGATCCGCACGATTCCCAACTCCTCCAGCCCCCGGTAGTACGCCAGATGCCCCTGCGCCATCGCGCTGGCCTGCGTGGGATGATCGTAGTCGATATTCGGGGCCGGTCGTCCCGTCGAACGCGCGATCGCGGTCGCGAAACTGAGCGCGACACGACCTTGGCGCATCTCCGGAAAGGCAACCGTGCCGTAACCCTTTCCCTTGCCGCTGACCTTCTGTTCAGTCGTGCGAATCGTATAGACTGAACGCGTCAGATCCCGGTTACCCTGCAACGCGTTCATAGCCAAATCGAGGTGAGCGTCAATGATAAGCATGGCGTTCTCCGCAGAGTGCGATTGATTGGACTGCTTCAGAGGATTCAGAAAGTGAGCGCCTTTCTCGCGCACACCTACGCGACCTGAATGCAGACGCGTATCAACTTGGCGTGCCGCTGCCACTGCTCGGCAGCAACGTGAAAGAGAACGCCCGGGTGCAAAAATCCCGCCGCCTTACACGCCGGATCCCCTCGGATGGGGCGGCATTTCAGGTCGGCGGGACGTGCAAACTGCGCCAAAAATCCGTTACATTGGCGGAATCTGCAACTGCCGTTCAACCTGCAAACTGGCGCTATCGATCACCGTGACACCATTCTCGCCGCCGACGTAAACGCTGCCGTCCACCTCCAGCATGCAAAGCGCAGGTGTGCTGCCCTCAACCAGCGACCAGGCCGAACCGTCTTGCGAGCTCCACAGCTGCGTGTCGTCGCTCAGCAGCCAGTTGGCCGAACCGCCGCCCCCTGCCCCGTTTGACAGGGCAAGCAGCGCGTTCACCTGCTCCGGCGCATCTTCCACACCGGCAAAAGTACGGCCCCCATCCGTCGAACGCCAGAGTCCGCCTTCCTCCGTTCCCGCCAGCACCACACCGCTGCAATGTACGTCCGGTGCAACCGCAACCGTCTGGTAGGCCGCGTCAGCCGATTCGCTGCGCTTCCACCCCAGCCCCGCATTTGGCGAACGGTAGATGCCCTCCTCCGTCCCCGCAAATACCACCTGCCAGCGCGGCCACGCGTCCTCCTCCATCGGTGGCGCCCACGCCAGCGTCAATACGGTCAGATTTCGCAATCCGAAATTGCTCGGCATCCAGCGCAGGCCCCGATCGCGGCTGCGCAGCACACCGTCACCCTCGCTGCCGGCCAGGATCACGCCCGAATCGTCGTAGTCCGGCGCCGAAGCAAAAGTCAGCACAGCCGATTCCGCGCCCTCCTGCCAGGCCGCCTGCCACTGCTCTGCTGTATCCAGAAGATAGGCTACGCCAAATGGCGCGCCGCCCGTGAAGATCCGGTCCCCCAGACTACAGGCCGCGGTCAGCCTTTCCTGAGGCTGCGGTGTGGGGGTCAACTCCGCCTCGCCAACGTCAAACAGGCCGTACGGGCCCGCAGCCCATATACTGCCTTCATATTCTGAAAGGGAGAGAATAATCGACATCGTTTACGGTTCCATGCTTTCTGTTGGTTCCTTGTGGAATACGATCGTGTTGGTTCCCAATGCCATCAGTGCGCCGCTGACCGCCGTCTCCAGCACCGCGGTCTGCACACCCGTAACATCCACCAACCCCGTTTCTTGGGCATTGACAAGCTTCTGCTTGACAACATCATACGTGTAAGCCGGCCCGGCCTCTTCCAGGCGTAGCGCCGCCACCGAAGGGGATTCAATGCCCGCGTTCGAGACAATCTGCAGGAATGGCGCGTCCAGGGCATCGCGCAGCACCTTGACGCCAACGTTTTCGTCGCCGTCCATCTCCAGTCTGTCCAGCGCATTGCGCGCATGCACGAACGCCGCGCCGCCTCCCGGCACGACACCGGTCCTGTGTGCCAGCGACGCGGCGGTCAGCGCCCGCTCCGAAAGCGCCGATACGACATCGCGCTCATGTTTGAGGTTGGTGCCCACCTTCAGCACACCCATGCCCCCTGTCAAAGCAGCCAGACGGTTGATGATGTCGTCGCGCTCATCATCATCCACCCGCATGCCCTCCAGCCGCGCTCGCAGCTGATCAACCGTCTCCTGCATCTCTGCAATGCGGCTCTGAAAGGGCTGCAGCTGCATCATCTTGCGGTCTACCTGCACCCGCATCGCCTCGCCCAGGTCTTCCTCTTTGGCGTTGGCCGCGTACGCGTAATAGTTGCGGCCCAGGATATTGGCTCCCGTCAGCGTCGTCAGGTCATGGAATGCCATCCGCCTCGGATCGCCTATCTCCTTCATCTGGATGCCGAGAATTGAAATCTTCTTCTTCTCCTCGGTCTGGTTGCGCACCATCACGTGCAGCGCCTCCTCCTTGATATGGGAGGCAATAATGACAAGAGATTTCTTCCCCATCTTCATCGCCAGCTCGATCAACGCAACCGCCTCCGCAGCCTCCGAAAGCGTGTCATCGACCAGGGCGATGGTAGAATCCCCGTAAATGGCCCATTTGCGAATCGGGTCTGTGTAGAGGTGCATACTGGCGATTTCGGCCTTGTAGTTGGCGCCGGCATGATACTCACGCGCCAGATAAGGTGCCACAAACTTCTCGACCGAGACCCGCGCGTCCGGCCCCAGCAGATAGCTCAGTTCGCCGATCGTCGCCGCCAGATCACGGTCCTTCACAACCGTCAGCGCCACCACCGCAAGATCGTCCTCTGTCTCGACCGGCGTCGCCAGCTCGGACAGCTCCTCGCATATGGCCCTGGTTGCAGCCTGCAGACCGATCTCCAGCTCCCGGTATCCGATTCCGGCCGTCATCATCTTCAAGGCCTGGCGGTAGATCTCACGCGTCAGCAGGGCCGTGGCCGTGCCGCCGTCCCCCACCTTCCCCGCGATCCGCCAAACAATGTGACGCATCAGCATCGCGCCGACGTCCACCTTCGGGTCGCCCAGGCTGAGTATGCGGCGCACTGCAGTGGCAGCGTCGTCCAACAGCTCCGGCCCGCGGGTGCCGTCCCGCTCATGTACCACATGCCCGCCGACCGGGCCCAGCGTCGGCGCCAGCAGATCGGCGATACTGTTGATGCCGTCGCTCAGACTTTCGTGGGTCTCTTCCGGGCCGGCGACCGCGGCCCTGTAGTTCTTTATGCGTTCCAACTTTGCACCTCGATTATCTTCCTTGTGCTTTGGCTTCTTCCGGATCGTCTCTTCTTCAAGTCCGTCGCAAACCAGGTCTATGACCACAAATGGGCATATTTCAGCCCGCTGCCGGTGTTAAACAGGACCACCGTTTCGTCTCCCTGAAGCCAGCCCGATTCCAACAGCCGCTTCTGACCGGCCAGCGTCGCCGCCCCCTCCGGAGCCGGAAAAACGCCTGTATGCCGGCCCATCTGCTTGGCGCTGCTCAACATCTCTTCGTCGCTGACCGCAAGGGCAATCCCCTCGCTCTCCCGTACCGCCTCCAGAATCAGGAAATCTCCCACCGCGGCGGGAACGCGCAGACCGTCCGCTACCGTCTCCGCGCCCTCCCATGCTTCCGCGAACTCATCGCCCTGCTCAAATGCCCGCACCATCGGCGCGCAACCGCTGCTCTGCACGCTGACCATGCGCGGCCTTTCGCTCCCAATCAGGCCCATCTCCTCCATCTCGTCAAACGCCTTCCACATGCCCACCAACCCCGTACCGCCTCCGGTCGGGTAAATGATTACGTCCGGCATGCGCCAGCCCAGCTGCTCGACGACCTCGTAGCCCATCGTCTTCTTTCCCTCGATCCGGTAGGGCTCCTTAAGCGTGCTTACGTCAAACCAGCCGAACTCGTCGACCTTTTCCCGCACCTTCGCCCCGCAGTCCGTGATCAGGCCGTCAACCAGCGTTACCTCCGCCCCCAAAGTGCTGCACTCGACCCGAAACGCCGCCGGGACATCCTCCGGCATATACACGTGGGCCGGCAGCCCCGCCTTGGCGGCATACGCGCTCATCGCGCCCGCAGCGTTGCCCGCGCTCGGAATCGCCAGCTCCCCCGCGCCCAACTCGTAGGCCCTGCCCACCGCCATCACCAGCCCTCTCGCCTTAAAACTGCCCGTCGGATTCAGCGACTCATCCTTGATCAGCGTATCGGGGCATCCAATCTCACTGCCCAGCCCCCGCGCGCACACCAGCGGCGTCCACCCCTCACCCAGCTTGAGCTGAGCCGCCCGCGTCCGCACCGGAAGCACCTCCTCATACCGCCACAACGACGGTTCGCGTCCCCGCAAAGAATCCCGCGTCAGTGTCTTCGCCGCCCGCCCCAAATCATATCGTGCCAGCAGCGGCTTCCCGCACGCCGGGCACAGATTGATCAGCTGTTCCGAGTCGTACGCCTCACCACACCGACCGCAGGCAAGATGTGTGAGCGTGGAGCAAGTGGCTGTCATTCTTCAATATCCGCTAGGTGGATGCCGTCCGACATAAGCAAGGAGAACATCGTGCATTGTCATCTTTCGACATTTGAAAGGGGCAGCGGCCCAGGGGCGCCGGCTGCCTGCACAATTGTACTTCCCTTCCCACCAGTAAGCAAAAAATAACCGCGCACATTTCGCCTTGCTCCTACTCCCTCCGCACCCGCCCCGCACCACCGTGCCCAACTGGAATCGTCGTGGTCTCTAAACAGTATCTCCCGTCTCAATCAGCCTCTAGCCACTGACTACTGACTACTGCAGTTCCGGGCGGTCGGGCCTAGTCGGCCCTCCCTTGTGCGGGGGCTCCGC
>WTGY01000133.1:0-16873 GCA_011523365.1 Caldilineaceae bacterium
AGGGAGGGCCGAATAGGCCCGACCGCCCGGAACTGCAGTAGTTAGTAGTCAGTAGTCAGAAGTTAGTAGTCAGTGGCGGGGCTCATTCTGGCGGAAACTGGATTGGGAACTGACCGTGGCTTGGGTGCCTCCGGAGGTATACGAAAGTTCGCCCCAATATTGGGATGCACCCGGTGAATCAGCCCTTGATGCCGGTGAGCGTGATGCCTTCGATGAAGGCCCGCTGGGCGAGCACGAAGACGATGATTACGGGCAGAATCGCCATCGTGTTGCCGGCCATGGCGAGGTTCCAGAGGGGGCGGTCACGATCGAGGAAATAGGTCAGGCCCAGAGCGATGGTGAAATGTTCCTGGCGGGTGAGGAAAATGAGGGGGGCGAGGTAGTCGCTCCAGACGCGGTTGAATTCGAACAGTGTCACGGTCGCCAGAACCGGTTTCGAGAGGGGAAGGATTATGCGTGCGAATATGCCCAGTTCGGAGCAGCCGTCGACCCGCGCCGCGTCGGACAGTTCCATGGGGATCGTCAGGAAAAACTGTCTGAGAAGGAATATGTAGAAGGCGCTGCCGAGGAAGCTGGGCACGATGAGCGGCAGGTAGGTGCCTGTCCAGCCAAGGTTCTTAAAGATGATGAAAAGAGGGACCATGGTAACGGCCCATGGGATCATCATTGTCGAGAGGCAGATGAAGAACAGAACGTCCCGGCCCCAGGCGCGAATGCGAGCAAAGCCGTAGGCGGTCAGCGTGCAGGAGAAAAGGATTCCAATGATGGAAGGTATGGCGATCTGCAGCGTATTAATCGTATAGCTGAAAAATGGGATGAAGGTCCACGCTTCGGGATAGGTCTGCCACTGGAGTGGCCAGGGGATCCATTTTGGCGGCGAGATAAATACGTCTCCCGGGACTTTGAGGGAGGTGGAGACCATCCAGAAAAAGGGCAGCGCAAAGGCGGCGGCCGCGATCAGGCCTCCGAGATAGAAGATTGATTTGCCCAGTGCGCGCCCGCTGAGGTGAAGAGTCCTGTTCTGTGCAGGCAGGCCGGCGATTTGCCCCTCTGAGTTTGTCACTATGACTCCGCGATGGTATCTCTCACTCTAGATTCTTCTATCCTTCACCGCCATAGTATACCCAGCGCGCTGAGGTCCGAAACAGGATCACGGTAACGACAACCACGACGCCGAATAGAATCCAGGCCATGGCCGAAGCGTAGCCCATGCGGAAGAAGCGAAAGCCATTGTCGTAAAGATAGAGAACGTAGAATTCGGTTGAGCGTATCGGTCCGCCGTCGGTCATGATCCAGGCGTTGGCGAAGGTCTGGAAAGCGGCGATCATACCGGTCAGTAGACTGAAGAGGATGGCGGGCGTCACCATGGGGATGGTGACGTGCCAGACGCGGCGAATGGCATTGGCGCCGTCCACCATGGCGGCGTCATAGAGCGCACGCGGCACGTCCTGCAGGGCCGCCAGAAAGATGAGTACAGACCCTCCGACCAGCCAGAGTTGCATGATGATCAGGGAAGGTTTGGACCAGGATGGGCTGCCCAGCCAGGAAGGGCCCTGGATGCCGATCAGAGCCAGAAGGTTGTTGAGCAGGCCCCAGTTGGAGTTGAAGATCCACATCCACAGTATCGCGGTGGCGCTGATCGGAACCACGATGGGAATGTAGAAGATCATGCGCAGCAAGACGCGTAACCGCAGCTGCTGATTGAGCAGAAATGCGATGATGAAGGCGGTAAGCACGCCCAGGGGGACGGAAAAGGCCACAAAGTAGACGGTGTTCCCCACCGCGTTCTGGTAGTGGGTGTCTTCAGTGAGGTTGGAATAGTTCTGCAAACCGACCCACTTCGGCGGCTGCAGGAGATTGTATTCGGTGAAGCTGTAATAGAGAGACAGGAGCAGGGGATAGACGAAGAACGCCAGGAACCCGATTATCCAAGGCGATATGAAGGCCAACATCGTCAGGAATCGCTTCGTTCCCGGCGCCACTCGTCTACCCCCTCTCAGGCTGACTGGGTTCTTCCCTGTCAGGCGTCCAACACCTTTGCAAGTTCGGTGGTCAGTTTTTCCTGGAGGATCTGCAGGCCTTCGCCCGGGTCGGTCTTGCCGAAGCCTACCTCTTCCTCAAGGGACAGGAAATCGGCCCAGGCCAGGTACCAGTTCGGATCCGGGGCGATGCCCCACACGCGGGTGCCCTCTGAGAGCCCACTCGTGTAGAAGTCAAGCCCAGGATAGAGCGTACTCATGTCCAAAGAATCGATAAAGCTCTTTGTCCCCATAATGAATCCGGAAACGTCGTAGACGCGCCGGTTGTACTCGTCGGTGGAGGTGAATTCCAGGAACTGCCAGGCGGCGTCCACGTTATCTGAGCCATTCAAAATCATGGCCGTGTGGGTGCCGGCGAAGAAGGGCATCTTGCCCTCTCCCGCACCGTCTGGAATGAAAGAAAACCCAAACTCGAGACCCTCGGCGGCGTTGAGCGCCAGCGAGCCAGGCGTCCATGAACCGCCTGCAAACAGGCCGACCTTCCCTGCCGCTGCTGGGCTGGGAATCGGTTGACCTTCTTGCGCCGCTTTAAACTCTGCAATTTTTTCGGCTCCTACCCTGTCGTAGAAGGATTTCGCGATCTGCAGAGCCTCTGCGAATTCTTCGCTGTCGAAGTTGTATTCGAACGTATCGCCGTCGAAGTAGCGCTTGCCCATGACGACGCTCCAGCAGTCAGGGTAGGTGAGAATACCTCTGATGTCCATGCCAAGAGTCTGAACGTTGCCGTCATCATCAATTTCTTCGAGGGCTTCAGCCCAGGCGTGGAGCTCTTCAAAGTCTGCCGGAAGGGCGTCCTCGTCGAGGCCGGCCGCCTGCACCAAGTTGCGGTTCCGGGCCAGGCCAAGCCACCCCAGCCCCTCATTGGCTGGCAGCCCCCAGCGTTCTCCAGCCCAGTTGACCGCTTCCAGGTGGGCGGCCTGGTAGTTTTCGAGGTCGACAACGGTGCTGCTTTCGATGTAGTCGTCTACGGCAATCAGGGCCCCGCGTCCGGCAAGAGGCGCGCACAGGATCAGGTCCACAAGATCGGGCGGGTCGCCTGCGGCAAAGGCGGCGAGCGTTTTGTCGAGGATGACACCGCCGGCGGTCAGCGGATGCATGGTGATGTTGGGGTTGTGTTCGGTGAACAGGTCGCATCCGGCAACCTGGCCTTCACCGCCCCGACCTCCCCAGATGTACCAGTAGTCGAGTTCGATCTGTTCAGCGGCGGGGGCGGCGTCGTCGCCGGCAGTAGGCGCGGCGGCAACACAGGCAGAAAGTGCTGCTGCCGCAGCACCGAAACCTGTCGCCTTGAGGAAGGTGCGTCGTGTCAACTTTCCTTCGGAAGTAGCCATCGTTCTCTCCTTTTGTACTGGTCCTTGGCCGGAAATACCTGCGATCTATGGCAGTGTTCGGGGAATCACAGAGAGTTTTCGCTCGCATTAATTCGATTTTCGGTCGGTCTGTGGCTGCCCCTACTCGCGACCAGTTCCGCGCACGACGACGTTAGCGACGGCAAACGAATATGGCGGGTCGTCGGCCTGGGCATCGCGATAGGTGGGAACCCAGGTCCAGCGTTCGCGACGCTCTGTGTTCGGGTGGCTGGCGTGCATGGTCAGGTCGTGGAAGAATACGGCGCCGCCGGCCTCCAGCGGGGCGGTGACGGCGGAGTTTTCGTCAATCGTCTCGGGCCGGATACGGTGGCCGAAACCGGAGCCGTCGCTCATGTCGCCATCGTGAATCACACTGCCGCGATGCGAGCCGGGCAAGAGCTTGAGACAGCCGTTTTCGGGCGTAGCGTCGTCGAGTGCGACCCAAACTGAGATCTTGTGAGCGCCTTCCCAATACGGCCAGTCCTGATGCCAGGGGCTGGCGACGTGCGTATCTTCGTCCTTGTACACGACTTTGTCGCTCAAGAATTCAACATTAGGGCCAATGATAGCCTCAAGGATGTCGACCAGGCGGTCGTCGCGCACGGATTGGCGGAACAGGCCGCTGCGCGCTGCCAGCCCGACGTAGACGCCGGTTTCATCCACAAATCTCCTGGGGCTATCTTCCCCTTCGGACTCCTGCCTGACCTCTTTCAGGATCTTCTGAATTTCGTCTTTGAAGGTCTTGACTTCCTCGAGTCGAAACAGGTTGGGAACGATGACAAATCCATCGCGGGCGAATGATTTGGCGATCTCTGCAATGGTTGGGTGCATTGGATTCCCCTTGGTGACCTGTCATTCAGATATACACTGAAATCTTTGCCTATGAATATATGACAGTGAAGATGCTGCTGTCAACAGTATCTTTCGCGCCAGGTGAACGAAAAGATGCTGAGGAACGAGGAGGCACCGGCTGTCAGTTGAGATAGCGGGACGCAACGCGTCGGAAGGTTTCGGCCCGCTCCGCTACGACAGACAGGTCGTCGTTGATGGTGACGCCAAAGCCTGAGCCGAGGCCTGGGTCGGAAACACCGATGCTGAGGTTGATCGAACGGTTCAACAGGTCGTCGGTGCGGGGCAACATGCCCTCGCGGTACTGTATTGCCCCGCCAGCTTGGGCGTAGTGGGGACAACCGAACGAGCAGGACAGCGGGGTGGGCATGCGTTGTTCGAGCAGGTGTTCCATGTTGTTGTAGACGTGCCAACCGGCTTCGGCCACGACCTTGCTTTTCAGCTCTGCGGCGATCTTCGCGGCCACATCTGCATCCGGGAGGATAACCGTAAGTATGGTGGCGACCTCCTCCTCGGGATCGAGGACTTCGCGGAATTCCAGGCCGGGCAGATCGGAAATCGCGGACTTGAAGTGCCGCTTACTGGTCTGCAGACGGTCGATCAAGGCGGGCAGTTTGCGCAGCTGGGCGAGCAGCACGGCGGCCTGCAGCTCGGTACAGCGAAAGTCGAGGCCGAGGAAGGGGCGTCTGCCGATTTCGACGCCGGTGCGCAAGGGGGAATGCCCCTGGTCGTGAAAGGCGAAGGCCCGCCTGTACAGGTCTTCGTCGTCGGTGATGACCATGCCGCCGTCGCCCGACGTGATGGTCTTGTAGATGTTGAAACTGAAGGCGCCGACATGGCCGACTGAGCCGATAGGGCGGCCGCGGTAGGCGGCGCCGAAGGCCTGGCAGCAGTCCTCGATCAGAAACAGGTCGTGTTCGTCGGCTATCTGCCTGAGTTCGTGCAGGCGGGCCGGGTTGCCCATCATGTGGACAACCATGATGGCTTTCGTGCGGGGGCTGATCTTCGCTTTCACGTCCGCCGGGTCCAGGTTGAAGGTGCGATCGATCTCTGCGAGGACTGGCACGGCACCGGTGTAGACGATGGCCGAGATGCTGGCGACGAAGGTGAAGCCGGGAACGATCACCTCGTCGCCGGGGCCGATGCCCAGCGCCGCCATTGCCGCCAAGAGGGCTGACGTGCCGGAGTTGACGGCCACCGCGTACTGTACCTGGGACATGGCAGCGATCTCCCGCTCCAGCTGGTAGACCTTGCCCTGGAAGCGGGGGTCAACGCCGTCGGGAGTAGTTACTCCATAGCGATAGAGATAACCTGCACGCAACACCTGCAGGACCTCCTCTATCTCCTCTTCACCGACCAGTTCCATACCGGGTCCGGCCATGATTTTCTCTCCTCGGTTGCGCCGAACCGGAGCAACGACTGTCGGTTCGAATTACACTTCTTTTGGGCGGGTGAAAGGTCTTCCCCGTGGAAGGCAGGCGCTGTCAGCCGCCATATCCAGCGACGTTCGTGATGACAGGAGACCAGGCGAAGTCTTCGTCCAGAGGAAGGATGGGACGTGTTACATATCTGTAGGGCAGGCGGGTAAAGTCCATGTCAGAGTATCCCGGGGTCAGGGCCAAAATCTCGCGCGGGGCAGCGTCGCGCAGTTCCGGCATAAGGTAACCCAGCTTGACCACAACGATCTTGTGGTCAAGGGGCTCGACCCCGGCCTTGCGAAAGTCGTTCAGAGTTGAGAAATAGGTACGTCTGTCGGTGACCAGAACGCGTACGCCGCCCACCTGTACAGTGGCGATGGAAACATCTTTCGCGTCCGGATCGGCATGGTAGAGATGTTCCACTTTGCCGGTCACCTCGACAGGAGCACCGTGCCCGGTATCCAGTTTTCCGCACAGGCTGAGCGTAACTTCAGCGCCTACACCTGCTTCAAAACAGGCGTGCGCGGCTGCGCTGTCCGGAATGCCAGCCACGATCGCGTCGGGGACATCTTTTGCCAACAGGCGGGACAGAAAGTGGGGGACATCGCCCGGTGTTCCTGCCGTCGGGTTGTCCCCGGAATCGGCGATGAAGACGCAGCTTTCTTCGGCTGCCAGTGCCAGATCGATGGCTTCGTCGGCGGAGGCGGCGACCTCCTGATCGAAGGTGAAGTTGTGGCGCTGGTCCCACAAGGCCTGTGCCAGGCGTTTGGCTTGCCGCCGTGCGTGGGGCAGGTGGGGCTCGTCCTCGGCGATAACCACGACACTGCTGGCGGAGTGAGGTGCGTCGGCCCAGCCAAAGCCGACCAGGATTTCGGCGGTCAGGATGCCGGGCTGCCGTCCGATTTCGATTGCCAGTTCCAACAGCGATTTCATTGGCTCAACGTCGGTCGTGGCCCTCTCGCCGGGAAGCAACATCGGAACGCGGACGAAGACCGGGCGCGGGCGGTGGCCGCCGCGAATGCAGTGCGCGAGCAGCGTCATGGCCCTTTCGAGCGTCTGCGGCGCGTCGCGATGGGGGGCGGTGCGGTAGACGGTCCAGATGTCGGTCTTGTTGGCGAACTCTTCGGTGAGATTGCCATGCAGGTCGAACCTGGCTGAGATGAGGATGTCGTTGCCGACTGCGGCTCTGATTGAGCGAACGAGGTCGGTCTCTCCGCTCCAGATGTGTTCGACCAGGAGGGCGCCGTGAAGGACCAGACAGATGCCGTCGAGTTGACCGGCCTGTTGGATGCCGTCGATGATCTCGTCTCTGAGTTGGAGGTAGGAGTTCAGGTCCACGGTTCCCGACGGGGCTAGTCCGTTTGCACAGAGGATGGGAACAGGCTCCGCCTCCAGGTCATTCATCATTTGAGAGATGGAAGCGTATTTTGGTCCTGCTAGGCCAGTTGCCGCAGCGCCGGCGGCATAGGGGGCGAATTGGCCTTCGCCTTTGAGGATCTCATCACCGCGCCAGACCTGGAAGTGTTCAAGTGTGGTGGGAAGGGGGGATGTATTCAGGGCTTCATGGCTTATGCCAGCAATTGCTATGCGCACTTCGTTTCTCTCCCTTTGAACTTAACAGATGGAACGATTCAGTTCGTAGGCTAGTCGGGCATGGTCGGGGCCGAGAAGGCCTTGTCAGACTTGCCCAGAATTTACTCGACCAACCGCGACCGCCTCACCTTTGGTTTGCTTAGGGTGATTCAACTGAAGTGAGCAGCGGCTGTTGATGTGAAACGGACAACAGGAAATGAGGGCTATTTGACTGCGCCGCTCGTCATGCCTTGCACAACCCAACGCTGGAACAGGACAAAGATGATCATGAGCGGGATGCTGGTGATCGTAGAGAGTGCCATGATGGAGTTCCAGTCTCTGACGAACTGGCCAAAGAAGGCGGCCAGGCCGATCGTGAGAGGCTGTGATCCGGGCGAGTCTGTGAGTGTAACGGCAAGCAGGAATTCGTTCCAGGCAAATACGAAGACGAAGGTGCCCGTGCCCACGATTCCCGGTACGGCCAAGGGCACCAGGATCTTCTGCATGGCCTGGAGGCGGGTGCAGCCGTCTATCATTGCCGCTTCTTCAAGGTCAACAGGTATGGCATCCATGTATCCCTTCAAGAGCCAGATACAGATGGGCAGAATAAAGGCGGAGTTTACGACGATGAGTCCAAAGAGTGTGTCGTAGAGCCCGACAAGGTGGGCCAACCGGAAATAGGGGACGATCAGGGTTACGGTAGGCAGCATGAGCAGTGCCATGATACCCAGCAGCATGTACCGCCCGCCCACCATTTTGAACCGCGAAAAGCCATAGGCTGCGAGGAGGCCAAGAACGAGAACGATCGCCAGTGTGGACAGAGAGATGATGGTACTGTTTACGAAGTACCCACGATACAGTTCATTTTCGATTAAGGATGCCATGTATTCGAAGGTGAGCTGGCTGGGATCGAGCCGGGGAGGATATGTGAGAACCTCCTTTATTGGCCGCATAGCGGCATTGATCATCCAGACCACCGGCGTAAGGATTATTATTGCCGAGAGAGTCGTGAGTGATACGACAAAGACTTGATGTATCAGATACCCGTACCTGAATCTGAGATCAGAAGCTCGTTTCACCTGATTCGCTCCCTCGAGACACCAGCCTCAAATAGACGATGATAAGGATAGCCACCATTATCAGCATCAGGGTGCTGACCGCCGCGCCGTAGCCAAGGTTGCCGTCCAGCAGGGCGGTCTTATAGATGTAGTAGGCCACGGTCTCGGTGCTGCGGAGGGGACCACCCCGGGTCAGCATTCTGATCAGATCGACGTGGCCGACAGTCGTAATGATGTCGATGGTGGAAATGGCGATCAGGATGGGACGCAGTTGGGGCAAAGTGACATGCCAGAAGCGTCTGCCAGCGTTGGCCCCGTCAACCTTGGCAGCCTCGTAGAGTTCGGGCGGAATCGCCTGCAGTCCGCCAAGAATGATGATCATATAGAAGGGATAGGCTTTCCAGGTATTGACGGCGACAACCGAGGCCATTGCCAGACCCGGCTTTGCAAGAAACTCAATCGGCATTTCCTGACCCAACAGACCAACCCAGAGATAGTTGAGCAGGCCAAAAGGATGATAGAGGAGAGTCCACATGAGTCCCGCAGATGCCGTGGAGAATACCCAGGGCAGGATCAGCAGGCCGCGCATAATGTTTCTCAATGTCGTGCTGAACCAGGTCTCATTCAACAGTATAGCCAGCACCATGCCGATGAAGATGTGCAGAATCACCGAGGCAACTGTAAAGACAAATGCATTGGTCAGGCTACTCCAGAACCACGGATCCTGCACCAGTTCGGCATAGTGTCGTATACCGACAAAGAGGGGTATGCCGGCCTCCACATCGATCAGGCTCATCTGAAAAGTGCGCAACAGGGGAAAGATGCTGACAAGGAGGAAAAAGAGGATAGCGGGTCCGACGAAGAAGAAGCCATACATTCCGCGGGGTATGGCTCTTCGCATCGAGGGAGGCCCATGTCGAGCCGTTTGGGCTTCTGAGACAGTGACAGACTTCTCAGGGGATGGCAGTTGATGCGCGGCCTTTTCACCCATAGTTGAGCTCTCAAGAATTGTGCTGAACTCAGGGGGTTGGTGCGTTGTGAACCAGGGCCTTACGGGCTATTTGTGCCTGTAAGGCCCTATCATTCCCAAGGTAAGCAGGGATCGCGGCGGCCAAACCGTAGCCTGTGAGAATCCCTACTATAGCCTCACAGTTCCGATATAGTTACTTGGCGGCGTCCAGTTCGGCCTGCCAGATGGCGGCGGCCTCATCCAATGCGGTCTGGGAGTCCTTTTCGCCGGCAAGTACCTGCTGGAAAGCCTGTTGGAAAGCATCTATAAGCTTCGAGGCTTCAGGAAGGGGGGCAAACAGGATATTGTTCTCGGGATCCTGATTTGCGAATGCGGGTACCTGGCTCAGCATGGGGTCATCTGAGTCGGCCAGCGAATCGACGGCTGCATTCGTCGCCCAGAGCAGGCTGACCGTTTCCGTCATCTTGAGGGAAACTTCGTCCGAATAGATATACTTGAAGAATTCCCAAGCCTCTTCTTTGTGGGGCGAGTTGGCCGCGATGCCCATGCCGCTGCAAGCCCAGGAGTAGCCGCCCGTATTGTGCGTCCACGCGGGGGCGTAGGCCATGCGGATGTCGGGATCGATCTGCTTCGCCTTCGTCCAGATAAACGGGCCGTCAATGATGGCGGAAGTCTGGCCGCTGGCCACGAATTCCAGCATCAACGCCTGATCCTCGCCGAAGGAACCGGGTACGACCAGGCCCATATCGTAGAACTCTTTCCACCAATCCATTGCCGCCACGCCTTCGGCGGAGTTGAAGGCAACGTTGCCGTTGTCGTCAAGCATCTGGCCACCTTCCTGGGCGAGGCGGAAGTTGAAGTAGCGCAGCAGGAGGAAACCGCCGTCCTGCAAGGGCATACTCATACCGTATGAGTTGGTATCCTCGTCCCGCAGTGCCTGCAGCACTTCCAAAAACTCGTCCCAGTTTGTGGGCGGCTCAAGACCCTTTTCCTCGAAGACATCTACGTTGTAGGCGAACTGGTAGGGAATGAGATATAGGCAGAGTCCCCTGGTCTCGCCCAGCAGGTTCATGGGCGTTGTCGGGGTCAGCTTGGCTGCGAACTCAGGATCATTTTCAAGCCATGGACCGAGATCTTCAATGAACCCCTGTTTGGTCAGACCGGCAATCCATGTCGACTCCGTGCCGAACAGGTCATAGGTTTCGCTGCCGCCAGCGGCTGCGGCCTGGAGCTTGCCGGCCATTTCGGGCCAGGGTACGTCGACCACCGTGACCTTAATGTTGGGATTTTGGGCTTCAAAGTCGGCGATCAGCTGGGCGTGGTTGTCCGGGCCCCACTCATTGACCCACCACTGCAGCCAGGTAATCTCGACTACTTCCTCTTCCATTGCCTCACCGCCGTCGGCAGCCGCTCCTCCGGCCGGAGCCGCCGGCGCTGCGCATGCTGAAAGAATGACGGCCAGTATGAGTACTGCGGCCAGCACGAAGGTGCGAGTAATTCTTTGCATGAGTTTCCTCCTGAGGAATCCACAAAACGAAAGAGTAATCCGCCCAGCAGTCAGCCAATACGCGCCATACTGAACCAGGGGAACTGTCCGGCTCGGTTGCAGGCGAAGGCTTTCGGGGCGGTTGAAACCAGATTAGAGAGCAGCGGGCGTAGGAGGCGTTGCTCTGGTTGCGCCCATCTGATGCTGCTGGTAAGAATGCAGTTCTTGCAGAAGAGACTGCCGTCGCGTTCACCCTGCATTAGCGCATCGGGTTGCTATCGGGACGCGTAGGCAAGAGCAGTTCTCTGCGCCTGGTTGGATTCGCTGCGGTCGGACTTTGTATACTACATTTAGTTTGTGCTGTCAAACAGGTTTGGGAAGCCCAGTCCCAGGCATCAGGGCAGTTAGACGCATCAGTGTCAGAGTATACAGTGGGGGTGGCACGGAGCTTGCCAACATGCCTGCTGGAGATTAGACCAGGCGGATCACGCTGGATAGGCCGCACCCGAGAGTTGCAGACCCAGGATAATCGGCTGTAATCGTGCCGATGATATAGAATCATTCAGGAAACAGTGGGCATCGAAGTCCTGCGATGCCCAGAGCCCCTACGGGATGTCCGTTCTGAGACCTGGTCAGCGCTGATCAGTCGAACCGAGATCATATGGATTATCAAGCAAACTCACGCCTCTTGTACCTGCCTGTGACGGCCGAGCGGCTTCCAGACCTGGAAGAGTTCTCGAATTGTCACGGCAAGTTTCGATACTGCTCCTGTATGCGGTGGCGGTTGACCAGCTCGGCGTTTCGCCGCTCAACCAAAGAAGACCGTGTTGCCGCTCTGGAAGAGCTGGTTCGGACAGGCACGCCCGTCGGGATCCTTGCCTACAGCGGTACGACACCGGTTGGCTGGTGTTCGATTGCACCGCGGGCGAGTTACGCGGCGTTGGAGCGTTCCCGGGTGCTGCCGCGCGTTGACGACACGCCGGTCTGGTCGGTGGTGTGTCTGTTCGTCGACCGGCATTTCCGCCGGCAAGGGTTGACGGGCAGGCTGTTGCAGGCGGCGGTTGACTATGCTCGCGAACAGAGTGCGCCTGCTGTTGAAGGGTACCCGGTGGCGCCGGATGCACCTTCGTACACGTACATGGGGACGCCGGAAACGTATAGACGCGCTGGCTTCGTGGATGTGACGCCGGCGGGACAGAAGCGGCTGGTGATGCGGTACACGATGCATACTGAGTTTCGCCGGAGAAATTGACTTATCCCGGAGCATGTAATATTCTCTTTCGCATGAAAACATCAATCAATTTGGACGACGACCTATTGACGAAGGCGAAGGTATACGCAGCTACGACGGGCAAGACATTCACTGCTGTCGTCGAGGAGGCCCTGCGCGAAATGCTTGCACATCGTGTTGTGCAAACCGACCGCCCTCGGGTGTCTCTGACAACTGTGAAAGGCAAGGGTGTACGTCCTGGAATCGATCTTGACGACTCTGCTTCCCTGCTAGATAAGATGGAAGAATTGGATGTTTCTTCCTGACGTAAACGTGTTGATCTACGCCCACAGGGAAGAGTCCCCAAATCATTTCGCCTATCTGCAGTGGCTGGAAGATCTGATAAACGGAACGCATGTCTACGGAACTGCGGATCTGGTTCTGAGCGGATTTCTTCGCATCGTTACGCATCCACGTGTTTTCGACCCGCCCAGTTCTTTTGTGGACGCCCTGGCTTTTGTCGAGGAAGTTCGCAGTCAGGATAACTGCAAGATCATTCGGCCTGAGACACGACACTGGGAGATTTTCTGTCGCTTATGTCGGGAATCCAACGCCAAAGGCAGTCTCATTGCTGACGCTTATTTAGCGGCTCTCGCGATTGAGTCGGGTTGCACCTGGGTCTCTACAGACCGAGACTTCGGTCTTTTCAAGGGATTGGATTGGCAGCATCCTCTTGAGCTTCTCACATAGCGACCAATTAACTCCTGATCGGAGCAGTTTCCATGACCCTTTGTGATTTGACGCACGTCTGGAGCGAAGCTCCCCAGCTTTCGGACGCTCTGACCAAGTTTCCCGATTCGGTTACGCGGCTGACCGCCGACCCGGATGACCCCGTTGGCAGCGCGGAGCCGGCCCAGGCGATATTGGCCGCTTCCGCCATTCGCTACAACGACGACGTCTTCGACCGGTTGCCCAATCTGCGGATCCTGGTGCGCACCGGGATTGGCATCGATAACGTTGATCTGGACGCGGCCACGCGGCATCGGGTCGTCTTCTGCAATACGCCGGACGGGCCCACGGAGTCGACCGCCGAACATACGGTGGCCCTGATGCTGGCCGTGGCCAAGCAGGTCAAGCCGGGGATGGAGCAGCTGGCCGCCGGCGACTTTGCGCCGCGGGCCGTGCCGATGGGTACGGAATTGGTGGGCAAGACGCTCGGGCTGGTCGGGCTGGGCCGGATCGGCGGGCGCGTGGCCCACATCTGCGGGCGGGGATTGGACATGCGTGTACTGGCGTTCGATCCCTACATCACAGCGGAGCGGGCCGCGGAGATTGGCGTAGAGCTCGCTGATCTGGACACGGTTATCGGCAGCGCCGACGTTCTCAGTCTGCACGCGCCTTCCACGCCGGAAACGCGCCACTTGATGAATGCAGACCGCTTCAAGCAGATGAAGGATGAGGCTATCCTGCTCAATCTGGCGCGCGGCCCGCTGGTCGACCAGGAGGCACTCCTGGAGGCGCTGGACGGCGGACAGATCCGCGGGGCAGGGCTGGACGTGTTTGACCCGGAACCGCCGCCGGTGTCGTCGCGGCTGCGCACGCATCCCAAGATCGTGGCGACCCCGCACTCGGCGTCAACGACGATTGAAGGGCGCAGACGCATTGAGCATATGGCCGTGGATGCTATACTCGACTTCTTCAACGACCGGCAACCGAAAGATATCCGCAACCCCGCGATTCTGGAGCATGTGCAGTTCGGCAACGGCTGAACAGCGGTCGGCTTTACCCGCTCGCAGTAGGCCGGATTCGAGGGCGGTCGTTCCTCATGATGGTTCCGGCTCATCATAGTGTACGTCCACCCTGGTGACGCGGGGTGTGCCGCATGCGTTGTGGGCGCCGAGGGCGAGTCTGTACTGTACCCACGGGCCTGGTTGGTTCAGTTGGCCGACGGTCTGGGGTCTTTCGAACCACGTTGCTTCTCCGTCGGGACCCTGCCAGGCCGCTTCCCCCAAATCTTCTTCCGAGCTGCCGAACCGCAGTTGGGCCTTGACCCAGGTGCGCGGCGGCGTCTCCGCTTCCCACTCAATCTCGGTCACGCGGGCCCCGTCTGGCAGTTCGTAGGGGGCCGAGAGATAGAATTCCTCGGGGCCGCGGTCGGCGATGCTGTGCGGGCTGACGGCGGTCATGCCGTGGGGGCCGGATGTGGGCAGCCGGGAAATGCGCTCGGCGCTGAAGCCCTCGGGGCCGTTCCACCAGACAGCTGAATATCCGATGTGGTCGCCCTCGACTTTGTGGTTGGCGACGGCAAGGTCGGTCCAGCCGTTGCCGTTGAAGTCGGCGGCGAGGCAGCCGGACGCGGAGTGTGTGAAGAGGCGCGTGCGGTCGTTGGCGGAGAAGCCGCGCCCGGCGCGATTCCAGTAGAGGTAGGAGTCGATGTCGCGCTCGCGGCCGTTGTGGTAGGAGCAGATGAAGAGGTCGAGGAGGCCGTCGTTGTTGAAGTCGGCCACGGCCATTGAGTTGACGGCGCTGGCGGGGAGGAGAGTGCGGCGGTCCTCGCGCAGGCCGCCGGGCCCGTTCCAGTAGATGTAGGCAAAGGAGTCGTGCGGGCCGTCCTGGGAGGTGATGTGGCCGCCGATGATGAGGTCGAGGTAGCCGTTGCCGGTGAGGTCGGCGGCGCGGGCGCAGGCGCCGCGGATGACGGAGAGAGGCTGACAGCGGTCCATGCTGAAGCCTTCGGGTCCGCCCCAGAGAATGAAGCTGCGGTCGTAGGCGATCTGGGGGACCACCAGGTCGAGCCAGCCGTTGTTGTTGAGATCGGCGAGGTAGATCCAGCGCGGCTCGTTGTAGAGCTTGCCTTGGTGCTCCAGGCGGATGCGTTGGGGGTTGGCGGTGTCGAAGCAGAGGCCGTTCGGGGTGTCGGGGGCTTTTCCGTAGAATATGAGGAGGTCGGGATTGTCGAAGCCGCAGAAGATCAGGTCGAGATGTCCGTTGCGATTGATGTCGGCGACGCAGGCGCCGTGCGCCCGGTTGGTGGGCAGGATCCAGGTTGGTTCAGCGGCAAAGCCGTCCGGCCCGTTTAGCAGCAGATAGGAGCCCGGATCGCGGTCGACGGAGTTTTCCGACGCGTTGGCGAGGACGATGTCGACACGGCCGTCGTCGTTGAAATCGCAGCTGAGGGCCTCGACGGCGCCCCAGCCGGGCAGCTCCTGCCTCTTCTCCGGAGAGAAACCTTCGGCGTCGCCGAAGTAGATGTAGGGATTGATGTTACCGAGGCGGTTGCGGCCGAAGTGGTTGACGAAGATGACGTGCGGCCGTGCGTCAGGGCCGTCTCGCGCCAGCAGGACGCGGCGGGCATCCTCGCAGGGAAGCCGGACCGGCTCGGGGTCGATGCCGGCGCGAGAGGCGCGGTAGATGAGCGAGTCGGCGCTGTAGGAGTCGGGGGTATGGGTCTGGCAGAGAATGACGTCGGCGCAGCCGTTCCCGGACAGGTCGGCGACGGCGACATCGCAAGCTTGGTGGCTGTTGAGGGGCGTGCGGCGGGTCTCGTCGAACCCGTCCGGGCCGCCCCAGTAGATCCAGGAACATTCTCTCTCATTGTCGAGATCGCGGCAGGCAAAAACCAGGTCGTCGCTTCCGTCCCCGTTTACGTCGCCAACGGCCACGGCCAAAGCCTGGGTGCAAAACAGTTCCAAGGGAGGGCCTGAGCGCCGATCCTTGTTGACCGGCAAGAGGGTGACGCTTTGCGACCTGGGCAGGAAGAGGTGTGGGAGGCCGTTCAGTTGGACGATGCCGGCCAGCGGCTTTGCTTCCTCAACGTGCTCGGCGTATTGGACCCCGCCGTTTGACGGGCGGGGCCGCTCCGGGTCAGGCTCGAAGAAGACGGTGGCGCGATCCGGGTTGATGCCATCGGCGGCGCCCCAATACACAGTTACCTTGCCCTCAACTGAACGGACGACCAGGTCGTCGAAGCCGTCACCGTCGAGGTCTGCGGCGGCCAGTTGGTCGGCGGCGATATCCAGGTCGACGAACCTCTGCGGCTCGAAACCCAAATCAGATTGAAAAAAGATGCGGAGGGCGCCCTGGCTTGCGAAGGCAAGGTCGGGACGGCCGTCGCCGTCAAAGTCGCCGGCTGCCACCGATTCACATTGAGGTACGGGCAGCTGCTGCTGGCGGCGTTCGCTCTTGCCGTCGGGCGCGCCGTAGTAGACAGTGGCGTTGAGGTCGGGCCGGATGCCGTTATTGCGCATGCCCAGGATCAGATCGTCGTAGCCGTCGCCATTGAGGTCGGCGACGGCGCCGGTCCAGGCGCCTTCGGCTGGCAGGTCGGTGCGGGTGGCGGCGCCCAAGGGGTCATCGTACAGATAGGCGGGCGGGCGCTCGTGGTGGTTCTGGCTGTTGCAGAAGACCAGGTCGAGGTGGCCGTTGCCGTTGAGGTCGTACTGGTGGATGCGTTGGAGGACGCCGGCGCGGGAGACGTAGAGGTTCTGGCCTGCGTTGCCGAAGTGGCCTTGGCGAAAGTTTTCGAAGCCGCGGGTGGTCCAGGTTGTGGTCATGGGTTGGGACTGTGGGTTGTCTGAACTGTGATTTTATGGGATTTAGGGGATGAACTGTGATTGCTGGTGTCTGTGGGCACGGGTGTTGTTGTACGAGCGTTCATGAGAGTTTACGAGAGTTTAGGGAGCGTTGACGTGTTTGGGCGTTGAGCTGGTTGTCTGAATCAGGATTTGCTGGATTTTGTGGGATTTGCGGGATTGCTGGTGTCTGTGGGCACGGGTGTTGTTGTACGAGCGTTCATAAGAGTTTACGAGAGTTTACGAGAGATTAGGGAGCGTTGACGTGTTTTTGGGAATTGGGCGGATTGTCTGAATCAGGATTTGCTGGATTTTCGTTGGATTTTCGGGATGGGGGGTGTCTCCAGGCAC
>WTGY01000133.1:16973-75287 GCA_011523365.1 Caldilineaceae bacterium
TTCGTTGGATTTTCGGGATGGGGGGTGTCTCCAGGCACGGGTGGGGTCGTATGAGAGTTTACGAGCGTTTACGAGAGTTTGCATGAGTTCACGAGCGTTTGCGGCTTTGGGCGGCGCGCTGATTGTCTGAATCAGGATTTGCTGGATTTTCGTTGGATTTGCAGGATTGCGGATGTCTCCAGGCACGGGTGCGGTCGTATGAGAGTTTACGAGCGTTTACGAGAGTTTGCATGAGTTCACGAGAGTTTGCGGCTTTGGGCGGCGCGCTGATTGTCTGAGTCAGGATTTGCTGGATTTTCGTTGGATTTTCGGGATGGGGGGTGTCTCCAGGCACGGGTGGGGTCGTATGAGAGTTTACGAGCGTTTACGAGAGTTTGCATGAGTTCACGAGCGTTTGCGGCTTTGGGCGGCGCGCTGATTGTCTGAATCAGGATTTGCTGGATTTTCGTTGGATTTGCAGGATTGCGGATGTCTCCAGGCACGGGTGCGGTCGTATGAGAGTTTACGAGCGTTTACGAGAGTTTGCATGAGTTCACGAGAGTTTGCGGCTTTGGGCGGCGCGCTGATTGTCTGAGTCAGGATTTGCTGGATTTTCGTTGGATTTGCAGGATTGCTGGTTTCTTCAGGCACGGGTGTTGTTGTACGAGCGTTCATAAGAGTTTACGAGAGTTTACGAGAGTTTGCGAGTGTTTGCGGGCGTTGACGTGGTTGGGCGTTGAGCTGGTTGTCTGAGTCAGGATTTGCTGGATTTTGTGGGATTTGCGGGATTGCTGGTTTCTTCAGGCACGGGTGTTGTTGTACGAGTGTTCACGAAAAAAACTGAAGCATTGACGCACTTTTGCGTGTTAGGACGACTCATCTCGGGTCAGGTCGGGTCAGGTCGGGTTATCCTTCTTTCTTCAGTGGCCGTCTTTGATATGAAGTCATTCCTTGGCTCCTGATTCTGCGGACATTATACCTCAGAATTTTGGTCTTCAGGACGCCAATTTAGCGGCAAGCTCCTGTTCCGGCTCATAATCAGTTGCCCTTACGCTGTGCCCTTTTTCCCTCGCTCCTTTTGGCATTCAGCACGCCTCTATTTGGACGGAACAGCAGTCTTTCCGTTCAGCCGCAGAAGGGATGGATTCCGAGCACGCTTGTGGTCGGCTCTATTGACCTGAGGCGCGATGCCATAGTTTGCTTCGGGCGAAACGCCGGTTTTTCCTGCGTGCCTTCACCGCATTTGGAATGCCCCGATCCTCTTTCCTGCGTTGACAGGAATTATACAATATATATAATTTACATGATAGTACTTGGATTAAGTGTAGTAAGGTTGTAGGGCGTTCGGGAGACGCCGTCTGGACAAGAAACGCGCCGGCCTGCTAATGCAAGGCTCGCCGGAACTACACTGCAGCCATGACGCAGAATCGCAGCGAACCTAACGAGGTGGACCGGTCCGGGTGCAGGACCGGTCCGGAGGAGAAGATGCACCAGTTGTGTTGGAGAAGCTCGGATATTGACTCTGGACATCGATATTGTCGGCACCGACGGGGTGCTTCGCTGTCTGTACAATGGCCTGGGACTGGAGTTGTGGGAAAATGATCCCCATGACCCCTACACTCGCCTAAGAAAGGCGGAGATCGACCCGCCGCAAGAGACAGAAAGCCAGACGACAGGAGCCATCGAGGACCTGATCCAGGCCATCGAGACGGACGGCGAGACTTGCTCTACCGGTGAGGACGGACGCGCGGCGCTGGAAATGTGTATTGCGATTCACGAGTCACAGCGGCTGGGCAATCAAAGGATCGACTTTCCGGTGCAGAACCGTGAGCTGTCGGTCCGGTGCCGCTGACGTTTGTTGAACACCATGAGAACCCATTATTCTGCAGTTCAGTTCTTACAATAGGCTTGGCAGTCAGGAAAGCACATACAGAAGTTGGAGCGGTCAGATGGCTGTGCGAGAGGTACTGCTACTTGGACATCCGAAGCTGTACGAGGTGTGCGAGCCGGTGCGACGGGATGAGGTTGAATGCCTAGCGCCGGCGATCCAGGACCTGCATGACACTTTGTTTGATTTTCGGGACAGATACGGTGTCGGACGTGCGATCGCAGCGCCGCAGATCGGGGTTATGAAGCGGCTTGTCTACATGTATATTTCCTCGCCGACGGTCTTTTTCAATCCGGTCCTCGACCAGCAGAGTGAAGAGATGTTCACGATGTGGGACGACTGCATGTGTTTTCCGGACCTGGTGGTGAAGGTGAAGCGGCACAAGCGGTGCCGGATCACGTTTCTTGACCGGGCATGGCAGGAGCAGACGATGCTGCTGGAAGATGATCTGTCGGAGCTGCTGCAGCACGAGTGCGATCATCTGGACGGGGTGCTGGCGGTGTCGCGGGCGATAGACGCGGAATCGTTTGCGCTGCGCAGTCAGATGGCGTTCCTTGAATGAATCCAGCGCGCTCTACTTCAGCGGGCCGGCGCGCGTGAAAGGTCTGCCCCTCTGCAGGCCCGACCTCTACTTGCCCAACTGATTTCGCGGTACAGCCGAATATGGCTCGGGAAGTTTCTGCCCCTACGGCTTGCGGCCCGAAAACGGCCCCCCGATGTTGAGAGGGGGGCGGGCCTCGCGCGCTGGTGAAGAGGGCGCGCGCCAGTCTGCGCTGATGGCGCGATGATGATAGACTGTCATTAGTGCCGATGCCATCGACTGCGGAAGAGGTTCAGGACTGAAACAGAATCCACCTCAGAGTTTGCGCGTGGGATTGGTACCGGTTTCGTATTGTGTTCAACGTCCGTTGGGCTGAGACTTTAATTTGCATTGTCACAGATCGCAGGAGGCGGTTATGTCGGACGGCGCGTCATTGAAGCAGCGCATACGCAGCGGGGAGCTCGTGATCGGTGTATCGGCCCCCTTTAACGCCACGAAGAGTCAGCTGGAGGAGATTCTCAGCAAGGACAGTTACGACTTTCTGTCGGTGGACAGCCAGCACTCGCCCTACAACGAAGAGCGGGTGGTGGAGATCTGCGGGATGGCCGCGGAACTGGGCGTCCCTGTGCAGTTTCGCATCAAGCACACGCGGCACGCCTACCTGATCGGCAATATCCTGGATCTGGGGCCGCTCGGCATCGAGATTCCGATCGTGGAGGAGGAGGCGACGGTGGATGAAGCGATCGAAGCTTTCTACTACCCCCAGGTCGGCAGGAGGAGTTGGGGCGGCGCGGCGCGCTATGGTATCGAGGGGCGCGACGACCGTTTGACGTACGCGGACTGGTGGAACCGCACCGGTATCCTGTGCCTACAGATGGAGTCGGTTCGGGCGGTGACCAATGTACGCAAACTTGCCAAGCCGGGCGTAGATTGCCTGACGTGGGGTCCGAACGATCTGCTTTTTGACCTGGAAGCGCATCCGGAGCATCCGTTCAAGGACGTCGACGACTGCGTGCGCCACGCGCTCAGGCAGTTGGAGGGCGCGGACGCGAAAATAAGTTTCAGAAACTACTCGCCAGACCAGCGCAACAAGTATATCGATATGGGCGTCACGGTGCTGATGGAAAGCCCGAGGGCGTAGTGCGTATTGCGTAATGCGTAAAGGCAGGCACGGCGGTCAAGATTCCAATTTTGATTCGGGCGCTGGTGCCTGCCGCCATTTGGAATATGGATTCGATGCTCGCGCCGGCAAGTGGCTGTACGCAAAAAGGGCATATGGGGAGGAGAGATGGCAGCGCGTGATGGGGATTTCAGTTTCGAGGTCGTGGAAGGGTGGGGCCAGGGAGCAGGCGGCCGCGTTTTCGGCGGGGTGACGCCAGCGGTGGCGACCGACTCGAGTGACAATGTCTACATTGCCCGGCGCGATCCGCCGGCCATTCTGGTCTACGATCGTGAGGGCAATTTTCTCTCTACTTTGGGCGAGGATCTGTTCAAGAATCCGCACAGTGTGTGGTTCAACGAGCAGGACCAGATGTACGTGGCTGACGTAGACGACCACACGGTGCGTAAGCTGGACACCGACGGACAAGTGCTGCAGACGCTGGGCACGGCGGACGCGGTCGGCGCGCCGGGCCAGCCGTTCAACGGGCCGACGTGGGCGGTGGAGGCGCCGTGGGGCGACATCTACGTATCCGACGGCTACGGCCAGTTTCGCGTGCACCGCTTCTCTGCGGACGGGACGCTGCTGCAATCGTGGGGCGAAGAAGGCACGGGGCCGGGGCAGTTCGCGTTGCCGCATGGCATTCGGGTGGACAGCCGCGGGCGTGTGCTGGTCCTAGACCGCACGAACAGGCGCATGCAGATCTTCGATGCGGAAGGCACGTACCAGGGCGAGTGGTCCGACCTGGACGGGCCTAACGATCTGTACATCGACGGCGACGACAACGTTTATATGGCTGAGGGCAGGTACCGTATCAGCGTTTTTGACCTGAACGGCAACCTGCTGGCGCGCTGGGGCGAGCAGGGGGATGCGCCGGGCCAGTTTGCAAATGGCCCGCATGGGCTGTGGCTGGATTCGCACGGTGACCTGTATGTGGCGGAGGTGCCCTTTCTCGACAACCGGCTGCAGAAGTTCGCGCGGGTTTGAAAAAGGGGACGACCCATGCTCAGCGACCAACAGATTGCCCATTTTGAGACGTTCGGATTTCTGCTGCTGCCGGAGCTTTTCCCGGCGGCAGAGATCGACGAAATTCGGGCTGCGGCCGATGCCTTGTGGCAGGAAGAGCGGGGCGGGAGGCCTGACCAGGGGGCGTACCAGCATGTTGCGCCCTTCATTGAGTCGAGCCGTGATCTCTCCGGGCTCGTGGAAGACGACCGCATATTCCTGACGATAGAACAGCTGCTGGGGGCAGGTTTCGTGTGGGGCGGCTCCGAGGGCAACAAGGGCAGTTTCAACGAGACGCAGAGCCACGCGTGGCATTGCGACCGGCCCGGGGAAGAGGAGCCAGACTACGTGCGTATCAAGATGATGTTGTACCTGACGCCAACGGCGAAGGATGCGGGGGCGCTGCGCGTGATGCCGGGTTCGCACCGGAAGCCGTTCTATGACCAGCTTGAAAGGCTCAACCACATTCAGTCCCAGCCGGAGGTGATGCCCTTTGGCTTGCCCGGGCCCGAACTGCCCGGCAGCGCGCTGGAGGTCGAACCGGGGGATGCGGTATTTTTCAATCAGTACTTGTATCATGCCGTCTTCGGCAAGCAGGTGAACCGGCGCTACATTGCGCTGAAGTATGCCGAGAAGCCGACACTGGCACGTCATTACGAGGGGCTTCAGAAGCACGGCGCCTTTTCCTTTCACCGGTCGTTTGTGGACGTGACGCGACCGCGCATCAGGCAGATGACCGAACTGCTGCCGGCCGAGGACTGGTCGTGATGGATCCTTGCGGTCGGCTTATTGGTAGGGCGTCTGAACCACCGCCCAGTTGTGAATCGGCGAGCGGGTCAGCCGCGAAGGCGGCCAAAGTAAAGGAACGCACAAAATCTTGAGCTGAATCACATTATTCTGGGGAGGGAAGGCGCGCCGATCGCAGAAGGATAGGAATTGTTGATCCGTGAAGGCGATGCCATTCACCTGCCGGCGGAGACGACCTACTACATATCCAATTGGTGACATAACGTGGCTGACGTACCTGATTGTCGCCGCGTTCCAGGGAGAAATTGATGAGAGTTCTGATAACGGGCGCTGCCGGCGCGGTCGGCACTGTCCTGGTGAATGGTTTGCGTGATCGCTATACGTTGCGGGCTTTCGACCGCGTGCCGATTGCGGATCTTGAAGACGTTGTCGTGGGCGAGTTGACCAATTTCAAGGCGGTGGCCAGAGCGACGGAGGGGATGGAGGCGGTTGTTCACCTGGCTGGCAACCCGTTAGGTTCGGCGCCGTGGGAAGAGATACTGAACAGTAATATCATTGGGACCTACAACCTGTTCGAGGCGGCGCGGCAGAGCAATGTGCGCCGGGTGGTCTTTGCGAGCCGCGCGGGTCTGCTGGCTGCCTATCCGGAGGATATCACGCGTACGATCGACATGATGCCACGGCCGGAGAGCTATTATTCGATCAGCAAGGTTTTCGGGGAGAACCTGTGCTATATGTATGCCAGCCAGTTTGGGCTGGAGTGCGTTTCGGTACGCATCGGCAACGTGCGTGCGGACCGGCCGCAGGCGGAGCATCCGCACCACCTCAGCCATGCGGACCTGGTGCGTGTTTTCGAGAGGGCAGTGATCCACCCGGACGTTGAGTACGAGGTGGTTTTCGGGGTATCCGGCGGCGACTGGCCGCTCTACGACATGGAACACGGGCGCCGTGCGATCGGATATGAGCCGCAGAACAGATGCGAGGACCGTTAAAGAGGATGCGCGGGTGCAGTCCAATTCAGGAGGGAGAAAGGGCAGGCACAAGGCCTGCCCCTACCGTTAGGGGCGGCGCCAAGGTGGGTGAACGACCGGTGGCACAGACACGTGATCGAAACGCGGCGCAAAGGTGGCAAGGCATTAGGGGGGGCGTTGCGGGGGCGGAGCCCCCGCACAAGGGAGGGCCGAATAGGCCCGACCGCCCAGAATTGCAGTGGTCAGTGGCTAGTGGTCAGTGGTCAGAGGCGGCACTTCCCCTGCGTCAGAGTTTATCGTGTACTGGAAATCACTCCGTTGCTACCCGAGGTTTGGGAAAGTTCACCCCCATTTTGGGATGCACGCGGATTTACGAAACTCCGGCCGCGACCAACCGGGATATGGTATAATCCCAAGAATCGAGCGCTGAAACTTGCGGCAGGACGTAACCATATGTACGCAGCCGGGTTACCGTTTTTTGAGGGTAGGATGAGACCGGTTTGCATGGGCCGAATACGCAAATGAAGCTGACATCAGAGTATCTGGACACGCTGAACCGGATTCAGGAACGCATCATGTGGCTGTCGATGCGGATCGTGCACGAGGCCAACAGCGTTCGTCCGCAGCGGGACGGCGTCAAGGTTGGGGGGCATCAGGCCTCGTCGGCGAGCATGGTGACGATCATGACCGCGCTCTACTTTCACCTGCTCAAGCACGGGGACAAGGTGTCGGTCAAGCCGCACGCATCGCCGGTCTTTCACGCCATTCAATATCTCCTCGGGCAACTGCCTCGCGAATATCTGACCACGCTGCGCGCATTTGGCGGCCTGCAGGCCTATCCAAGCCGGACCAAAGACCCCGATCCGGTCGATTTTTCCACCGGTTCGGTGGGGCTGGGCGCGGTGGCGCCGGCCTTTGCCGGGCTGTCCCACTACTATGCCAAGATGCACTTTGGCGACGTGAATTCCAATCGATTCATTGCCATCATCGGCGACGCGGAGCTGGACGAGGGCAATGTCTGGGAAGCGGTCTTTGATGAATGGATGGACGAACTGGCCAACACCATCTGGATCGTAGACCTGAACCGTCAGAGCCTGGACCGGGTGGTCCCCGGTATCCGCGCGGGGACGCTGAAGTCTATGTTCGCCAGCTGGGGCTGGCAGGTGTTGGAGGCGAAGTACGGACGCAAGCTGCAGGGCTTGTTTGCCAAGGAAAACGGCGAGCTAGTCCGCAAACGCATCGACGACATGAGCAACGAGGAGTACCAGTTGCTGGTACGGCTGCCGGGCGATGAGTTGCGCCGGCGTTTTGTGACGGTGAACGGGCACAGGGACCCGCGCCTGGAGGAGCTGCTGGCACCGATCAGCAATGAGGAGCTGCCGAGCGTGGTTGGCAATCTGGGCGGCCACGACCTCTACGAGATGATTGGCGTGCTTGAAGAGGCCGACGCCACGGCAGACCGGCCCACGGTGATATTCGCCTATACGATAAAAGGCTGGCGGCTGCCGATTGCCGGCGACCCGCACAACCATTCGAAATTGCTGAGCGTTGAAGAGATGTCGGCCTTGGCAGAGGAGTTGTCGATCCCCGGCGACGATGAATGGGCCGCATTTGACCCGGATTCGGAGGAGGGAGCACTCTGCAACGAGATCGCGCAACAGCTGTACCCTGCCCCGAATGGGGAGGTCGGGGCAGCTGCGCAGAAAGTGAACGGCGCGGCAGGGCTTCCCGCGGGTCTTTCGGCTGAGGACGTTCCCGAAAGTGTGCCGGCGCGTATGCATGGCATGCTCAGCACGCAGCAGTCTTTCGGCCAGATCCTGGTGAGCATGAGCCGCGATCCGAAGCTGGCGCCGCGGCTGGTCACCACTTCGCCGGATGTCTCCACGTCTACGAACCTGTCGGGCTGGATCGCCAAACAGGGCGTCTTTTCCCTGACCGATAGGGAGATCTACGAACTGGAGGAGAACCGGGGGCTGAGCTATCACTACGGGCCCGACGGCCAGCATATCGAGCTGGGCATCTCGGAGATGAATCTCTTCATGATGCTGGCAATGCTGGGCCTCTCGGCGGAGCTGAACGGCCAGCAGTTGATCCCGATCGGCACGGTGTACGATCCCTTCGTGCTGAGAGGATTGGACTCGTTCATCTACGGCCTCTACGCCGGTTCCCGCTTTATCATTGTGGGCACGCCTTCGGGCGTCAGCCTTGCGCCGGAGGGCGGCGCGCACCAATCTACGGTGACCCCTTCGCTGGGCGCGGAGCTGCCGAATCTGAACAGCTACGAGCCCTGTTTTGCGCAGGAACTAGTCTGGATCATGCTGGAGGCGGTGCGTCAGTGCTGCCGCGACGTGGACGGTAGAGCGACCTATCTGCGCCTTTCCACAAAGCCGACGGATCAGGCGCTGCTTGAGCCGGCGATGGAGCGGCTTGGTGCGACCGAACTGCGCCGCCAGGTGCTCGAAGGCGGGTTCAGGCTGCTGGACTGGAAGACGGCCACTCCGGAAGCAGACCCTCGGTCGCTGGTCCATATTGCCTCAAGCGGAATCATGCTGACGGAGGCGATGGAGGCGGCGGAGATGTTACAGGCGGAAGGAATAGCGGTCAACGTGCTGAACATATCCAGCCCCCGCCGCCTCTACGAAAACTGGCGGGCCGCGCAGTGGGGACGCAGGCCGGGCAGGGAGCCAAGCCGGCTGCTCTCATGGTTGATTCCCCCGAACGAGCGCCAGGCCCCGATAGTCACGGTGCAGGACGGGGCGTCGCACAATCTGGCGTGGCTGGGGAGCCTGTTCGGCAGCTACCTGATACCGCTGGGCGTGGACGATTTCGGTCAGTCGGGTACGCCGGCTGATCTCTACCGTCACTTCGAAATTGACAGCCAGGCGATCTTCGAGGCGGCGCTGGTGGGACTGAACCGGACTGAGTTTGGGTAAGACCGAAGTGCCATCAGGCCTACATTTGTGCATGAGAGACGGTCAGCGGCTGCTTGCCGTTACCGTTTATGGGAGGGATACGTGGCTGAGACAATCCCCATGCCCGACCTGGGTTTTGAGGCCGATGAAGGTGAGCTTTCGGTCTGGCTGAAGGGCGTGGGCGACGCGGTTAAGGCGGGCGAACCTATCGCAGAGTTCGAGTCGGACAAGGTGACGCTGGAGGTGGAGTCGCCGGTTGCGGGCGTGCTGCTTGAGCACCTCATTCAGCCTGGAGAAAGCGTCGCAGAGGGGGCGCCGATTGCCCGGATTGGTGAGGCCGACGAACTCCCCGCCTCGCCAGCGCCTGCTCCGTCTCCTGCCAAAGAGCCCGCCCCACCACCGCCCGAGCCACCCGCAGCGAAGACGCCATCCACAACATTGCCGGCCGCGCCGCAGGAGAGTGAACCGGTGCGTCGCGTGCCTGTGGCACCCGCGGGCAATGGCTTACTGGCGACGCCGATTGCCCTGCGCATGGCCCGCGAGCACAATCTGGACCTGCGCCGAGTGGCCGGCAGCGGTCCCGGGGGGCGGATTCTGCGGGGGGATGTGGAGAGTCATCTGGCCGAGGCACGTCCCGGCGCCATCGGGGAGGTTGTGCGGCGCCCGCCAGAGGACGGCGACCGGCCTCCATCCGTCGCGACTGCCGCTTCACCGCTGCGGCGGACGATAGCGCGGCGCATGAGCCAGAGCAAGCAGACAATCCCTCACTTTTACATCACCAGTTCGGTTACGATGGACGATGCACTGGCGCTGAGGAAGCAGTACAACGAAGCATTTCCAGCGGAAGCGGGGGTTACGGTCAACGATCTGGTGGTGAAGGCCGCTGCCCTGGCACTGCGCGATTTCCCCAACCTGAATGCGTCCTTTGTGGACGACCGCATCGACGTTCACTCTGACATCAATATCGGCGCGGCGGTGGCGGTGGAAGGGGGCGTGCTGACGGTCACCACCCGGCAGACCGACCGCAGTCCGATTGCGGACATCGCCCGCGAGAATCGGGCCATGGTCGAGAGGGCGCGTGCGGGCAGGGCCAGGCCGGAGGATGTGTCGGGCAGCACCTTTACGATCAGCAACTTGGGAGGCTACGACACCGATCACTTTGCCGCGATCATCAACCCGCCGCAGGCCGCGATTCTGGCGGTGGCAACTGCCAGGGAGACCGCGGTCGTTGAGGAGGGCCAGGTGGTCGTGCGCACGGTCATGCAGATGACGATTTCGGCCGATCACCGGGTGACGGACGGCGCTGAGTGCGCGCTCTTTTTGAAGAGAGTGAAAGAGTTGCTGCAGACGCCAATCAGACTATTCGTGACCTGATTATGCCGTCGCGGGCTTCACTGGTGCCATTACAAGAGCTGCGACACCACAGCAGTTGACAGCTGGAAGCCCACTCCTGGAAGCTTCAGTATGAGAGAAGGCTGAGCAGTCAGGATTCGAGCTTCTCTTCAGCGCTGATCCAGGTGACCGTACCCTTGTCCGGCTGACTGACGACATTGTCACTGTCAGAACGAGTGACTTGAACTCAGGACAAGCGCCCTAATGCGAAATCCTCTCCGGGTCATTGAGCAAGCATTTCAGTCGAGACGGAGCCCCAATCGTGCCTAAGTTTTCTCCTCATCGATTGATCGCCATCGCCGAGGAAATCTTCACAGCCGCAGGTGTGGAAGAGGGCGAGGCAGGCATCGTTTCGGAACACCTGGTGCTGGCAAACCTGGCCGGTCACGACTCGCATGGCGTGCTGCGGATCCCGGAATACGTTGAGTGGATGGAAGCCGGCGACGTCGTCCCCGGTCAGCATGTTTCGATCATACATGAGACGCCGGTCGTGGCCGTGATGGAAGGCGGCTGGGGTTTTGGCCAGGTCATCGGTCTGGAGGCGTTCGAGGTGGCGATGGAGAAGGCGCGGGAGAACGGCGTCGGCATCATCGCGGTCAGCCAGTGCGGGCACATCGGGCGCGTTGGGCATTACCCCTACCTGGCGGCGGAGCAGGGGCTGGTGACGGTGATGTTCGTCAATACCCATGGGGGCGGCAAGCTGGCCGCGCCGTGGGGCGGCCGCGGGCGGCGGCTGTCGGCCAACCCAATCTCAGTGGGGATCCCGCGCGAGGATGGAGAACCGCTGGTGCTGGACATGGCGACATCGGCCATCGCCGACGGCAAGCTGAAGGACATGCACAATCGCGGGGTACCGGCGCCGGCCGGCTGTATTGTTGACGCGGACGGCAATCCGACGACGGACCCTGCGGCCTATATCGGGCCGCCGGAAGGCGCACTGCTGCCTTTTGGCGGGCACAAGGGATTTGGGCTGTCCTTTGTCATCGACATTCTGGCCGGCGCGCTGTCAGGTGCAGGGTGCAGTCGCGAGGGAGTGAACCGCATCGGCAACGGATTCCTTGCGGTCGTAATTCAGCCTGAGCAGCTGAGGGCCGGCGACGGATTTTATGCGGATGTTGCGGGGCTTGTGCAGCACGTCAAGGGTTCGGAGCTGGCGGCAGGGTTTGACGAGATCCTGGTGCCTGGCGAGCCGGAGATCCGCACGCGTCAACAGCGGATGCGGGAAGGAATCGCGATTGACGATACGGCGTGGGGAAAGATCTGCGCCGCGGCCGAGCGCTACGGTGTCAGGTTGATCGCATCAGAATAGAGCCCCGTAGGCACTGAAATAGCTTTCGCTGGTCATCAAGCCCCGTCCCGGCATTTCAAACTCCCGCTGTGGAAACGGCAATGAGAAAAAGGAGAAGGTGAATCGTTCGGCCGCGCTATTGGCGCTCAGCCGGACACGGTGATTCATCGCTTTGAGCGCGCCTTGGGACCACATTTCCATCAGATAGCCCGGGTATAGCAGGATCGAGTCCACGGCGTCAACAGATTTCCACACAGATTCTCCGCACTCGCCGACCACCTGTAGCTCCAGCTCTTTGTCGATACCGAAAGGGAATACGGTGAACAAAGAGGCATCGGGGTGCGCGGAGAGCCGGGTGTTGTCCGCTGCGGTGGTGGTGAACTGCTGTTGCGGCGGATAGTAGTTGTTGGAAACCATGTGGCCGGCGTTCTGACGGTAGAAATCCAGCAGGCCAGGTATGTCAAGCTGTGTCAGCAGGTCGGTTTCCAGCGAGCGCACAATCTCCACGACATTGTGCCAGCCGCCCTTCAGAAAGCCCTGAAACTCCTCGGGGTAGCGGTCCACCGGGTAGAACTCGGAGAAGACAAAGGTGCTGATGAGGTCGTCTGCGGCCTGATGGCTACTATCGGTCTGGCCGTAGTAGGAAAAGCCGTCGTAGGCATACCCGTATCGCTTCTGCAGAAAGCGGAGCTGATAGTCGCGCACTTGGTGGATGAAAGTTCTAAAGGATTCCAGGAGTTCGGATCCATCCAGGGCGGCGAAGGAGGTTACGAGGTATCCTCTTGATTTCAGTAAGTCTGCACATTGCTGGTCGATCACGGTTTGGTTACTCCACGTTCAGAGTTTCAGGTGCGCCAGCGCGTTCCGCTTCAGAGCAAGAAACTCCGGCTCCAGGATTGTATTCTCGTCGCGCGGATGGGGCAAGTTGATTTTCAGGTCGGCGGTGATACGGCCGGGACGGGGGCTGAAGACGAGCATCCGATCCCCCAGAAGCAGCGCCTCGTCGACGTCGTGTGTGATGAAGAGAATCGTCTTGGAGAAACGCGTTCGAACGCTCAGCAGCCACTGCTGCAGCATGCGGCGGGTGAGGGCGTCGAGGGCGCCGAAAGGTTCATCGAGGAGCAGGATGTCGTAGCCGGCCAGGAAGGTACGCAGCAGCGCGGCGCGCTGCCTCATGCCGCCGGAGAGCGTGCTGGGCCAGTTGTTTTCGAAGCCGTCGAGTCCGAAGAGGGGCAGCAGCTGACGCGCTTCTTCGCGGGCGGCGTCGCGGCTGCCTCCGGCCAGCTCCACTCCGAGGATGACGTTTTCGAGCACAGTGCGCCAGGGCAGCAGGGTATCGCGCTGGGGCATGTAGCCAAAACGCCCCTGCCGGTCGGACGGGTCCGGCAGGGGCTGCCTTTGCAGGACTATCTGGCCGCTGTCCGGCTGTTCGAGGCCGGCCAGCAGGCGCAGTAAAGTGGACTTACCACAGCCGCTGGGGCCGATGATGGTCAGGAACTCGCCCTCTTCGACCTTGAAGGTCAGGTTGACGACAGCTTCGACTTCGCCGCGCGTGCCTCTGCGGGAGCCGCCGCTGAAGGTCTTGGAGAGGGCGTCGACTGCCAGTAGTGTCATTCTCGTTCTGGCAGGAACTCATTCGTATATGCGGCCTCGGCGTCAAATGACTCTATGATGCCGTTTGCCATCAGAAAGTCGGCATATCCTTGCCAGATATCGCCGGTCTGAATGCCCCATTGGGACGCGTCAGCCTGGTACTCCTTGGACAGCCAGTCCTGGCTTGTTCGGACCAGATCGGCGTTCAGATCCGGATTGGCCGCGAGCAATATGTCTGCCGCACTTTCTGGATTCTCAATTGCGAATTCATAGCCGCGGGCCGATGCCTCAATAAAGGCGCGAACGGTCTCAGGATCGTTCTCGATCATGGCCTCGTTGGTTATGAGGATCGGGGTATAGTAGTCAGGAATGCAATCCAGGTAATCCTTGAGCATGACAATGTCCAGTTCAACGCCTTGGAGTTCGGCGTTGATGCCACCCCAGCCGTAGAAGATCCAGACAAAGTCGACCTGATCCGCTTCCGTGACTGACAGGAAATCTGCCCAACCGATGTCTATGAACTCGATATCTTCTGCCGATCCGCCCTCACACTGCATCAACAGATCGATTGTGGGAAACTCGATTGGAGAGCCAAAGGCGCCGTAGCGCTTGCCGGCCATAGCGGTGGGCGTCGTGATTCCCTTTCCCGCGCTGCTTCTCGAGGCGAAGCCCGAGGTATTGTGTTGAATGATGGCCGCAACCGACACAATCGGCACACCTTCATTGCGGGCAAAGGTAGTGCCCTCCTGGTAACTGAACCCGAAGTGGGCGGAACCCGTACCTACAACCTGATGCACATCCGACTGGCCCGGAAGGACGATTTCTACGTTTAGGCCGGCCTCCTCATACCAGCCCTTGTCGCGGGCTACGTAGATTCCCGTGTAGTTGGTGTTTGGCGTCCACCCCAGCATAAGGGTGACGTCGGTCGGTGCGGCGGAGGTACCCTCACCCGTTGCGGCGGGCGCCACAGGAACGCAGGCTGAAACGATCATCAGCGCAGTTAGCGCTGCAATCAGCAGGAATGAACGTCGCATTCGTTTTCTCATCTTCGTCTCCTCATTGTGAATTACTGGCAAGGGCCAATGGTGTGCGGCGAGGGTAGAGTTGGCCGCCTGCAGCTGAACACTAGTTGCTGCCGTTACGTTCCTCAAAGTACCAGGGCATCGTCCCGCGCTCGATCGCAAAGACCGTCAGGAACAGGAGAATGCTCAGGAGCGAAGTAATGACGATGGCCGAGAAGACCTGAGCGGTCTGGAATGCCGCCGAAGAGCGCAGCATGAATATTCCCAGCCCTTGTTTGGCGCCAACCCACTCCCCGACGACCGCGCCAGCTACGCTGTACGTGGCGGCGATCTTCAGTCCGGAGTAGAAGTATGGCGCAGCGGCTGGCAGCCGAACCTTTATCCAGATCTGAGGCCACGTTGCCCCCATGGAGCGAAAAAGGTCAATCAGTTCGGGTTCGGTAGAGGTCAGCCCGTCGCTTGTATTGATAGCGATAGGGAAGAAGCAGAACAGCGTCACAACAATAACTTTCGGCGCAATGCCAAAGCCGAACCAGATGATCAACAGGGGGGCAAGCGCAAGAATGGGCACCGTTTGCGATATAACGAGAAGTGGATAGACAGCCCGCCGCAGCCAGGGGGAGAAATCGAGAACTGCAGCTACGGTAACGCCCGTCAGCAAGGCCACACCAATTCCGATGGCGACTTCCAGCATGGTCTGGCCCACATGGGCGCCCATCAGGGCCCGCGTGTCCCAGAATGCCTGCCAGATCGCCGAGGGCGCGGGCAAGATCCACTTTGGCACGGCCAGTGCAAAAACTGCCAACTCCCAGCAAGCCGCGAGCGAGATCAGCACGATCGCGGGAACGAGGAACCGGGTGGTCCTCATTGGTCATCGTCTCGAAACTTCGAGACGAGCCCGTCAATCGTCGTTCCGCCAACAGACTCGCCGATCTTAATGATCGTAACGACACGCTCGACGTCGCCTACAAAACAGGCGCGATGGGCTGCTTTGGCCACCTCCAAACAGCTGTCAAGGTCTCCCTCGACCGTTGTCCCCATTGGGCCGACTGCATAATTCAGGCCTGATGCCTGAATGACCTCGATGGCGCCGTCCACAACGGAGTAGACATCGCCGCCAGTCCCAGGAAGCACTTCAATATCGACAATCACCGTGTTGGTCATAGTTTCTCCTTTCCCAACAAAAAAACCGCCCTGTCAGGCGGTTGGCGTTTGGCGCAAAATGCAGTTTTTCAACTCATCGCTAAGGTTCCTACGCCAGCATTACCTGGATCAGGTGTGTCGGTCATCTCCACGGAGCGCCATTCGGACGCGGTAGGAGATCTCTCAGCCCAGTTCTTCCGAGCTCCCGATTGCGATTTGGTTTTTCAGGTTCCAGTGTGCTCTGTTCCAGAGCGACTGCAGACAGTATATTTGAGACGATTCTGTACGTCAAATCGGGATAGTAAGGGGGGTGCATCCCAGATTTGGGGTGGGAACAGTCTGGCGGGGAATTGGCGCCTGCGGTGGCTGGAATTGTTTAACGTCTTTGGGCGAGACGCAGTGCCGGCGCCTGACCTGGCCGTACGGTGGCGTCTGTCAGTTGGGCGTGCGAGGGCAGGCACAAGGCCGGCACCTATGGGTAATACATAGAGCTGGCGGGACGTGGTTCGACGGAGCTCTTTCGGCTGGGCACCTGTTACGAATCGAGACACCCGGTCGACGAGGCATGTTGTAGGAGAGGGGGCGTTGCGGGGGCGGAGCCCCCGCACAAGGGAGGGCCGAATAGGCCCGACCGCCCAGAAGAGCAGTTTTCAGTAGTCAGTTCTTAGTCTTTAGTGGTTAGGGGGCAGTTTCTGCGCTTCCCCTGGCTCAAAGTTGATCGCGAGATTGTTGGGGCTCCGCAGCAAATTGAGGCGTGGGGAAGTTCGTCCCCATTTTTGGATGCACCCACAGTGGTGTTGCCAAGGGTTGCCCCACAGCTGGACGGGAAGGCGCCAGTTTTCTTACGAGAGCCGGCGCCTTCCGGAAAACTGTCCAAGTCTCAGGCCGCGACCATCTTCCCTGCATGCAGGAGCGGCTGCGCGGCGCCGATGCGCTCGTCGCGGAACTGCTTTGTATAGAGGTCGTAGTAATGGCCCCGCTGGCGAATCAGCTGGGCGTGGGTGCCCTGTTCGGCGATGCGGCCGTCCTCGATCACCAGGATCCGGTCCGCCTTGCGGATGGTCGAGAGGCGGTGGGCGATGACGAAGCTGGTGCGGTCGGCCAGGATGGCGTCCATGGCATCCTGGACCAGTGCCTCGGTCAAGGTGTCGACCGAACTGGTGGCCTCGTCCATGACGAAGATATCGGGGTCGGCGAGGATTGCACGCGCCAGGCTCAACAGCTGCGTCTGGCCGACCGAAAGGAGGACGCCTCCTTCACCGACCTGGCTGTCATAACCTTCTTCCAACTCCTCGATGAAGGTATGCGCGCCGGCGACCTTGGCAGCGTTCACGACCTCATCGTCGGTTGCGTCAAGCCGGCCGTAGCGAAGATTGTCCCAGATCGTTCCGGAGAAGAGGTACGGGGTCTGCAAGACGACACCGACGCGACTGTGAATGCCATGCAGGGTCAGTTCGGTATAGTCTTTACCGTTGAGCAGAATACGGCCTTTTGTCGGCTCGTAGAAGCGGCAGACCAGGTTGACGATGGTGGATTTACCGGCGCCCGTCGGCCCGACCAGCGCGATCGTCTCCCCCTGCTTCACATGCAGGCTGAAGTCACGCAGGACCGGATTCTCCTCCTCGTATTGGAAGTCCACGTTGTCAAAGACGATGTCGCCCCTCAAGCTATCGGGATCTTGTGCGCCGCTGCGGTCCTGGACCTCGGGCACGGCGTCGACGAGGCTGAAGATGCGTTCTCCGGAGGCGATGGCCTGCTGCATTTCGGCATAGATGCGCGCCATCTCCTGGATTGGAAACAGCATGTGGGTGATATAGAAGATGAAGGCCTGAATGCCGCCGATAGTCATGCCCCCCAGTTGGAACTGCTGGCCGCTGTAGAGGATAACTCCGGAAATTGCGACTGCGCTTATCAGTTGCACCACGGGCAGGAAAAGAGCCGACAGCCACGCGGCCCGAAATCCGGCGCGGTACATGGTCCGGGTGAGATCGGTG
Source organism: Caldilineaceae bacterium (assembly GCA_011523365.1). Classification (GTDB taxonomy): domain Bacteria; phylum Chloroflexota; class Anaerolineae; order Caldilineales; family Caldilineaceae; genus Bin5. The sequence continues at coordinate 34,608 of WTGY01000133.1, forward strand.
AAGTCTTCGAGGTTGCCCTCTTCGCGGCGAAGAGATTTGACCACGCGCACACCGGTTATGTTCTCATTGTAGGCCCCGGTGATCTGGGAATTCGTCTTGCGCACGTCGCGGTATTCCACCAGAATCTTCTTCTTGAAGCGGAATGCCACCACTATCAGCACTGGAATGACGGCGGCAACGATCAGCATCATCTGTACGTTGATTATGGCCATGAAGACCAGAGAGACGGCGATAGCCACGCCGCCCCAGAGCAGATCCATGAAGCCCCAGGAAACCAGATCCCCAACCCGGCTGGCGTCGGCGGTAAGTCTACTCATCAGCCACCCGACAGGTGTGCGGTCGTAGTAAGAGAGCGACAGGTCCTGCAACCGGGCGAACATGGTTTTGCGCAGATCGTACTGAACGCGCTCACCCAGCCGTCCCGCCGAATAGATGAAGCCCATTACACCCAGGGCCACGAGCAGGAGTCCCAGACCGTATTGGAGGACCAGCCGCCAAATCTGCTCCGCATCGCCAGCCACAATGCCTTCGTCGACAATCCGCTTTGTGAGAAGGGTCAAGTACCCGTCGAGCACAGAGGTTACCACCACTGACAGCAGATAGCCGAGCATCAGCGGCCAGTGCACCAAGCCCAGACGAAAGATGCGCAATACCGTTTCGCCGTTAAATTCCGTTTCAAATTCTTCTTCTTCAAAGTGTTCGTGTTCTGACATTGTTCAACCTTTTGTAACAGAAAGGGGGATTCCAGGAGCAGAGGGCGAGCCGTTCCCGAGCGTGAGAGGCTGTGCCTCCTCAAGCTCGTCGAGCTTTTCCTCTGCCGCTTCGACAACAGCCGCGATTTCCCGTTCCAGGTCAGCTTCGATCTGGACCTGCAGTTCGAAGATCTGGCGGTAGACTCCCGGTTGGGCGACCAGTTCGTCATGGCTGCCCCGCTGTATAATCCGGCCTGCTTCCATCACCAGAATCTGGTCGGCCGTCATGACGCTCTGTACGCGGTGCGCAATGATGAAAGTGGTTCGCCCTTGCATAAGCCGCTGCAGCGCGGCGCGGATGGCGGCGTCAGTTTCGGTATCGACACTGGATGTGGCGTCGTCCATGAGCAGGATTGCCGGGTCCTTCAGCAAGGTGCGGGCAATCGTCACGCGCTGCTTCTGCCCGCCGGAAAGGGTCACGCCCCGTTCGCCAACAAGCGTGTCGTACCCTTTTGGAAAGGTCTGAATCACGTCATGAATGGCCGCGGCCCTGGCCGCGGCCTCCAACTCTTCATCCGAGACATTTCGTCCCAGACCGTAGGAGATATTGTTGCGGATCGTGGTTGAGAACAGGAAGGGCTCCTGCTGTACGATGCCGATCTGCCCGCGCAGGAAGCCGCGCGAATAGCTCCGCAGTTCTTCGCCATCCAGGGTGATGCTGCCGCCGCTGTATTCGTAGAAGCGGGGCAGCAGGTTAACCAGAGACGACTTGCCCGATCCGGTGGCGCCGAGCAGGCCGACAACCTGGCCGGGCTCGACGTCGAAGCTGATATCGCGCAGGACATAGCCGCGTTCTGCAAAGGCTCTGCGCCGAGCTTCTACTGGGTCCAGCTTTGCCTCAGTGGTTTTCTTTGCTTCGCCTTCTTCTTCGGTAGCCGGCGACTCATAGGCGAACTGCACATTTCGGAACTGCAAAGCGCCGCGAAGTCGACTGCTTGTTGCAGCGCTGCCCTCATCCAACACTTCTCTTTCCTGGCGGATGATTTCCTGCACGCGGTTCAACGAGACCAGCCCGGTCGAGACATGGGCGACCAGCCGGCCAATGCCCTGCACCGGCCAGATCGTAGCAATGAGCAGGCCGGTGAAGGCAACATAAGTGCCCACAGTGATTTCGCCATTCAGGGCCAACCTGGAGGCCATAAACATACCGAACAATAACTGGGCCCCCGTCAAGGTTTCTACGACCGGCCAGAAAAAGGTGTGGAGTTTGGCAATCATTACGCCGCGTCGGTACTTCTCCCAGTTTTCCTCTTCAAAGCGGTCGATCTCGTAGGACTGACGGGCGAATGCTTTCACAACGCGCACACCGGTCAACCTTTCCTGCAGCCGGTTGGAGACGGCGGCGTCCTGGCTCTGGTAGGACTCGAAAACGGTCGTCATCCGCTTGAAGAAGAAGAATGAGGCTACGGAGACGACAGGCAGCAGCGGGATCGACAGCAGTGCCAACCAGCCGTGCAGCATAGTCAGCGCTATAAGATTTACCAGGAACAACAGTCCGGTGCGACCGATTCCTATCAGTTGATCCTGGAACAGACGGCGCAACGTGTCCACATCGGATGTGGCGCGCTGGATCAGTTCACCTGTCTGCATTGTATCGTGGTAGGTGAAGGTCAACCTCTGGATGTGGTCGTATAGATAGTTACGCAGCCGGCGAGCCACTCCTTCGGCGGTTTCTGCCGCCAGACGGCCCATGCCAAATGAGAAAAACCCTTGCAGCAGCGCCAGGGCGAGGATGCCGGCCGCCACCCACGGTATCTGCGTCTGGCGGTCAGCCCCCGTCAACACATCGTCAACGAAGTAGCGCAGCAGGTAGAAGACTGCGGAGCGGCTGAGCGCGGCAAAGCCTGCGGCGACGACGGCAAAGACGTAGATGGTGCGAAAGCCGGTCGCCATGCGCCACAGACCGACGAATCGATTGGGTGTCAGCGTATCTTTCAGATCGTATGCGAGCCGTACTCCATTGTTTTCCATCTCCTCAGCATTGTTTTTGTCAGGCTTAAGGCCCAGTGCCGACCAGACTCTGTGCAGAGGCCCTTTCAAGGCTGCCACCTCCCGGAGCTGCCTGGGTGGACTACTTTTTCCGGTTCCACTTACGTTGTGGTCCATGTGGATAAACTCCTGCTTGTCTTCACGTCGTGCGCCAGTGATAGGCGCGCCGGGGGTTGTGGGTTCGGTAACGGCAGCCCCAGTCCGTCGGGGGACCGCAAACCGAAACTGCGCGTTACCTTTTTGGGCAGTTGCCCACCCAAAACAAAAGAGCCACAGGCCAAGCCCATGACTCTGATATGGAATGCACCAATCAAAAAAGCCACGGGCGCAAGCACCGTGACCATTTTGCCGATTTGGGAGGGGGTCGGAATTCAGGCCGAACCACCATCCACAGTAAGGTTCACCGGTGCGTTGCTCCTTGGACGAAGCTCGCAGTGCAAAAGACTGCGATTCTATTTCTGATACGATCCATGGTCACCGGTCCCCCTTACCAACAGTCGGTGGGAAACTCGGACTCCCACCCGCTTCTTGCCAGTCAGCTTGACACACTATAGCAGTACGGTTGAAGGCAGTCAAATCCTGGACGGTGCGAAGATCTGCGATGAGCGGACGCATACTGCGAGAATTTGTTTGAGGTATTGAACAGGATTATGATTGCTGTGCATTAGAAGTGGGGCCCGGCGTGTTCCTCCCAGGGGTCGCTGGGGAGCGTGGCTTCGGCGAGTTTCCGATGGGGAAGCCTATTTTATCCCAGGATACGTTGCCAAGAACCAGTGAGACGGTTTCCCTCCTGTGATTCCTGGGCCCCGAAGTGTATAGAATTGCGTGTACCCGCAGTGAACCTGGTGGGTCCGACCAGATTGACAGGGTGCCCGAACTAGGTGTCTGAAAGGATTTTACATTGAGAAAGGGACTGAAGGCTACTTCTGTTCTGCTGGTTTTTATCGCATCTGCGACCATTTCGCTGCATCCGTTGTATCCACGATCTATCGAAGCAGCCCCTAGTCTTGTCTTAAAGAACGAAGTTTATGTACCGGACCCTCCGACCAAGAGAACACACCTGTACGAGCTCCAACTCCTGATCGTCAGGTTGGAGGAGTTCGGGGATGGCGGAGGCGCCATTGAACCCCTGGGCGACAAGGTATTGGTGGTGACCCCGCGAGGGCGGATCGCAGTGATCGGGGCTGACGGCGAAATCAGCTACCTTCCGCAAGAGGTCCCGATGTTCGCGTCGCCACCGGACAGACCCATCACCTGGGTTGGATTTCGCGTCGCAGATATTTTGCTGAAAGAGACGGCGCCTGAGGCGTTTACGCTGTTTGTTTCCCATCATTATCTTGCCGGAGATTGTGTGGAGTTCCGGGTCTCGTCAACGGAACTGAATGCGGAGGACGGGGAGATCGTGGTCTCCGGGGATTGGAAGACAGAATTTACTGCGAATCCTTGCGTCGACCAGGAACTCTTCGAGAGCTGGGAAGGGGAAATACCGAAAACGGGCGGAGGCATCCAGGCCGGCGGGAAGATGTTAATGGACGGGCCGGAGCATCTTCTGGTTGCTGTAGGTGACCACGCGTGGTATGAATGGCATGAATATCAGGAGGAGGGAGATCCAGCGACACCTCCGGTGGTTGACCCAGACTCTCATCTGGGCAAGCTGGTCCGCATTGAATTGGCAACCCGCGAAGTAAGAATCGTCGCCACCGGCTTTCGCAACCCGCAAGGCCTCGCACGCGACAATGAAGGCAACTTGTGGTTGACTGAACATGGGCCGCAGGGCGGCGACGAGTTGAACCTGGTGAAGCCTGGTCTTGACTATGGCTGGCCGTACGCAACCTATGGGATACTCTACGGGAACAGGGCCTGGCCATACAACGAGAATCAAGGCCAGCACGAAGGCTTTGAAGAGCCCATATTCTCCTGGATTCCATCGATCGCCATTTCCAACCTGATTGTCAGCGACAGTCCGCAGTTGCCTTTGTGGCGAGGCGATCTGCTGGCTGGATCTCTAGCAAGCGGTTCCCTCTTTCGAATCCGCCTGCGGCAGGACAGAGTCACGAGTTTCGAACGGATTGTGTTGGGCGAGCGGATTCGCGATATAACGCAACTGGATGATGGCAGAATCGTGCTGTTGACGGATTCTGCCAAGATCATATACCTGCGGCGCGCCCCGATTTACTGCCACATGGACAACGATTCCAAGTCGATCTTCACCTACGATGCAGATGAAGTCTGCGTTGACGTTTTGAGCGCCGTGGGGGAAACCGAGGATCCGAAGATACGGGCTCTCAGTGAGCTGGATATCGGGACTCCGAGAATGCGCTCCTATTTCCAGGTTTACATTCACGAGAACTTGCTGGTGTATCTCAGGATCCCTTGCAGCGCGCATGAGTTTCGGAACAGGTTTTTCCTGCATATCACTCCGGTCGATGCTGAAGACGTCTCTGAAGAGCTAAGAGATTTCGGGTTCAACGTATACGATTTCTATTCGTACGACGAAGGAATTGGCAGAGCCATGTTTGAGGGGGGCTGTTTTGTGGTCCGAGACCTTCCCGAGTATGCGTACAAGCACATCTACACAGGCCAGGTGATTCGCGAGGAAAGCCCGGATGGTGAAGTCTTCTGGAAAGGCCCGGTCTGGGAGGGCAGCTATACGTTCGGCCCTGAAAGTGTGGGTGCCGCGCCTGATGAAGTAAGCGTTTCCCCCGCGCTGCCGCAAGAAGAGGCCAGCGATTCAGGCGCCGCGCTCTTTACCACATACTGCGCCGGCTGTCACAGTTTGACAGACGAACACAGCGTCGGGCCCCACCTGGAAGGTGTGATCGGCAGGCGGGCGGGAGAAGCCGAAGGTTTTAACGCTTCGGCTGCCCTTGCTACGCTGGACCTCGTCTGGACGCAGGAAAGCCTGGCCGACTACGTCGAGGATCCTACTCGATTCGCACCGGGAACTTCGATGGCCAAAACGGGAGTCACTGCAGAGGAAGCGCGAAAGATTGCCGAATTCCTGGCATGGGACCGGTAACTTGGAGCACAGTTCTCAACTGCGAGATATTCTTACACTCAGGAGGGACCAGAATGAGCGATTTTAGTGGCAAGACCGTAATTGTGACAGGCGGCGCGAAGGGTATTGGCGAAGGTGTTACGAGGGCATTTGCCCAAGCCGGGGCCAGTGTATTCTGCGCGGACGTCGACACGGAGGCCGGCGCCAAAATCGAGGCCGAAAGCAGTTCGGTAGCCGGAATGATTACCTTTGTCAATGCCGATGTTTCCGGGGCGGCAACTTGTGAGGCGCTGGTGGGCCAGGCAGCCGCGACCGGCAGCCTTGATGTTCTCGTCAATAACGTCGGCATTCAACCGGTGGACAGCTACCTGCCCGCGCATGAGTTTCCGGAGGAGACCTGGGACCGCATTCTGGACGTCAACCTGAAGAGCGGGTTCCTGATGTCAAAGTACGCGGTGCCGGTCATGTTGAAACAGGGTGGAGGTGTGATCGTCAACATTGCGAGTGTGCAGGGCCGCCAGTCGATGAAAGGCGTGCCGGCCTACGCGGCCAGCAAGGGCGGCATGATCTCGCTCACGCAGCAACTGGCTCTGGAATACGCGGAGCAGAATATCCGCGTCTTGGCTGTCAATCCCGGCACAATCGAGACCAGCCTGGCGATGGAAAGTGTAAACCACGACCTGGAGGCCCTGCGAACAGCCGCGGAAAGAACGCATCCTATGGGGCGCATCGGCAAACCGGAGGATATTGCTTCGGTTGTTCTCTTTCTCAGCAGCGACGCCGCCTCCTTTATGACCGGCGAATACGTAAATGTAGATGGAGGCATGATGGCGCAGGGGTCTTGGGCAGAGTAACGGCTGCATGTTTGAAGGCTGGTGGCGGCCTGTATTTCCATATACGAACCGGAGCCGAAAGCAAGTCGCCTGTAGAGCAAAGATAGTGCACGACGACCGGGTCACACCGGGCCATTGTCCTGCTGTACTCAGGAGGCCGATGGGGTGGCCCGGTTTTTCGTGCGACTCGCGAATTAGCTTGCGCGCGCCCCCTCAAAGATTTGTAATCATGGGCACAGTGCCTTAGACTATCGTGCGAGATTGTCTCGTGAGTCCCCCGCTTCAATTCCAAGTTGTGTATGCCGGCAACGCCGCACAGGTTCAACGCTGTGACAGGGCCCCCACGCCCTCACCTCTCTTGTGTATCCACCATAGTCAAAGGAGAGTTCAATGACAACACAAGCTGTTCGCAAAACACGATGGGGCACCTACGGACTGCCCCTGCTTCTTCTCCTGGGGTTGCTCCTTCAGGCCTGTGTGCCGGCGGCTGCGCCGCCGGCCCAGGAATCGGCTTCCGAGGAAGCGATGGAAGAAACCGCCGGCAACGTTACGGTTTACGGTATCGAATTGCCTGCGGATGCCAAGCCCTATGACGAACAGGTCTACAGGGTAGCGGCGGACATAAACCAGAGTGCTTCCACTTTCGACTTCCCGGTGGCGGTCTATAACCGCTACTGCCTGGCCGACCTGTTCCAGGACACGCTGGTCTCACTGGACAAGGACTTCAACGTGATCCCCGGCGCTGCTGAGAGCTGGGACGTCTCCGAAGACGGCAAGGTCTGGTCCTTCCACCTGCGGCCGGGCCAGGTCTGGAGCGACGGCACGCCGCTGACCGCCTACGATTACGAGGCCACCTTCCGACTCACGGCCACGCCGGAACACGGCTGGGACTTCTCCTGGTTCTACAGCTTCCTGGCCGACGGCGGTATCAAGAACTGGAGCAAGATCATCGCCGGCGAACTGCCGCCCGAAGAGCTGGGCGTACGCGCCGTGGATGACCTGACCCTCGAGGTCGAGACGGAGGATGTCTTCCCGCCGCTTCCCGGTGTGATGAAGTTCGCGTTCACGCTGCAGAAGAAGGCCCTGGAAGAGCACGGCCCTTACTACAACAGCAGCCTGGAAACCTCGGTTTCGTCCGGCCCCTTCGTTCTGGCTGAATTCGATCCTGGAAACAAGATTGTCGTCGAAGCCAACCCGACCTACAAGGGGTTCCGCCCGCCGCTGATCAAGCGCATGGAATGCATCTTCATGGACCCCAGCACCTTCTTCGCCGCCTACCAGAACGGCGACATCGACAAGGTGCCCTACGGCGCGCTGACACCGGCCGACTTCGAGCTGATCCTGCGCGATGAGGAGATGGCCAGCAACTACCTGCGCCATTTCGGTGACTTCCGTACAGACTATCTGCTGTTCGATACCTTCACCGAACCGTTCAGCGACATTCACGTGCGCAAGGCCTTCGCCCACGCGGTCGACCGCGAAAACATCGTGGCCAACGTCTACGGCGAGATCAAGGCGATGCCAGCCTACTCGATGTTGATGCCCGGCTACCCCTCCTCGGACACGGAGGGCAATCTGCGAGAGTACCAGAACTACGATTGTGACGAAGCCAATGAGCATCTGAGCGCGGCCGGCTATCCTGGCGGTGAGGGATTCCCCGACCTGGTCATGATGCTGCGCGGCGAGGCGCCGGCAATGGCGGCCGTCTATCAGGCCGTTGCCGCTTCTATAACCGAGTGCCTGAACATCAACCTCGAAATCTCGAACGTGGACCGCAAGGTCTACATGGATGCGCTGAATGCAAAGCCCACGCAGCTCACGTTCGGCGCGGTTGACTACGGAATGGACTTCCTTGACCCCGCCAATCTGCTGGGCAACGTCTGGAAGTCGGGCGGTCGGCACTCGTGGAAGAACGATGAGTTTGACAGCCTGGTCACCGAGGCCGCCGGCATGGTTGGCAATCCGGAGCTGCGCGACCAGATGTTCCGCGACGCCGAACGCGTTCTGGTGGACGACGTTGGCGGGATCTTCATCGCCCATCGATGGGCTGGCGATCTGATGCAGTCGTGGGTACAAGGCACAATCCGCGATGCCGACTCTCAGGGCATTACCGGCTGGCACTGGGGCAATGACCAGGACATCTCGCTTATCTACATAACCGAGTAGCGTCCTGCAGACCTGTACTCGACAATCCAGTTGCGATTGAGCGGAGCGGGAGGTCACCTGGGTGGCCTCCCGCCACCGTATCCCGAACTCAGACAACGCCATGGCACGTTACATCATAGGACGGATCCTCTCACTGATTCTTGTCCTATTTGTCGTATCCGTTGTCACTTTCTTCCTAATGCACCAGGTGCCGGGCGGCCCCTTTGACGAAACCAAAGCCCCCCTGCCTCCGGCTGCCAAAGAGAACATTCTACGCAAGTACGGGCTCGACAAACCGATCCACATTCAGTACCTGAACTATATGAAGAATGCGGTCCTGCACTTCGATTTCGGTATCCCGTACCAACAGCCGACCACCACCGTGACCGCTCTGATTGCCAAGAGCTGGAAGGTGACGGCGCAAGTGGGTGTGATGACCGTATTGCTCGCATTCGGCGTGGGGATCACTCTGGGGGTCTACGCTGCCTACCACCAGAACTCCTGGATCGACAACATTACGACCTTTATCGCCATGTTGGGAATCACGGTGCCGAGCTTCGTGGTGGCGATGTGGTTGATACTTTTCTTTGCCGTGCGTCTCAAATGGCTGCCAATGGGGGGATGGAACGCTTCCGACAGCTGTCTGTTAGGGAGCAGCTTCGTCTGTACCGACTGGATCATGCCGGTCGTCGCCTATGCGCTGGGCCCGCTGGCGATCATCGCCCGCTACACGCGCTCCAGCATGGTGGATGTGATGCGCCAGGACTTTACACGCACGGCCAGGGCAAAAGGGCTGGGCAACAGAGCGATCATGCTCCGCCATATCCTGCGCAACGCACTGATCCCGATGGTGACAGCGCTCGGCGTCATCATTCCCAATCTGCTGACGGGCAGCATCTTTATCGAGGCGGTGTTCCGAATCAACGGGCTGGGCAAATTCTTCGTTACCAGTATCTTCAATCGCGATTATCCCATGATCATGGCCCTCTTCCTGTTGATCGCCTTTTTGTGGAGCCTCACATATCTGTTCACTGACATCGTTTATACCTGGATCGATCCGCGCGTGCGGTTGGGTGCAGAGGGAGGAGCGTAGTGACGGCCAGGGTTGCGACCGGTTTAGACCTGGCGCCGCGGGATGGGGAACGTCACCGAACTCTGTGGCAAGACGCAGCCAGAAGGTTCCTGCGCAATCGCCTGGCCGTAATCGGACTGGCGATCGTTCTGCTCTTTCTCTTTTTGGCGGTATTCGCCGACCTGGTTGCTCCTTTTCCCTACGACAAGGTATATTTTGACCGTGTGCTGCGTTTTCCCCTTGAGCTGCCGGGGCACCCGCTTGGCACCGACGAAGTGGGCCGCGACTACCTGAGCCGTCTCATCTACGGCGCACGGACGTCGATGACCGTCGGCATCGCCGTGCAGACGGTTGCTTTCCTGATTGGGGTACCGCTCGGCAGCCTGGCTGGCTATGTGGGCGGCCGCACCGATTTCATAATTTCCCGTTTCATCGACACCATGACCGCCTTCCCCGGTCTGATGTTTTCGATTCTGATCATATCGGTCTGGGGTGGGGGAATCACGAAGGTAATCTTCGCCCTCAGCATCACCAGTTGGATAGGTATCGCACGGCTGACGCGGGGGCAGATTCTTTCGCTGCGGGAGAAGGAATATGTCGAGGCCGCGCGCTGTACGGGAGTGAGTCAGAATCGGATCATCCTACGCCATCTGCTTCCCAATGCACTGACACCGATCCTGGTCTCGATCAGTTTCGGTATTCCGGCGGCGATCTTCGGGGAGGCCGGACTGAGCTTTCTGGGGATCGGCATCAACGATCCAATCCCCAGCTGGGGAAAGATGGTCGGCGTCAGCAATGCATACGTGCGCGTCTACTGGCATCTGGCACTATTTCCAACCATTGCCGTTGCGCTGGCCATGCTCGGATTCTCGTTTGTCGGCGACGGCCTGCGGGACGCACTGGACCCAAAGATGATCGAGTGAGGCGCCCATGAGGCGCTTTCAGGTCCGCCCCTCATGGCAGCTTGTTTCGGAGTCCGAAGTCCAGGCCAGGAAGATGGAGGGAGAGAGCCGGCAAAATGGTACAGAGGAAAATGAACACGACAAGATTCACTAGCCGATTCGTGCCGGCCGTAGCCGTCCTTCTAGTGCTCCTTATTTTGGCAGGTTGCGGACCGGGTGATGAGTTAACCGACCCTGACGGGGAGGCGCCTGCGGGCAGCGAGGCGGTGCCGACGATGCCGGCCGCTCGTTTTGACCAGCCGACTCCGGTCACGGATCTGGAAGAGGCGAGCGAAGCAGATAAACAGGCGGATGAGGAGGAGGCCGCGGAGGAGCCGGACCTTGCCATGGGAGAGTTTGTCTACGGCAACCGCTGCGCTGAGTGCCACGGTGAAGGGGCTGCAGGCACCGATCAGGCATCTGCGCTCGTGGGTCTCACGCTGAGCGAAGACGAATTCGAGGATTTGCTTCGCACCGGGGGCGAGCTTGGGCCCGATCACCTGTTCGGCTCAACCAAGATCAGCCCGGACGGACTCAAAGCGGTTTACGCCTACCTGACCTCACTTGAGTAAACGTTGTCTCCGAGTCGATGGTAGACCGCCTCCTCCACGGGGTTGCCATTGCGGAGATGCTCCTCGACGATTCTGTCCAGCATCGCTTCATCGACCTGGCAGTACCAGATGCCCTCAGGGTAGACGACCAGGACTGGCCCGCTGTGGCAAACGCCCAAACAGGGTGAGGTCCCCCGTTTGACGCGCAGGGGATTGTCGTATTCCCCCAGATCGCCCAACTTGCGGGCCAGTTGTGCGTAGAGCCAGTTTGCCATGCCTTCAGGATCGCAGAACGGCCCTGAACAGATGAAAACGTGACGCGTGTAGGGCGCCATCTCCGGCAGGTCCACAGAAATCTCCTCCATCTATCTCCCCAAGTCATCCGGGCAGTGCAAAGGAAAGGGATCGTCCGTCGTGGAAGCGTTAGCAGACTGCGGCGCCCTAGGGGACGCCTTGCTTCCTCATGCCGCCGGATCCCACAGCGGCTCTGCAACCCCCTGTCGAAGATTCTCGAGCCGGGACATGACAAAGAGCGCGTCGGACAGTCGATTCAGGTAGCGCAGTGCCTGGGGATTGATTGCCTCTTCTCTGGCCAGTGAAGTGGCCTCCCTTTCCGCCCGCCGGCACACAGTACGCGCGACATGCAGGCAGGACGCCCCCGGCGAGCCGCCCGGCAGAATGAAGTTCTCCAGGGGTCCGACGACCGGTGTCAGCTCGTCGATCAACGCCTCCAAGCGGTCCACGTGGCGCTCTTCGATCTGCGGTGGTGTGTAGCGTACCTTATCTTCCTCCAGAAAGCACAGATCCGACCCCAGGTGGAACAGTTCATTCTGAATCTCCGGCAGCGTCCTCTGCAGACGCTCGCACAGGCCAGTGGCCAGCGCCACGCCGATGAGTGCATTCAACTCGTCAACCGTACCGTACAACTGGACGCGCAGGGCGTCCTTGGGCACACGCTGGCCGCCGCCCAGTGCGGTTGTCCCGTCGTCACCGCGGCGCGTATAGATCTTCGTCAACCTGGGCATTTGTTTCTCCTCTGGCGCCGCCGGGGCGCAGGTATGTGGTCAGAGCGCTTAGCGTCGTAAAGGCATCCTCGCGCCCTTCCATTTCAAGGTTATAGATTAGGCCGTCGTCCTGCATGCGAACGGAGACGGTGCCAATTGCCGATTGCAGAGGAGGGAGGACTGAGGCATAGGAAGCGGCATCTCCGTTTTCTCCCTCCTTCTCCACCGCGTAGCCGATCCGCTCGAGTGCGCGCCGAGTCCAGAAGACCGCAACGCCGTCTCCTTCCAATCGCAGCCGCCCGCATGCTTCCTGTCGGGTATGAAAGGAGCCGCGCTCGCGGTCGAACGTCACGCCTTCGGCGGAGAAGACGCGCTCAAATGCGCCGTTGAGAATCAGGTCTTCGGGCGCACCGTCGAAGAGTTTGCCGTCGGCCGACAGCAGCCACAGCCGGTCGGCGTTGCGCAGCGCCAGGTCCAGGTCATGCGTGGAGAGCAGAATCGCCTGACGGTTCTCGCTGGCGAGCTGCCGCAAGAGGTCCATGACCTCAACCCGTCGCGGCAGATCGAGGAAGGCAGTCGGTTCGTCCAAAAGCATCACTTTCGGTTGCTGCGCCAAGGCGCGGGCTATCAGGACTTTTTGGCGTTCGCCATCGCTCATCTCGACAGTTAGCCGGTCGGCCAGATCTTTGGCGCGGACGGCCTGCAGGGCCCACTGAACGATCTGCTGGTCCTGCTCCTCAAGCGTTCCCGTCCAGCCGGTGTAGGGATGGCGGCCAAGGCTTACCAGACCGTAGCCGGACATTGCGCCCACGTCCACTCGGTCGGTCAGCACGATGCTCAGCCGGCGGGCCAGCTGGCCGGGCCGCAGGTCGTCGAGGAGACGATCATCCAGCCAGATTTGCCCGGATAAAGGGGGTTGCAGACGGGCCAGCGTGCGCATGAGAGTCGACTTGCCGGCGCCGTTCGGCCCCAGCAGGCAGACCAACTCCCCCGGGCGCAAGGAAAAACTCAGATCGCTGGCGATGACAGCGGGGGCTTTGCGGGCGCGGCGATAGCCGATGGAGAGATCTTTTGTGCGCAGGACAGTCTCTTCGCTCATGCTTGCCCTCCCATCATCCGGCAAAGGCCTGCCGCAGATTGCGCTGGCGGAGGATCACCCAGATGACAACCGGGGCGCCCAACAGCGCGGTCACCGCATTGAGGGGCAAAGTCAGCTGGCTGCCGGGCAACCCGGCGACGATATCCGCGCCCAGGGCCAGCGTTGCGCCCATGAAGGAGACCGCGGGCAGCAGCAGGCGGTGGTCCGACGTGTGTAGCAGGCTGCGGCAGAGATGGGGGACAGCGATTCCCAGAAAGCCGATCGGCCCGCAGAAGGCGGTGACGACGCCGGCCAGGACTGCCGACGAGCCGATAATGCCCAGGCGCACGCGGCGTACATTCAGTCCCAGAGACTGGGCGTAGGTCTCGCCGAGAAGCAGCGCATTCAGCGGTTTCATCAGCAGATGGCCGCCGGCCAGCCCCAGGAGAATCGCCGGCGCCATGACCTGGAGCTGGCGCCAGGTGACGCCGCCGAAAGAGCCAAATGTCCAGGAGATGTAGGCTTGAATGCGCTCAACGACACTGAAATAGATCAGCACGCTCACCAGGGCGCTGGTCGTATACCCGAACATCAGGCCCAGGATGAGCAGCGTCATGCCGCTCTGCACTCTTCGGGCCACTGACATGACGAGCAGAAGCACGAGACCGGAGCCAATGATCGCTGAGAGGGCCAGGCTGGTATCGCCGACTAGACTGATCCCGGCCAGAAGGGTCGTGCTTCCGCCCAGGCCGACCGCCACGCCCGCCAGCAGCACGGCCACGGCCACACCCAGACTGGCGCCGGAGGAGATCCCCAACACGAACGGCCCTGCGAGCGGATTGCGGAACAGGGTCTGCATCTGCAGTCCGCTGACCGAAAGCGCGGCGCCGGCCAGCATCGCGGTCAGGGCTTTGGGCAGGCGGAATTTGAGAACGATCGTCGCCCAGGCCGGCTTGGAAGCATCTCCGCCCAGTAACACTGCCACGATCTCGTCGAGAGGGATGCGCACGGAGCCGACCGCCAGGCTCAACATGAAAGCCGCCAGAGCCAGCAGCGCAAGCCCGGCCAGCATCAGACCGGGGCCTGCGGGAAAGCTCCTCGTCAGCGAAGCGTGGACCCGAATATTGGATGCTGCAAAGGGAGCATTTTCTCTATTCATCTCTCACCGCGGTCGCGTATACCTCCGACCCCGAGGAGGTAGAGATGGGGCGTTGGGATTCCTCACCTCTTAGGACCAGTGGAAGTCCAGCCACCATCAGGACCGCCCGGTCGGAGGCTGCGGCCAAGGTCTGATTGGCCTGACCCACCAGGTCGCGAAAGGCTCTCCCCAGGGGAGTGAGGGGCGCCAGGCCGGTACCCACTTCGTTGGAAACGACGATCATCCGGCTCGCACACGGCATACTGTTCGCCGCCGTCACTATCTCCTCTATTTCCTGAACCACGCGTTCGCGGACCTCTTCGGCATAGGGGTCTGGCTTGTCGACCAGCAGGTTCGACACGAGGAAGGTGATGCAGTCTACGATAACGGTCGAATATCCCTGGAGTTGTCGACCGATCGCCTTGCCGACGTTGCAGGGCGCCTCCAGTGTGTGCCAGTGTGCGGGACGTTCCGCCCTGTGTTTCTCTATGCGAAAGTGCATTTCATCGTCGCCCGGCTCGGCAGTTGCCACAAAGAGCACCTGCCCATCCTGGATCTGCCGAGCTATGCGGACAGCTTCGGCGCTCTTGCCGCTGCGTGCGCCGCCCAGTATCAGTATCAGTTCGCCCACGAAAACCTGTCCTTTGTCCAGCCTGCGGGTAAACAGAGCCGGGAATTTGTCAACGACTATCCGAAAGTCAGGTCAGTTCTCAGGCAGCGACCCGTTCTTCTGGGGGCTCGCGTTGTCGAGGCCCTTGGACCCTATACGGACCAGTTTGCTGCAAGCGTCACGATGCAGACTGTCTCTCCGACTTCACACAGTGCGCCGTAGATGTCGCCGGTCAGCCCTGGGATGCGCGACAGTGTGAACCTGACTAGAATCCAGGCACTGATGCAGGCCAGGACCACGGTTGCGCCGGTGGCGGCGATGCCCACATACGGCGCCAGGAATCCTACCGTCGCGACGGCAATTGCCGTCGCGCCAGCGGCCTGAGGCCAGCCAGCGTTGTCCTTCATGTCCCGGCCCAGACCGGCAGGGCGAGCATACGAAAAAAGAACGACAGCCATGCTGGTCAGCCATCGCCCCGCCACCGGCGCGACGACGAGGGCGCCGGGTGCCGCAATGCTTCCGACCGCTGCGAACTTCAGCAGAAGCACTGTGCCTCCGGCTGCGACGGCAAACGAACCGACACGCACATCGCGCAGGATACGCATTCGATCTTCTGCATCACGACCGCCCAGGAGGCCGTCCACCGTATCCAGAAGGCCGTCGAAGTGCAGGGCGCCGCTGCATAGGGTCCAGATGCCGAGCAGAATCGCGGCCGTCAGCAGGTCCGGGAAGATGGTTGACAGAACGCTATGCAGCCCGAGCAGCAGCAGACCGATCAGGAGGCCGACGAGGGGGAAGAAGGTGACCGATCTCCCCAACTCGTCTGGCGCCAACGGGCGTCGCAGGAGCGGCGGCACGATGGTCAGGAATTGGAACGCGACCGCTATGCCGGTAAGACCTGCTTTCACGGAACTCCCGTGCCTCCAATAACTCGCCCACCGGGCCTGTCACACTCCGGTCTCGACGAAATATCGGTTACTGAACCTGTTTGTAATACCTGAGCTCGTGCTCGGGCAACAGGTGCGGGTGCAGAATCTTTACCAGGTCCTTCAACACTTTTTCGGGATGGGCCGCGCCCTCTTCGTAATAGGCGTTGCCCCCATTTTCGTTCACCCTGGCATTGTTGTTGAACAGCCGGCCTTTTTTGAGCGGCGCAAAGTCGCCGTAGCGGGGATCGCTTTCGAGCACGTCGTCGACGGTGAACCAGAAAGAGTTGTCCGGGTTGAGCCAGAATTCGGCATCCGCCCCCACAGCGTAGACCGACTCAAAGTCGAGAGGCAATGCACCTACGCCCCCTTCTCCCGACCAGAGGTAGGCGGCGCCGGCGTCGGCCAGCAGTTTGGCCATGTAGCTTCCGCCGGCGGAGACATACCAGGTGCCGTTGTAGACGCTTCCGATCAACACCGAGGGCCGCTCGGTAAGCGTTGCCGTCAGTTCCGCTACAGCGTTATATTCGGTCGCGACGATTTCGAACTGCGCTGCGGCGTCGGCTTCGCGGTTGAAGAAGATGGCTATGAACTTCATCCACTCAGAACGGCCCAGCGGGCTCTGTTCAACAAAGTCACCGTTGAGCGCGACCGGTATTCCCGCTTCCAGCAGCACGGGATGGGTGTCATAGTCGGAGAAGCCAGTACCATAGGTCATGACCAGCGCTGGGTCCAGATCGAGCGTCAACTCTACATTAACTGCCGCGCCTCCGCCAATTTCGGCGATTTCGCCGTTCTCGATGCGTGCGCGCACCGCGGGGTTGGTCGTCCACATGTAGCTGTCCAACCCAATCAGCCTATCTATCAGCCCCAAGTCTTCCAGTGTAGGAAGATAGGTGGTCGACATAGCAATGATGTTGTTGACAGGCACTTCGATAACAGCACCTTCAACGTCCTGGGGGGCCGGCGTCCCGCACTGGAGAAGCACATAACGGAAACTCTCCTGCGCCCCCTGCCACGGATTAGTTACTGTAACGATCTTGTAGTTGTTGTGATACTCGACATCGAAGCCGGAGGCGTAGGCAACCGTCAGCTTCTGTGGAAAGTAGTCTATCGCCGGGTCGTACGATTCGACACAGCCGTCCTGCAGATTCTCTGTTGGGGGCGCAGTGGTACCGGCCGTGCCTGCTGCGGTACTGTCCGGTGGCGAGGCAACCGTGGCTGGCTGTGCAGCGCAGGCGCTCAGAACCAGGATTGCGAGCACAAGAAGGTGGGCGGGCAGAATTCGCATCAGATTCTCCTCATGAATGGAATATGGTTGAGGCCCCTGCCGCGTCACCCGAAACAGCCGAAAAACAGAAACGTCCGATCTCTGACGAGATCGGACGCTACCGGTCATGTGTGCCCCCAAATGCGGAGGCTTCACTCCGTCACCCAATCCACGAGATGTTTCAAGAGCACGACAGAGGCGTTCGACCTGGCTTAGGAACATCCTGCCCATTTCTCGTTTGAGACTCCCTTCGTGCTTGAAGGGTGGGCGGGAAAATCTCCCTTACAGTTGCGGGACAGCGCCGGACTCTAACCGGCTTCGCCTTTTCAGCCCTGGCATCCGGACCATGGGCACCCCTGACGTTCAGTATTCAGTTGCGGACAGTATACAGGCAGGGACGGGGTCTGTCCAAATGCGGTTGCCGCGGGGTACGTCCCAGATTGGGGGCAAAAGGGGGCAGGGGGGCATGCACGGCGGTGGGCGATATCGTGATCCGACTGATAGGAGCGGTACAGGGCAGGCACAAGGCCTGCCCCTACCGGTACGTGTGGGAGGGGGCCGGTTTCGCGGCATGACGCGGGTGAACGACCGGCGGCATAGACGAAGTGGAGGTTGTGCGGCACGAGGAGGGTGAGCGACCGGCGGCTTAGGGACGGCGCCGGCGGCGCGGCGCGAAGGCGGCGCTGGCTGGTGTAGAGGGGGGCTTGCGGGGGGGAACCCCCCGCACAAGGGAGGGCCGAAGGCCCGACCGCCCGGAACTGCAGTAGTCAGTGGTCAGTTGTCAGCGGTTAGTGGTCAGAGACGGGGCTACCTCTGACTGAGAGTCGATCGCGGACGGGACATGGCTGTGTTGCTGCCAGAGGCATGCGAGAGTTCGCCCGCATTTTGGGATGCACCATTACCGCGGGAGATCATGCATAGGGCATCGGAATCGCGTGCTCGAGCTTTCCAGTGGGCGCCTGCCTTTGAGCAATCGTTCCTCCTTTGGCATACTGTGGTCAGTCGAAACAGAGGGAGTGCCGGAGGACGCTGGCAGCCGAGTTGGAATGGAGATCGTTATGCCGATATATGAATATATCTGCCTGGATTGCAACAACCTGTTCGACCGGCTCTGGCAAACGGCGGCCTCGGCGCAGGAGCATCCCACTTGCCCTGAGTGTTTCGGCGATTCCACGAAGAGAACGATATCGCAGGTTGCCGTTCTGGGAGGACTGGGCGGACTTACGCCGCAGGAAGAGAGCGCGTCCAGCGCCGAGTCGGCCAGAGCGGCCTCATACACGCCGAAGGAACAGATCGATGCGCTTCAGGCCAACCGTCAACGAAAGCGCGAGCAGGGCAGATGAACGGGCACGTCCCTTTCGGTGTAGCCGACTACTTCTGGGATGAGGCCAGCAGGCGCCAGGGCCTCCTCGACCAGTTGATGGAGACATTTCGCGGCTGGGGTTACGGCGACGTGATTCCGCCGATGTTTGAGTTCGACTCGACCCTGAGCGCCCAATATGACGACCGGCTGCGCAGCGGCATGTACCGGTTTCTCGACCGCGACGGCAGCACGCTCTCCCTGCGGCCCGAATTCACGACACCGGTAGCCCGCCTGGTGGGCGCACGGCTCCACGACTGGCCCATGCCGCAGCGATTCTGTTACGGGGGCAGCGTCTTCCGCTACCTGGAGCCGCAGGCCGGCCGGCAGCGCGAGTTCTGGCAGGCCGGCGGCGAGCTGTTCGGCGCACCGGACCCGGCTGCCGACGCCGAGATTCTGGCCCTGACGGCCACTGCCCTGAAGGTTGCCGGGCTGACTCAGTTTCGACAGATTGTGGGGCATATCCGCTACTATCGCAGTCTCCTGGAAGCGCTTATGCTTGATCCGCAGCAGACGCAGCAGTTGCAGTGGGCGTTGGAGCGGAAGAGCGAACCGCTGTTGGAAGAGTTTCTGCGGGACACGCCACTGCGGACCGGGCAGCGCCAGGCGGTCGAGACGCTGCCGCAGTTGGTGGGAGAGAATGTGGACGCCATTCTTTCCCTGGCAGAACGCCACATTCAGAACAGAGGGATGCACGAAAGCCTGCAGAACTTGCGCGGAATCGTCGACGCGCTCATTGGTTACGACATTCATGACAGCTTTGTCATCGACCTGACCGAGATTCGCAATTTGGGGTACTACACCGGAGTCTCGTTCGAGGCGGTGACGCCGGGATTGGGCACGGCCGTCGCCAGCGGCGGCAGGTACGATGACCTGGTGGGCCGTTTCGGTCCCCCGCAGCCCGCAGTGGGCGTTGCTCTGGGGGTGGACCGGCTGTTGGTGGCACGTCAGCGGCAGGACGGACAAGACGCGGGGGCCGGCCAACACCGGATCCAGCCTGCGCTGGCACTGCCCCAGGGGAGCCCTGATGCACTGGCCCGGGTCCAGAGGCTGCGCCAGGCCGGGATGCACATCCAGGTGGACGTAAACAGCTGGCCGGTCGATGCTGCCTTTGCCTATGCAGCTGAGACAGACGTACGCGACGTCCTGGTTTGGGACGATGGATTTCAGCATCACCGCCGCGACGAGCGGGGCGATTATGTGCTACTCGGCCCATTGGAGGAAGGCTGTCTGGCAGTCGGGACGGAAATGTTTGGGGAAGAGCTGTCCAAATGACGCAAGCAACAGTGGCGCCCATTCGCGGCCAGGCGAGAACTGACGAGCGGTCACAGCCTTCCGTGGCGGACAGGCGCAACAAACAGTCGCTGCTGTTTGCGCTACCAAAAGGGAGGCTGGCGCAGGATAGTCTGTCCTTCCTCGAGCGGGCCGGACTCTCGATTCCCACCGACACGGAAAGCCGCAAACTGATTCTGCCAGCGGCCGACGGCTCAATCGGCTTTGTGATGGCCAAGCCGCGCGACGTCCCCACCTACGTAGAACACGGTGCGGCCGACCTTGGCATCTGCGGCCTCGACGTGGTCCGGGAGACGGACCGTGCGGTCTACGAGCCGTTGCTGCTTCCTTTCGGTCACTGCCGCTTGAGCGTCGCCGGCCCGGTGGAAGGGGCTGCGGCCCCTCGCGCAGAGAGTCCCGATGCGGCAGATCTTGCCGTCAAGCCAGCTTCATCTGCGCAGTTGGACGGTACGCCGCTGCGCTACATGAGCCAGCCCCGTATCGCGACCGAGTATCCGCGCCTCACGCGCCAGTTCTTTGCCGAAAGAGGCGTGAACGCGGAGATCATCGCTCTGGGCGGCTCGGTGGAGCTTGGGCCGATTCTGGGTCTCGCCGACCTGATCGTGGACGTAGTCCAGACCGGGACCACCCTGCGCATGAACGGGCTGATAGAGATCAGGACGATCCTGGAGAGTCAGGCGGTGCTGATCGTCAACCGCGCCTCGTACCAGCTCAAAGCTGCGGAGATCAACAGGATTATCGAGCGGATGCGATTGCTTACTACATAGAAGCCAGGCCCCACCGGGAGAGCTGTGTACCAGAGAAAGTCAGACAATGAGAGAATCCGACGCGCTTCCCCGGGGTCGGAACTGCCAGAGGTATTGCATTGCCAGAGATTACCGATTCACAATTGATTGACGGCGTTCAATTCGCTGTACTGCGTGCGTTCGGCGATGACCGAGGCAGTTTTCTGGAGACATTCCGGAAGGAGTGGTTTCCGCAGCGCAACTGGGCGCGCGTGCAATCGAACGTAAGCTATTCGAAAGTGGGCGTTCTGCGCGGGTTGCACTACCATTTTCATCAGGTGGACTACTGGTTCTGCGTGAATGGGACTGTTCAGGTTGCACTGGCCGACCTGAGGCCGGGCAGCCCGTCTTTTCGGCAGACGGAGACGCTGGAGATCGGAGAGAACAATCACACGGGCGTCTTCATCCCCGTAGGCGTCGCGCATGGATTTCTCGCCATGACGGATGCCGTTCTCACCTATAACGTCGACAACTATTACGACAACACAGACGAACACGGCGTAGCCTGGAATGATCCGGAGCTAGCGGTGGACTGGAAGCAGAGCGACCCGCACCTATCCGATCGAGACCGCGGCAATCCTTTCCTAGCAGACCTGCCTGTCGACCTCTTGCCGGGCTGCGGTTTAGTCTAGTTCCCGGTTTGTCTGGCGGCGCGAGTATTCAGTCGCGATTCTGTTTTGTCAGAGATTCTGTGACGTGCAAATCGAGCCATGAAAGAAACTGGTGTAGACCGAACTCCCAACGCCTCCGGCGGTAGAAAGCCGGGACAGGAAGTGGCGGAGTATCGAAAACTACCGGCGGTCGATAAGCTCCTTTCGGTCCCGGAAATCGCCACCCTCGCCGCGGAATACGGGAACGGACCTGTCACCGAAGCGGCCCGCGCCGAACTCGACGCGGCGCGCATGGCCATCCACAATGGACAGCCAGCGCCGGCGGAAGGGGAGTGGCAGGAGCGCATTGCGGAAAGCGTGCTCGCGGCCTCCGCCTCCTCCCTGCGGCCCGTCATCAACGCAACAGGCGTACTCATACACACGAACCTGGGCCGCACGCCTCTCAGCAGCGCCGCCCAGGAGGCGGTTGTCCGCCTGGCGCGAGGGTACAGTACGCTAGAGTATGATCTGGAGGCCGGTCAGCGGGGTAGCCGCCACGCCCACCCTGCCCGCCTGCTGTGCGAGTTGACCGGCGCCGAAGACGCGCTCGTCGTCAACAACAACGCCGCGGCTGTCTTCCTCGTTCTGACAGCGCTTTGCGTTGGACGGGAGGTGATCGTCAGCCGCGGTGAACTGGTCGAGATCGGAGGCGGTTTTCGCATACCCGATGTGTTGCGCCAGAGCGGGGCGACACTTGTGGAAGTCGGCACGACAAACCGTACGCATCCCCAAGATTTCGCGGGCGCCATGGGCCCCCGGACGGCCGCCCTCATGCGGATCCATGCCAGCAACTTCAAACAGGTGGGCTTTGTGAAGAAGCCGGAGCTGACGGAGCTGGTCGAGATCGCCCGCGGTCAAAGTTCCGCCGGCGCGCGGGGCTATACGGGGACTGCGGACGCGGCTGACGAGCGTGGTGCTGACAACGGGGGTCAGAGGGGCGTACCCGGCGACCGCCCGCTGGTCATAGACGACCTCGGTTCCGGCACACTGCTGGATACGACCCAATTCGGGATGGCCCCGGAGCCGATGGTGCAGAGCAGCGTACAGGTCGGCGCGGACGTCATCACCTTCAGCGGCGACAAGCTGCTGGGAGGTCCCCAGGCCGGTCTGATCGTGGGCAAGGCCGAGGCTATTGCAAGGCTGCGTTCGCATCCACTGGCGCGGGCCCTGCGCGTGGACAAGATGACGCTGGCTGCGCTGGATGCGACGCTGCAGTCCTATCGGCGCGGGCGGGCTGCAGCTGAGATCCCCGTGTGGCGCATGATCGCGCAGACGGTGGAGGCCGTTGAACAGCGCGCACGCCAGGTCCAGCGCCGGTTGGCGGCGGCAAATCATGAGTGCGAGTTGGTCCCAGGGCAAAGCACAGTAGGCGGGGGCAGCTTGCCGGGCGAAACCCTGTCCACGGTTCTGCTGGCGCTCGACATGCCGCGGCCTGACAGCGCGGCCGCGGCACTGCGCGAAGGAGACCCGCCCGTCATCTGCCGGATTCAGAACGACCGGCTGCTTTTCGACCTGCGGACCGTCCTGCCGGAGCAGGAGCAGGCGCTGTTCGAGGTTCTCAATCGCCGGCTGCCCGCACCTGACGGCAGAACGGGCGGCGCCGGCCTTTAGGCGAATAGCGGTAGCGACTGTGCCCCTCATCTACCTGAAGCTCGGCGGCTCGCTGATCACCCAGAAAGACCAACCGGAAACACCCAGACCGGAAGTGTTGGAACGGCTGACCGGGGAAATTGCGCGGGCCAGAAGGGCGCGTCCAGGACTTCAGTTGGTCCTTGGGCACGGCAGCGGCAGCTTCGGCCACGTCAGCGCGCAGCGGCACGGCACGCGCAATGGCGTTCACAGCGAGGCCGGGTGGTATGGCTTTGCCGCCACGGCAGACGCGGCCGCGCGTCTGAATCGTATCGTCGCCGCGCATCTGCTGCAGGCTGAGCTGCCCGCCTGGACTGTACAACCCAGTGCGGCGCTACGCTGCGAGGATGGCAGGCTCGTCAGCGGGCCTGCGGAAACGGTTCGCCTGGCTCTGGACCGGGGCCTTCTGCCTTTGATACACGGAGACGTGGCACTCGACTGTGTGCGCGGCGGCACAATTGCCAGCACGGAAGAAATCTTCGAACAGATGGCCCCACAGCTTCCTCCGGTTCGGATTGTGCTGGCGGGCGAAGTAGACGGGGTGTACTCCAGCGATCCCCGCCGGAACCCGGCCGCAGTCATGCTGAGAGAGATCACGCCCCTCTCCATAGAGTCGGTGCACGCGACGCTAGGCGCCAGCCATGCCACCGATGTAACCGGAGGCATGGCCGCTAAGGTCGAACAGTCGCTGCGCATGGTGCGCGTCGTGGCAGGTCTGGAAGTGATCGTGTGCGGCGGGTTAGTGCAGGACGCCGTCTTTCGCGCGCTGACCGACCTCTCCGACCCTCCCGGCACCATGATCCACGCCGGAACACCTCGGGACCACTCCTGAAAACCTCTTTTCAGCCAGCAACATTTTCATATGATGATCAGTGGTGAGGGACTTCAGTCTCCCCGTTTGGTCGTTGCGGCGGGGCGAATCCTGGAGGGAGAGAGAGGGCTTCCTGTTCGCCTCTCGTGGGGGCACGCACCGGCAGCCCCAAAGCCGCTGCTCTTAGGCGTGGCCGGCCAACCGGCGGCGAGGGCGACGCACTGGCGGCGCAGGCTTGTGTCAGGGGGGCGTCGCGGGGGAATCCCCCCGCACAAGGTAGGCCGCTCGCGGCCGACCGCCCAAAAAGCGAGAAGAGAGAGTAGAGAAGTGAGGAGTGAGATACGGCCGAGGTCGCCTCAAGTAGGGTAGGGGCATGGCTGCGATTGAGCAATTTTTTGGCGGCAATTGGAGAGCGTGGGAGAGGACAGAGGGACATCGTGGCAGGCCTAAAGTATTTGCCCGCTATTTTGGCGTCCTAGTATAATGAAACCAGGAGAGAGTACCTAAGGACCTCTGGCTGCTCTCCCCAATATGACCAAGCGTTAGGCCGTGGCCATTGGGCAGCGAACATGGTGCCGCCGCCTGCGAAGTGAGAAGTTGGGAGAGGGCTTGAATTGCACCCTCTCATCGGATACCGGAGTAAGGACTCGGATGTTCTTAACAATTGTTTCGTTTTTTCTCTTATTGGGACTGCTGATATTCTTCCATGAGTTGGGCCACTACCTGGTCGCGCGGCGCAATGGCATCGAAGTTGAAGAGTTCGGCGTCTTTGGATTCCCGCCGCGCCTTGTCAAGCTCTTCACCTACGACGGCACGGTTTTCACCCTAAACGCGATTCCCTTCGGCGCATTTGTGCGCATGAAGGGAGAGGACATGGCCGACACCAGCCCCGGCTCCTTTAACGCGGCCCGCAAACGCGGCCGCGTCCTGACACTGCTGGCCGGACCGGCTATGAATTTTCTGCTGGCGATCTTTTTTTCGATTGCCAGCGTCTTTTCCGGCTTTCCCGCGGGCGCCGCGCATCCGCAATTGGGCGATGTCGCGCCCGGCACAGAACTGATGGGGGCCGTCCTCAAGCAAAATGACACGCTCCTTCGCTTCAATGGACAGCCCGTCTACATCGACGCGAGATCGGCTGAACTTCTGAGGCCGAAGCGGCGTACGCCCCCCATCGCGGCGGAAGCTGGCACCATCGTCATTCTCCGCGAAGGTACCCTGCACACGCTGCAGGTGCCCTTTGCTACCCGCAACGAACTTGAGCGTCTGCTAGAAGACGTATCGCCCCACGCCGCTCTGCACACGCAGGTCACCCTGGTGGCGCCGGGCAGCCCCGCGGAGGAAGCCGGGCTGATGCCGGGGGATATCTTTTATGCCGTCAACGGGGAGGTCGTCACAGTCGAACGCGGCCTGGGCGAGGTGATCCGCTCGCATCTGGGGGAAACGATTTCGGTGACGATGCTGCGCGGGGATGAGCTGTTTACCCGCGATGTACTGGCCCGCCAGGATCCCCCACCCGGTCAGGGCGCGATGGGCGTCGGCATCAGCGGCAATCTGATGCTGGTTACGCTGCCCTTTCTGCGCAGCATTTGGCAGGGCGTAGTCGGCATTGTCGACTACGTGCAGGCGGTGGTCGCGCTGCCGGTACTGCTGATCTCCGGGCGGCTGGCGCCCCAGGATGCCGCGCTCTCCGGCCCGGTTGGCATCGCCCAGCTTGTGGGTGGGGCCGTCAACGCCACCGCAGACACCGGCCTCTGGTTCCCAGTGTGGCAGCTGGCAGCCATCATAAGCGCCGGCCTGGCCATTGCCAATCTGTTGCCGATACCCGCGCTGGACGGGGGCCGGCTGCTGTTCATCTTCATCGAGAAGCTGCGCGGGCGTCGAATGCCTCCTGAAAAGGAAGGCGTCATACACCTGGTCGGTTTTGTCCTGCTGTTGGGGCTGATGGTTGTCATCACCATCAATGACATCCGCTCCGGACCCCAAGGCATCGATTGGTCCCAGCTGTTGGGGCCGTGACGGCGCAGACGTAACCTAACAGTTTCCGGACAGGCGAGTTACATGCCCCGACGATGACACGAGAAAGTTCAAACTTCTCGGAGGTCGACTCCGATCAGTTAATTCCACCTCAATCCGAAGGCCGTTCGGAGGCGCAAGTTCCTTCATGGGGCGCGAAGCGCTGCCCTTCCTGCTACAGCGTAGTTCTACCCAATCAGACCATTTGCGCGGAGTGCGGCACTCGCCTTGTCCCGCGAGTCACCCGAATTCGGTGCCTCCGCTGCGGAAAGCAGGCCACGTCCGACCATGTAATCTGCCCCAGTTGTGGGCGCAACCTGCACGCCGCTCCGTCGCGGATGCTTACCTTTGGCGTACCGGCGCTGCTGGTTGGGGTACTGGCCATCGTGCTCATCGCGCGCGGGATGCCGACTTTCCTGCAGGGAAGTGAGAACTTACCTCTGCTCCAGAACTTCGTAATCACACCGGCTTCCTCAGACAGCGAGCCGAATGTACTGCCTGCGCGAGAGAGCCTGGCCCCCGCGGTCGTTCAGAGCGGCCCCGGCCAGTCGGAACAGTCGTCCAACTCCAATTCGGAGCCGGCCGTTGTCGCGAACGCATCTCCGACGCCGACGCAGGAACTGTCTGGCTCAGAAACTGAAGGGTCGCAGGCCGGTTCCATGCCGGCGGACACACCGGTCCCACCGGCTGAGACACCGACTGAAACGGCAACGCAGGTTGAAGAAGAGCCGACTGCGACCGTTGCCGCAATTGAAAACACAGCAACGCCAGCTCCTGTGTTTCCACCGCTGCCAACCATTACCCAAACTGCGACGGCGACACCAACGGCGACCGCGACGCCGACTGCCGTTCCTACACCCACGTGGCTGACCTACACAATCCGAGCGGGCGATACAATCGGTGCAATTGCCAGACGATTCGGGATTTCCCAAGAGGATTTGCTCAGGGCAAATGATCTCTCTCCCCTAGACGTCACGCGACTGCAGATAGGGGACGTAGTCGTTTTACCCGGACTGCTCCAGGCGACGCCGACACCGACGCCGACAGAGGTCGTTACCGAAACACCGAGTGCGACGCCTGCCGGGTAGCTCTCCGCGGCGGCGTACCAGGACGCGGGGCTCATCTGGCAACAGTGCGAATGTCGTTTATAATGCAGCCAGCCCCATGCAGGTGATGGAGCTCGACTTTGGGAAAGGTTGCACTCTTTGAATGTGAGGCGGGACGTGACCGACACCGTCACAGCCAGCAGCGACGCGCAGACGCAACCCAGGCCGGCGCAGACTGTCGAGGTCCTGTTAGCCCAACTGCGCGAAGACGATGTGCTTCCAACCGCGCAAGAACTGGTCGTCCTGTCGGACATGAGTCTGGCCGACATGAGGCGCGTGCAAGAGGCGTGGAACACGATCAGTGACGGCTGCAGGCTGCATGTCATACGGGCACTCGTAGAAGAGAGTGTTGCCAATCTGCACGTACAGCTGGGCCGTCTGCTGCGACTGGCACTGAAGGACGCCCTGCCGGACGTGCGGATTCTGGCTATACGCGGCCTGTGGGAAGACAGAGAAGCTGATCTTGTCGGTCCTTTGATTCACATACTTAACAACGACCCCTACGACACCGTGCGCGCCGCGGCGGCCGAAGCACTCGGCGCATTTGTTCTTGCCGGTGAATTGGACGAGCTCTCGCCTGCCCTGGCCATGCGCGCCGAGGACGCGCTGTTAGCAGTACTGCACGCCGATATGGAACCGCTGTCGGTCCAGGCGCGTGCGTTGGAGAGCATCGCCTTCTCCGGCGAGACCGGCATCCGGGAGTTGATCGAAGATTGCTACTATTCCCACGATGAGGAGATGCGGTTGGCTGCGCTGCGGGCAATGGGACGCAGTGCAGACGTGCGCTGGCGTTCGACCGTACAGGCCGAGCTCGGCAGTCCGGAGACTGATATGCGCGCGGCCGCTGCGCGTGCCTGCGGCGAACTGGAAGCCCGAGACGCTCTTGAAGACCTAATCGAGCTGCTTTCCGACGAGGGAAAGGCGGTGCGGCTGGCTTCGATTTTCGCTTTGGGCCGGTTAGGCGGGCGGCGGGCGAAGGAGATGCTGAGCGCAATGAGCGCCAGCGAAGACCCGGACGAAGCGCAGACGGCCGAGCACGCACTGGAAGAGGCCCTGTTCTACGGCGATGCTCAGAGCATTCCTCTGTTTGATGAAACTCTTGAAGAATGGGACGATGAGGCAGATGACTGGGAGGCGTGGTGAATCTGAAGCTCAAGCGCCTGGTGCGCACGCACAGTTCCGAACAGTACGCACTCTTTGACTTGACCCAGACAGATGAAGAAGATCAGCCTCTTACGATCGGTAAACTCGATCTTCACTACACAGGAGAGGGTACGTACGGAACGCTCCTGTTGTGGGACATGGATTCGCTGCAGCTCGAAGCTGAACGCAGGCGCATGTTCGTTCAGGCCCTGCTCAGTGAGCTGGTTCTGCCTATGGGGCTGCCCAACGAATTTGTGGTCGAATTCTTTGCCCCAACCCTGGACGAATACGAAGTGTTCCACAACTTGGACGAGGGAACCGGCAACCCTGCCGAAGCGTTTGAGCGGGCAGACTGACCGCGTTTGAACTGTGTCTGCGCCTCACTGCGCCAGCAATGTCTGCCGAGTGAAAGTACGCAAAGAGCGATGACGGACAGCGATCAGAGCAACTCTACAACTGAAAATGGCGGCACCTCCGCCGATTACCGGCGCATACTCAACGAGAGCGCCCGCCTGTTGCGCGCGAACCGGCCTGGCGAGGCCATCGCCGTGCTCGAGCCGCTCCAGGCCGACTTGCCCGACGACCCCGACATTGCCATTAACATGGGCGGCGCACTGATTTTGCAGCGGAAGTGGGCCAAGGCGGTCGAAACCTTGAAAAGGGCCGTGGATGCTTCACCTGACAATGTCCTGCTGTGGACGAATCTGGCAGCCGCCTATCTGGGCCGGCTGGAAACGTCAGGTCCAAAGCACCAGGCGAGGGCAATTGCTGCCTACGAAAGGGCGCTCTGGATTGATCCCTCCACACCGAACGTTCATTACCATTTGGGACTGATATACAAACAGCAGGGAAACCTGAGCCGTTCTTCCGCCATGTTTCAGCGGGCCCTTGAGATCAATCCCAACGACCGCGACGCGCGCTATTGGATGGAAAAACTGAGTGACCAGCTGGTGGAAAGAGAACGCGAGAAAAGGGAGAGCCGCTACCAGCAGGGGCAGCGGGACGGGAAACGCAGCGCCAACGGGCGCTCACCGGGCGAGGGCGGAGAGGATTCGTAAAAATGACGGCGGAGCCATCGGTATCGCCGAGCGCCACAGTTGACGAGAGGTCGTCAGTCAGTTCACAGCCCATACCTCGGTGGCGTGAACGACCGGAACGCGCAGCCTGGATTGTCCTTCTTCTCTCCTTCGCATGCTTTCTTCTTCTGGTAACGAGCATCCCTCTGGCGGTTCGCAACCTCTACCATACGGCCGCCGCGAAACAGTCTCTCCAATTCGAGACCACGCTAGGCACAGTCCTCTTCTACCCGCCGAATTCCGACCAGCCGATTGCCCTTACTGAAAGGCGCGAAGGCATCAGCGAAGGCAGCCGGTTGGAGACGGGCGCGGCGACCCAAGGCGTGTTGGGCCTGCCCGCAGGTGGACAGAGTGATGAACTGATGGGGACGATTCTCCTCTATCCCAACTCGTCTCTTGAAGTTGTAATGAGCCGGCGCCCCTACTTTGCCGGCAGTAATGAACCCTATACGCTGCGCATCCGGGTTCAAGAGGGACAGGTGCGGCTGTTTACGCGGAGTGCATTCGACCGGCCGGTCGAAGTTCAGATCGAGACACCGCAAGGCGAGGCCCAGCTTGAGGAAGGAAACTACGCTTTCTTTGTCAATGAGGATAGCAGCGAGATTGTTGTGAAACAAGGTGTGGCGAGGCTCTTGCGGTCTGGACTGGAGCCGGTCGAGATCGAACCGGGTCTGCGCACGTGGATTCAGGCGGACGGGACGATATTGCCCGCGGTCACGGCGGTGCATAACCTGCTACAGGACAGCGCTTTCACCCGACCTCTAGGGGAGGTGTGGGAAAGCTACACCCCGCCATATGTAACGCCGGGGACGGTTGACTTCATCGAGAAGGACGGTCGTCACGCGGCCCGCTTCTCATACAGGGGACCTGACCAGATGCATACCGAGATTGGAATACGCCAGGTTGTTGACCAGGACGTACACAACTACGATTCTTTGGTCGTCAAGCTGGACGTCAATCTGGACTGGCAGACCCTGGCAGGCGCGGGAGAGCAGAGCTCTGAGTTCCCCTTACGCGTCGAAATCACCTTTACGGACATCTTCGGCAAGGAACGAAGGTGGGGGCATGGCTTCTACAACATGGACCCGCTGCCGGAATATCCGCTGTTTGGCGGCGAACAGATCCCACTGTTCAACTGGCATAGCTATGAGTCGGAAAACCTGATGGAACTGTTGGACGCGACACCGCCGGCCCACATCGATAGCATCAAGCTCTACGCCAGCGGCTGGAACTACCTGTCGTTCGCCAGCGACCTGGAACTGATTGTCGAATGACGAGCCGGCAGAGCAAGGTCCGGTTTGGCTGGCTGGTTGCTTCAGTCGGCCTCTTTCTTTTTCTGGCCTCATTTCAACTGGGTTTGCCCGGTCTCCACTACGACGAAGCCAAAGAGGCAGGCGTCAACGCGATGGAGCTGCTCCACGGCACGCCCATGACCGCGTTCCGCGGCGCGACTGCAACCGCCTTCGGCCTCGATCTTCCCTTGATGGTGCAGGACTACATCGGCGCCGTGAACGTCTATCTGGCGATTCCGTTTCTGGCTGTAACCGGCATCGGCGTACCCAATCTGCGCTTCTTGGCGTTGTCTCTGGCGGTCCTTGGGCTGCTTGCACTGGAGCGAACCGTATCGGAATGGCTGGCTCTCAACGAAGGCAGTGCCTCTCCCACTGCACCTGTCGCCCCAGCTGCTCTCGCCTGCCTGACCCTCCTTGCCGCCGCACCCAGTTTCGTATTCTGGCAGCGACAGGGGATATTTGTTACAAACGCCACGTTTCCGTTTGCTTTCGCCTGTATCTGGCTGGCGCTTCGCTGGCTGCGGCTCGGGCGGAGGCGCGAGCTGATTCTTTCTGCACTTTGCGGGGGGCTGGCAGTCTATGCCAAGCTGCTGGCGGCGTGGATAGTTTTGCCCTTCGGCTTGATGTGCGCCGGATGGTGGCTTTGGCAGCGGGGAAGGCGCCTGCCTGGCGCTGCTGCAGGGGAAAGATACCGGATTCCACCTGCGGGGCCACCAGAAAGCAGACTTGCGCGTCTACGTCGTCTTCGGCCCCTTGCCTTTCCCCTTGCAGTTGCCCTGGCTTTCGCGTTACCCCTTGTACCACTCATTGTGTTCAACCTCAAGACGGGCGGCACATTTGCGGCGATCACGCAGAATCTCGGCAGTAGCTATTATGGCGTGGACAACGCCGCTGTCTGGATGAACGCGACGGTGCGCTGGCAGCAGCTGCTCCAGACGTTGCGCGGTGACCATCTCTGGTATCTGGGTGCGGTCGAGCAGAACGCGCTGACCCCTTGGCTGGCGCTGGTCCTGCCGGTGGCCGCTCTGGCCCGCCCCGCTGGCCGCCGTGTGGTCGGCCCGCCTATTCTGATGCTGGCCGCGGCGTTCGCAGCCAGTCTGTTCACTGTCAGCGACCTGTTCGTCACCCACTATGCACTGCTTCACCCGCTGGCGATCGCCGTGACGGGCGCCGGCCTGCACGGACTCTGGCGAAGGTCCGTTTCCGGTGGCGGCACGGAGACCCACAGAGCCCGACATGCGGACGTCAGAGACGGCAAGCGACGGGCGAGAGCCAGAATCTGGGGGTGGGAAGCGCTGCGCGACACGGGCTCACGCCCCCTGATCAGACTGCCTTTCGGACGGCTGACTGTTCTCCAGATCTTACTTGCCGTCCTTGTCGGCGCCGGCGTGCTGTTCGATCTGCGGGCAACGGCCGCCTACCACGCCGCGCTGACGCGCAGCGGAGGCCTGATAGACCATTCGGACGCCTCCTACCATCTCGCCTATGACCTGCGCCACGGCGGGTTTGGCGCCCCCATCGTTCTCGACTGGGGGATGGAGGCCCCGGTCCGGTTTCTGAGTGCGGGCAGCGTCAGGCCGATTGAGGTATTTGGCTACGGCTCCCTTTCCGAGCCGGACGAGGCGTTTATCCGGCGAATTGAACCGTTCCTGGAAAACGTTGAAAACGTCTATCTCCTGCGCGCTCCGGGAAACGAGCTCTTCCAGGGAAGACGTGAAGTTATGGAGCGTTTGGTCGGTGAGAGAGACGGCCGACTGGAGCGTGAACAGGTGTACGTCCAGCAGGACGGTACACCGCTCTACGAGCTCTGGCGGGTCCGCTATTGAGGCCTTTCGCGGTTTCCGGCTTCGTTTCCGGACCGGTTGGATTGTCCGGGTGACGGCTGTCACGTGAGGAGTGGACGCAGTGGGTAAGCGGCAGTGGGCGCGATGCACAGCTCCTCCTTCCCGGTTGAGCATATCCGATATAGCTGATAGAATGTGGACGCGTTAAGGCGTAGTCGTTCACTGACGAAAAATGGTCAGTCAAGTTCCGTCCAATGTACACCAGAGCAATGCTGACGCTGCCCTGACCCAGCACGCCCGGGTCCGTCCGCAAGGATTCGGTTATTTGCGCGTGATCGCCCAGATGGGGCGGATGCGGGCGATCCCAGCGCTGCTTACGCCTGTCCTATGGGGTGCGGCCGGGGCCCGCTGGCAGTTTGGGGAAATCAGCCTCTGGTGGGCAGCCGTTCTGGTGCTGACTTACAGTGCACTGGCTCTGTCCTGCAACTATCTCGGCGCGTATGTGGACTACAGACGCCAGATTGGGCGCGAAGGGCCGCACGTTACGGGGGCAAACGTGCGGCATGCGACAAGGCCGTCCCCAGGGTGGCCCTTTGACGGCTTTGACTGGATGCAACAGGGCCTTCTGCGGCCGGCAACATTTCTCAGCCTTGGCCTGATGTCAGGGACGATCTATGCGCTTGCGGCGCTCTGGCTCGGGATTTTCACCGGCTGGCCGGTCTGGTTTTTCGCGCTGATCAGCGGGCTGATGTGCAGTGTGTCACTGTGGTCTGCCGTCCGCTTCGCCCGCAGATTCTGGTGGCTCGGCGACCTTGCCTATTGGTTGGGACTGGGTGTCATCCCACTGCTGGGGACCTTCTTTGTTCTGACCGGTACGATCACTCGCCTCGTCCTGCTGATCGCGTTCGCTCCGGCGACGTTCGCGTGGCTGGCATATCAGTCCTACGGCTTCTATAGTTGGCATCGAGACTGGCGTCTGCGCAGGCGCACTCTGGCCGTTGTGTTCGGGCCCGAACGGGGCCTGGACGTCGCCGCGATAATTTCTATTGCCGGATTTATCGCTCTGATTCTGCTGATGGCATCGGGTGCTGTGCCCGTGTGGACGATTCTCGTTCTTGGCGCCTTTCCCCTTTTCCTGCGGGCATTCGCGCGGGCACGAGTATGGCCCTTTTCGCGACAGGCCGGGATCGGCACTGTCGAAAACGCCATCAACGCGGTGATACTGGCGGGACTCCTGTGGCTTGTGCCGATGTGGCTCATCTGAACACGATTCGAGTTTGCCCTCCTCAGGCCGTCAATTCAGCCAGCGGCGAGCGGTTTGGCGGTAGGCAAATCCGCGTCGCTTTTTCAAGACCGGGCCAGTCACCAACCGAATGCGTTGAGAAGGTGTAGAACGGGGTGGCGTGACACTGCGGTCCTTCCGGCAGATTGACTGATACGTTCCGATTAGGTTGCAGATTCAATCCATGGCTGAACTAACCCGCAAAGAGTTCTATGACTTAGCCGACCAGTGCCGGGAACGCGCGCTGGAATTGGCCCACTTTGACCAGAACAGGGTCAACCGCAATCAGTGCCGGCGTTTCAACTTGTGGCTGGCACGTTTGAAGACCTACGATCAGCTGGCTCCGGGCGTGCAGGACATCAGCGCGGCCCGCCCCATCACCCGGTATGATCTGATGGCGGCGGCAGTTGTGCTCTGGCTCGTTTCCCTGTTTCTGCTGCGCGAGCAGCTCGGCGTAGGCGGAAACAGGATTCTTGCGTTCGGTGCCTGGGGTTTGGTTATACTGCTCTACTTCTTGCCGGAATCACTCTATGCGACAACGGTCGAACTGTTGGAAGCAAAGGTCCTGCGCGTGGTGGAAGCGCTGGAAGAGCTGTTGCTTTCGCAGGAGATGGAGGTGACGGAGGCGGTATTCTTCAAGATCAAGGAGAACCTCAACACCGCCCGTCGCGAGCTGCGCCAGCAGATACATCTTGCCCACCGGCGTTAGGGTGCCAGTTATTTCCCCAAGCTCAGTCAGCAGTCTCTCCTCATCCTCAATTGCGGCATACCCAGCAAGTGCCAGCTAAGTGTACACCCATCCGACCCAGGTTGCCGGCGGCCTTCTCGACCGGTTGCCCAGTTTTGCCACTACGTTCGGGCAGTTGCGTTTGCGTTACTCGGACGTATGGACCTACTATGCCCCGCTGACTCGAACATGACGTGCGTGGTCTTGCCTGGCCGCTATGCTTCGTTTCGCCTGGGAAAATAGTACGTCCACACAGGCATACCGTTCTCCCGGCACCATTGTTCGCGGTGCGTGGGCCGGTAGGGCCCGACACTGCCGGCCAGCTCCGGGCGGTGGTTGCCGAAGGCAGGGTGATGGGAGAGCAAATGGCGCACCAGTTCCCCGTACTGTTGCACGTCGGTCTTCAGGTGCAGGTATCCGCCCGGACGCAGTTTGGCTGCCAGCAGGTCGACAAACGGTGGAGAGAACAGGCGCTTGACCTTGTGCTGCGCCTTCCACCAGGGGTCGGGAAAGAGCACGTGAACCGCGTCGACGCGACGATCGGGGATCGCCAGTTGCAGGCCCACTCTGGCGTCGTCGTCGCTCAACCACAGGTTCTGCAGTCCCTGGTTCTCCAGGCGGCGAAGCGCCAGGCGAACGGCTTTAGTCTTAACTTCAAAGCCGACGAACAGTCGCTCAGGTAAGCGAGTCGAGCGGTCGAGAAGGAAGTCGCCGCGACCGAAACCGATCTCAGTTTCTAACGGGCGTGGACTGGCGATTTGACGGCGGAAACGCTCGCCATTGGCGACGCGGGGATCATCGAGGGCCAGGGCGCGCACGATAGACCGGTCCATCGCCCAGGAAGGCAGAGTGTCTGAATTGGGTCGCCGCGTGGGATCGCCGCCGATGAGGCCTTTGCCGGCCTGCCAGTCGGCGTAGTGCCTTGCCCGTTGCTGGGGCGTCAACTCCTCCCAGGAAAAGTCCATCCGGCCCTGGGAAAAGGAGGTGGGACTGTAGTCGAGAGAAGGTCTGCTGCTTTCGGTCACCGCGTTTGGGTTATGTTCGAAACCGGACCAGGGTCGTCTCACCCGCCCACAGTCGCATTGGGGTGAGACGAAACAGCGGCCGGACCGATCATGCGAGTTTGCGCCGTATTGTATCCCGCACGATATCGACGTCCGGGGGCAGATAGACCGGCGGGTTGGCCTGATCGCTTTCCACCTCCGCCAGCGTACCCTCGTGGTAGCCGATCTTAAAGGGCGTGAATTTCAACCCGTGGGCGGTGCTGACAACGATCACGCGCTGGTGGCTCTGCACGACCTCCCGTTGCAGGAGCTTGAACAGCGCGGCCAGAGCGGTCCCGGTATGGGGACAGGTGTACATACCGGTAGCGTCCGCCATGGCCGAGGCCGCGGCCATTTCGTGTTCGTTTACCTGCTCGACGATACCGTCGGTCTCCTGAATGGCCTGCACCGCTTTCTCGTAGCTGACGGGATCCCCGATCTGGATGGCTGAGGCCAGGGTCGATTGGGCATCCACGCTCACTTTGCGGCTGAATCCGTTCAAATAGCTGAGATAGAAGGGGTTGGCCTTGGCGGCCTGGGCCGCGACCAGGCGAGGCAGGCGGTCGATAACGCCCAGATCCCGCATCAACTTCAGCCCCTTGTAGATGGCGCTGATATTGCCCAGATTGCCAACGGGAATTATGATCCAGTCCGGAACTTCCCAGTCGAACTGCTGCACGATTTCGATGCCGACCGTCTTCTGGCCTTCGATGCGCAGGGAGTTCATTGAGTTGGCCAGGTAGATTGAGGAGTCGGGGCTGTCGCCGTCATGGGTGATCTCGCGAATGACGCGCATACAGCCGTCGAAATCTGTGTCGAGGGCCAGTACAAATGCGCCATTGGCGATGGGTTGAATCAGCTGTGCGGGGCTGACCTTGCCTTCAGGCAGGAAGATGACGGCGGGGATGCCGGCCGCGGCGGCGTAGGCGGCCAGCGCGGCGCTGGTATCACCGGTGCTGGCGCAAGCCACGGCCCTGACGGGAACACCTTCGTCCCGCATCTGCTTGACAGCGCTGACCAGAACAGTCATGCCCAGGTCCTTGAAGCTGCCAGTGTGGCTGTTTCCACACAGCTTGACCCACAGATCGGAGAGACCGATCTGCTGGCCCAGCCGCTCGGCCCAAAAGAGGTTGGAGTTGCCTTCGTACATGCTGACCACGTTGTCGTCAGCGATAGTCGGCATGATCCACTCTTTCTTGCCCCATACACCGCTGCCATAGGGCCATTCGGTGGTTCCGACGCGGCCGTCGAAGAGCTGCTTCCAGTCAGCGGCGGAGCGCTCGCGCAGGGCGTCAATGTCGTGCTCTACCTCCAGAAGGCCGCCGCACCGCGGACAGGTATAGATTACCTCAAATATCGAATACGTACCGGCGCAGCCCCGAAAACAGCGAAAGTGGGCATTGTACTCGGTCATTGCTCTTCACCACAGCGCCAGCGCACTCTCGCGCACGCTCGGCAACGAATACACACTCTCCCCGCGCTTACAAGGAAAGAGGAACGATTGAATTTCGGCTAGTACTGGAACACGTTTCTTGCACTACCTGAATGTTAACCTGCCAGGTGCAGGGCGAAAAAATGCCGTTGTCAGGG
Organism: Caldilineaceae bacterium; assembly: GCA_011523365.1. Lineage (GTDB taxonomy): Bacteria > Chloroflexota > Anaerolineae > Caldilineales > Caldilineaceae > Bin5. The sequence continues at coordinate 71,499 of WTGY01000133.1, forward strand.
CGGCGAGCCGCCGTTCCACAGCAGGCGCAGCCATAATTCTTGTATAGCACAGATGATCAGTGCAAACAACAGCCGCGAGCCGCGCGCAGGCCCCGAACACAGCCTGCCGGGCCGAGACAGGATCATTTCAACCGTTTGCTGAACTCGGCGGTCAGAGCGGGGACGGTTTTGAAAAGATCGTCGACGATGCCATACTTGGCGCGCTGAAATATGGGGGCGTCCGCGTCCTTGTTGATGGCGACGATGATCTTGCTGTTCCCCATGCCGGCCAGGTGTTGGATGGCGCCGGAGATGCCACAGGCGATATAGAGGTCCGGCCTGACCGTCTTGCCGGTCTGCCCCACCTGGTGCTTATAGGGGATGTAGCCGGCATCGACTGCTGCCCGGCTGGCGCCGAGGGCTGCGCCCATCGTGCTGGCCAGTTCGCCGACGAGCTCGAAGCCCTTCTGCGGGTCCTCGGCAACACCGCGGCCACCTGAAACGATGATATGGGCATCGGTCAGGCTGATTTCGCCGGCATCGGCGGCGCGGAAATCGCTGATCTTCAGGCGAATATCATCTTCGTTCGCTTCAACATTCAGATTTTCCACTTCACCGGTCGCGTCGGCTGGCGCCGGCATAGGAAAGGAGCGCGGGCGCACGCTGGCGACCGCCAGCGGACTTTCGAAATGTATCCTGACCTGAATGTTGCCCGAATAGATGGTGCGGCCGGCGACCAGTCTGCCGTCTTCCACCCACAGATCGGTTGCATTTGCAGCGATGCCGGCGTTGTGGCGGCAGGCTATGGTCGCGGCCAGAACACCACCGCGAATTGAGGCATTGGCAAGGAATGCGACCGCGCCGGTGCGCTCTACCGCCTGTTCGGCGATGGCGGCATAGGGTTGCAGCCGAAAGTGGGCCAGGTTGGATGCGGTCGCGGCAACGACGAGATCGGCCCCGTAGGAAACAGCCTGCTGCGCGGCTGCGCCGACGTCGTTGCCGATCAGAAGGGCGGCGACGCCGGCGCCCAATTCCCGGCCCAGCTCTTTCGCCTTGGCCAGAAGCTCCCAACAGTTGGATACTGCCTGTCCGTCATTCTGTTCAATCCAGACGAGAATCGTCATCGTCATCCCTTTCTCCAACAAGACGTGCGGAAGGATTGAGGGCAGATTGCCTCTGCTGCTTCCCCTTACGCCAGTCTAAATGACTCTTTCAGCCATCAGAGCATCGGCCAGCTGGGCGGCCTTTTCCTCGACACTGGCGCCTTCGAAGATACGCACCTGTACGTCCTCCGGCTCCGGCTTGTTCAGATCGGTCCAACGGGTCGTGTGTGAAGGACCAACATCCAGATCGTCCCGCCCCAGGGTGGGTATCGCGGCGCGGCTGGCTTTGCGGATACCCATAAAGCTGGGATAACGGGGCTCGTTGATCTCTTTGGCCACACTGATTACAACCGGCAGAGGGACCTCGACCGTCTCCTGCCCTCCTTCGAAGACCTGTTCCGCGATCAGTGTGCCATCGACAATATCAACGATCCTTGTTACATTGACCAGCAGATCCCAGCCCAGCTTGCATGCGACACCGGCGTAGATGACGCCGCTGTTGCCATCCACGCTCATCTTGCCGGCCAGCACGAGCTCCACATCTTCCCCACCGCCCGCCTTCTTGACTGCGGCGGCCAGGGCCTCGGCGGTCGCCCACTCGTCTCCCCCGTCAATGACGCTCTCATCTACGTGCACGGCGCCATCCACGCCCATCGCCAGCGCGTGCTTCAGGGCGTCGATTTCGCCTTGGCGTCCCAGGGAGATCGCGACCGTTTCGCAGCCGAACCTGTCGGAAAGGTCGATCGCCTCCTCCACGGCAAACTCATCCCAGGGGTTGATAACCATCGTCGCCTGCAGTTGGCCGGACTCCGTCTCGGCCACCGTAACCTTTGGCAGCTCGGCGGTATCCGGTGTCTGCTTGATTAGCACAGCTACGTTCACGCGGCGCTCCTTTCTGTGAACCTCAAACCGGCCACACTGCCTCCAGAGTGTATGGACCCTGATTGGGCGAGCTGATTGCAGTGGCGCGTTCTACTGCCAGGAATCCGGGTCGTAGGCCGGCATGGGACAGCGCAGGGGACGGTCCTCGCGCATGCCCAAGGTGTATGCGGCCTGCATCAGCGTGTGGATCTGGCTGGTGCCCTCGTAGATCACTGCGCTCTTTGTGTTGCGCAGATGCCGTTCCACGTTGTATTCATCGGAATACCCGTAGGCGCCATGGACCTGGACGGCGTTGTCGGCGGCCCGGCGTGCAGCTTCGGTGCAGAACCACTTGGCCATGCTTGTCTCCCGCGTATTGCGGATTCCCTGGTTCTTGAGGGTACCGGCCTTCCAGACCAGCAGCTCGCCGATGTCCAGGTCCTGCTGCATGTGGGCGATCATCTGCTGGACGAGCTGGTGTTCAGCGATCGGTTTGCCGAAGGTCCGGCGCTGCAGGGCATACTTGACCGACTCGTCGATGCAGGCGCGAATGATGCCCACCGATCCGGCTGCGACGCCGAAGCGAGCGTTGTCCAGGCAGCTCATCGCAATCTTAAAGCCTTCCCCCTCCTCACCCAGCCGGTGACCGGCAGGCACGCGCACGTCCTGCATGTTGATCCAGCCGGTATTGCTGGCCCTGACGCCCATTTTGCCTTCAAGCGTGCCGGTGGTGAGGCCCTTCCAGCCGCGCTCCAGGATGAACGCGGAGATGCCGCGCGCGCCCTGGTCCGGCTGCGTTTTGGCGAAAACGAGGAACCGGTCGGCCACGTCCGCCAGCGTAATCCACATCTTCTCGCCGGTGAGGACGTATTCCTCTCCCTGGCGAACGGCACGGCTCTGGAGCGACGCAACATCCGACCCCGCGCCCGGCTCGGTCAGGCCAAAACAGGCGATCTGGTCGCCGCTGGCAAGGCCGGGCAGAAAGGTCTCCTTCTGCTCTTCCGTTCCCCACTGGAATATCGGCAGGGCGTGCAGCGCGAGATGGACCGCGACCGTCTCGCGCACGGATGAGTCCCCGTATTCCAGCGCTTCGGACACGATGCCCAAGGAGAGAAAGTCCATCCCGGCGCCGCCATAGCGGGCGGGCAGACAGATGCCAAGAAAGCCGAGTTGGGCCATCTTGGGCAGCAGTTCGAAAGGGAAAGTGTGTTTGCGATCGTGCTCAGCAATGATCGGCATGACTTCATTGCGGGTGAAGTCATAGGCCATCTTGCGGACCAGATTGTGCTCTTCCGTGTACAGCAACTCGGTTGCAGAAGCCATTCGATTGGTCCTTTCCCGACTGCCGGCAGGGGCGTGAGCCGCGGACGGCAAAGGCAGGATTCCATGATGTTTCGAAGAAAAAGGCGGAGACGCCTTTGTCTCCGCCGAAGAAGAGGATTACCCCTCTTCGGCGCGCCCAACAGCGGCGCGCCAAATTAAAAATAATAAGGCGTTCAGTATAGCAATAGTTCGAGAACTTTCAAAACAGAGGGCGCGCATTGGGTGCATCCCAGAATTGGGGTGGGAACAGTCTGGCGGGGAATCGGCGCCAGCGGTGGCTAGGGTTGTATACCGTCTTTGGGCGAGACGCAGTGCAGGCGCTGGGCCCGGCCGTACGGTGGCGTGCGTCAGTTGGGGCGGGTGCGAGGGCAGGCACATGGCCGGCACGTAAGGGGATCTGATGGGACTGGCGGGACGCGGTCTGGCTGGACACCTTCGATTAGGCACCTGTTACGAATATCGACACCCGGTCGATGAGGCATGTTGTTGGGGGGGGCGTTGCGGGGGCGGAGCCCCCGCACAA
>WTGY01000208.1 GCA_011523365.1 Caldilineaceae bacterium
TCGTCTTCGTCGTCGTGGTCGTCCTCTTCGGCGTGGCCGTGCTCGTCGTCTTCGTGATCGTCCATTTCGCCGTGGCCATGATGGTGTTCCTGGCCGTAGATGAGCTCATCGGGACCGGCAACCGCGGCCGCCAACTCGATAAGCTTAGCCCCGTCCTTCAGATTGGCTTCGGCCAGCCTCAGTGTTGTCTCATCGAGGTGCAAACCGTTGACGAAGATCAGATCGGCCTGCGCCAGTTTCACGGCATCGGAGGGCCTGGGCTCGAAGGTATGGGGGTCGGTGCCGGGCGGCATGATGGCATCGAGTTCGATGCGATCACCGCCGATGTTGTAGACGATATTTGCTAGCGGCAGAATTGAAACGACAACGCGTGGGCGCTCTTCCTCGGTGAGGGCGGCAGTCGTTTCCGGCGCGACTGGGGCGCAGGCGGCGATGAGGAACAGAATTGCCAGGAGCGAGGACAGAGTTCGGAGTGAGTGATGCATCTGCGGGTGCCCTTTCGCCGGATAGGCGCTGTGTGCCCCCACAATTGGCGTCAGGCGCCGGCAGAGCTACGGCAGTCGGTGCAATGCCCAAAGAAGGAGACATGACTTACGTCGATCTCAAAGTCGTATTGGGCGTCCATCGTCCGGCGAAAGGACCGCAAGACGCTGTGCGGCAGCTCGAGCAGGCTGTCGCAGGAGCGGCAGACGAGATGGTGATGCGGCTCGGGGCCGGTCATCTCGTAGGCAAGGCGGCCATCGGCCATATGCACCATCGCCAGGATACGCTGTTCTGTCAGAAAGTGCAGAACCCTGTAGACGGTTGCCCGGCTCAACGTGGGAGCGATGCGGTGTACATGGTCGTACACATCTTCGGGCGTGACATGGTCACCGAGTTGACAGACGGCGTCGAGGATGAGCTGGCGTTGGGGTGTTACCCGGTAGCCGGATTTGCGTAACTGTCGATTGATCTCTGTCGTATTGTGGGACATGATAATTTTGTTTGTTGCAAGATTTTGCAACGGAACACAGCTTAGCACCGGCCGACGGCGGTGTCAACACCGGTTTCCGTCAACTGCTTACTCGCTTCCAAACTACTCCTGTTGACTGTAGCACCTTGCCGGCGAGACAGAAAATCGCCATGTGTTCCACAGAACACCTTCATCGAGGCGCGCTGCTGATGACCGGATTTACTCCGTGTCCGGCAGGTTGCGGGTGTCAATGCCGACGTACGGGACTCTGACGACGAGCGGCTTTCGAGAGGAGGTTTCTCAGGCGGGGGCTCTGCGCCTGAATGCGACTGCGAGTGCGAATATCGCGCTTGCCACCAGGGTCATGGCGGGACCGGCGGGCAAGTTGAAGTGGTAGGAGACGTAAAGGCCGGTCACGGCGGCCGCGGTCCCTATTGCCGCGGCCACTATCATCATCGAGACAAAACGTCTGACCAACAGATAGGCCGTGGCAGCGGGTGTTACCAGCATGGCCATGACCAGAATGATACCGGCGGCCTGGATTCCGATCACGATAACGAGGGCAAGCATAACCAGCAGCACGTAGTCGACGAAGTTGGCACGCGCGCCGACAACCTGCGACCCCACGGGGTCAAAGCTGGCGAACAGCAGCCAGTGGTGAAGAGCGAACAGCCCCAGGATGACCGTTACGGTTATCGCAAGCGACACATAGATGCTGGTGGGAGATATGGCCAGGAGCTGCCCGAGGAGCAGGTCTTCCATATCGACCCGAATCGTCGTCGAGACCGACAGCATCACCAGTCCGAGGGCAAACATGGCTGCAAAGAGGATGCCTATGGAGGTATCGGTGCTGAGGCCGGCGCGCCGGCTCACAATTCTGACGAGCACGGCAACGGTGATACCTGTAGGGACGGCGGCGATGGCCGGGTTGATGCCTGCGATAAACCCAAGCACCATGCCCGGCAGCACGGCGTGGGCGAGAGCGTCCCCCATGAAGGCGAGGTTCCTGGTGACAACGTAGGCGCCAACCAGGGGACACATCACGCCAACAAGCACCGAGCCGATCAGGGCTCTCAGCATGAAGCCGTACTCAAGTGGGGCGACAAAGAACTCTATCACGTCCTCTTGCTACCGCTCCCCGTCCAACGTGAGGCGCACACCGTGGGCGCCGTACAGCTGCTCCATGACCTCGGAAGTAAACACTTCGTCAGGAGGGCCGCAGGCGCACACGCGGCGGTTCAGACACAGCACCTGGTCGAAGCGTCCGGCCAGGTTGGTCAGGTCGTGGGTCGCCAGCAGGACAATGCGCCCTTCATTGCGCACTGTTTGGAGGACCTCTACGAGGCCCTCCTGGGCGCCGGCGTCAACACCGCTGAAGGCTTCATCCAAGAGAAGCACACTCGCCTCCTGGGTGAGCGCCCTGGCTACGAACACCCTCTGCCTCTGCCCTCCCGAAAGCTCGGTCATCAGAGCGGAGCGATGGTCCGACAGGCCCACACGGCACAGGCAGGCGTCGACAAGCTCGCGATCTCTCTTCCCGGGTCGCCGGCACCATCCCAGTCTGCAGCAGCGGCCCATCATGACAACGTCCATGGCGGTCACGGGGAACCGCCAGTTGACGCTCTCTCGCTGAGGCACGTAGGCCAAGGCTCCACTGCCCTTGTCCACGCGGTGAAGGGTCACCTTTCCCCGGCGAACGGGGAGGAGCCCGGCAATCGCATTGAACAGGGTGCTCTTGCCGGCTCCGTTCGGTCCTACAACGCCCATCAGGGTCCCCGCACCTACGTCGAAGGTGACGTTACTCAGGACTTTGTGCCCATCGAACTCGACTGTCACGTCCTGAAGCGACATTCTGGCGGCGTGCGGGTACGGAGTTGTGTTCATTTCAAGGCCTCAACGATGCGTTCCACGTTTGTACGTACCATGCCAAGGTAGGTGTCGGCGCCGCTGCCCTCGGGCCCAAGGGAGCCCGAATAGAGCCGGAACAGCTGTGCGCCGGTCTCGGTTGCTATGGTTTGCGCCAGCCTCTCGCTGACTGTCGTCTCGCCAAACAGTGCTGGTATATCATGCTCCCGAACCACCTCGACCACGTCCGCGATGTGCTCCGCAGACGGCTCCACGTGCGTTGCAAGAGACGGTATAACCAGGCCAACTACCTTGAACCCATACAACTCTGCGAAGTAGGAGAAGCTGTCGTGTGAAGTAATCAGCAGTCTGCGCTCCGGCTCCACGGCACTGACCTGCTCCTGGATCCAGGCGTGAAGCTCGTCGAGCTGCTGCCCGTACTCTGCGGCGTTCCGAAGGTAGGTTTCCGCGCCTTCAGGGTCGATAGCCGAAAGCCGGGCGGCCACTTCGTTGACCGCGACCTTCACCCGGATCGGATCGAACCAGAAGTGGGGATCCAGAGGGCCGTGGTCGTGTCCTTCATGGCCGTGGCCGTGCTCGTCTTCTTCGTGCTCATCGTGGCCGTGCTCGTCTTCTTCGTGCTCGTCGTGGCCTTCAGCGGGCGCGCCGCCCGCGTCGGCGAGTCCGACGAACGCCAGGCTCGACGGTGCGCCGCCGACTTCCCACTCCTCCTCGATCTCCATCTCTTCAAGGTGGACGGCCATGACGCGGCCGCTGTTGGGGTCGGCGACGTAGAGCCACTCGCCAACAACGATGAACGCGGGACGACCGGCATCACCAGGCTCGACCAACGCCATGGTCTCAAGCAGTTCGCCGTCGTGGGCGTCGAGCGTGTGCAGCACGCCGTCAGCGCCGAGGATGTAGAGCAGCTCGCCATCGCTGGAGAACTTCGTGGAAACGCTTGGCTCGCTGAACACCTGGCGCATTTCGCTGTGGTCCACGTCGATCAGCCAAATGCCATCGTCGGCGAAGCCTTCACCGTCGAAGTGGGAGGCCTTGCCGAAGAAATGCTCGACGTGGTGGTGACCGTAGACCGCCCCGATGCGAGAGTCTGCGCGCATCTCCTGCGGATTGGCGATGAACTCGTGCTCGTACTCGCCATCGTGAACGTGGAGGACGAGCACGCCGCCGGTGCATCCCAAGGCGACGCCATGCTCATTGTGGGCCTCACCGTGCATGCCCGGACATGAGCGATTGCTGGCGTCGTAGACGACCTGATAGCTGAAGTCGCGAACTTCGGCGCCAACAGGCAGGCTGTCGTTGGAATTCTCGGGGTAGTCGGGATTCTTCGTGGTAACGACGACGTGCTCGTCGGAGACGACCAGCGCGGCGCCATGCTGCGGTCCGGCCTCAAGCACGACCGGCTCATAGTCGCCGCGTGCGTTGGCCAGATCCGCCTCGTTGATCAGGATGGCATGACCGCTGATGTCTGCGAAGATCGCGGTCCAGCCGTGGCTATTGACGTAATGGACGGGCTGCTCGGCAGCGATCTCCAGCGCATGACGGGAGACGGGCCGGGTGACGAGGTCGTAGTGATCGTCGTGCTCGACGAGGAAGACGCCGCTGTCGAAGATGTGGATCCGGTCGTCGCCGTCCTCCGGTCCGCGGGCGAGGACGATGGCGTAGCGGTGAGTGGGGCTGGGGTACACGGTCGCGCGGGGCGCGGCGACCTTGAAGATTCCGCTGTCAACTTCATTGGTCGACAGATCGATGACGGAGAGATGCGCTTCCACCGCATCGGCAACGAGCAGGCGCCCCATGATCATCTCGTCATGGCCGTGCTCATCCTCGTGCTCATCCTCGGCATGGCCGTGCTCATCCTCGTGCTCATCCTCGGCATGGCCGTGCTCGTCTTCATGCTCATCCTCAGCATGGCCGTGCTCGTCTTCGTCCCCGTGATCGTCATGCATATCGACCATGGTGAACTCTATCGGATCGACGCTATCACCAAGCGCGACGATCCTGGACTCGTCTGCACTGGCGTTGTGCAAGAGATCCTGCAGCCAGTCGGCCTCCAGGCCGAGACCGACAGTCAACACAAGATCGGCGTCCGCTACCCTGGCAACGTCGCGGGCGCCTGGCAGAAAGTTGTGCGGATCGCCGCCCACCGGAAGCAGGCCGAAGACCTCTACCCTACTTCCACCCACCACCCGGGCCCAATCGGCCACAAAGTTGGTTGTTGCCACCACCTGGACCGGCGTGCCGGAGGGTGAGGGCTCCTGGCCTGACTGCGTACTTGTAGGCGCGACTGGGGTGCAAGCGGCGAGGAGGAACAGAATTGCCAGAACCGAGGACAGAGTTCGAAGTGAGTGAAGCATTTGCGGGTACCTTTTCGTCAGGCTGGTGGCGTGTGCCCCCGCAATTGGCGTCAGGACAGTTGGCGTCAGGCGCCGGCAGAGCTGCGGCAGCCGGTGCAATGCCTTCCGTCGTATTGCGGGAATTGATAATTTTACTTGTTGCGAATTTTTGCAACAGAACACAATTGTAGCACGCGCCGACGGCCGTGTCAACCCCCGTTTCCCGAAAACTGCTTACTCACTTTCAAAGTGCTCCTGCTGACTGTATCATCTTGCTGGCGAGACAGAAAATCTCGACATGCTCCACAGATCTCCTTCATCGAGGCGCGTCTGCTGCATAGCAGATTAACACCGTGTCCGGCACGTTGCGGGTGTCGAAGTGGTCGGCCAACGAGACGTCGCCGCCAGACGCTTCGGCCACGCCGTGTGTGGACGGTTCAGAGAAGGCTCTATTCGCGCTTGTTTGGGGGAACCACCAAGGGAATCTTCAAACGCTACCCAGTACAGGGCCCCAGTGGTTCGTGATCCGCGGTCAGTTGCGTCAGGCGTCGGTGCGTTCGATGCGGGCGCCGAGGGCGCGCAGTTTTTCGTCGACGCGCTGGTATCCCCGGTCGATCTGTTCGATATTGCCGATGAGGGTGCGGCCCTCGGCACTGAGGGCGGCGAGGACGAGGGCCATGCCGGCGCGGATGTCGGGGCTGCTGACCTCCTGGCCGACGAGTTGGGAGGGGCCGACGACGACGACGCGGTGGGGATCGCAGACGATGATCTGCGCGCCCATGGCGACCAGCTTGTCGACGAAGTAGAGGCGGCTTTCGAACATCTTCTCGTGAATAAGGACGGTGCCCTGGGCCTGGCTGGCGACGACGACGGCGATGCTCAACACGTCAGGGGGAAAGGCGGGCCAGGGGGCGTCGTCGATCTTGGGAATGGCGCCGCCGAAGTCGGGGCGGACGCGCAGGTCCTGCTCGTCGGGCAGGAGGAGCGAATAGCCGGTGAGCGCGGCATTGGGGTCCTCCTGCAGGTGCATTTGTACGCCCAGGCGCTGGCAGAAGACCATTTCCAGCATACGCAGATGGTCGGGGGCGACGTTGGCGATGCGGAGCTCCCCGGGGGTGATGGCGCCGAGACCGATGAAGCTGCCGACCTCCATGTAGTCGGGGCCGACGGTGGCGCTGGCGCCGTGGAGCCGCTCCTGGCCGTGGACGTGCAGGGTATTGCTGCCGATGCCTTCGATGGGGCAGCCCATGGCGACGAGCAGGCGGCACAGCTCCTGCACGTGCGGTTCGCTGGCGGTATTGCGGAGTATGGTGGTGCCCTGGGCGAGGGAGGCGGCCATCAGGGCGTTCTGGGTGGCGGTCACGGATGCCTCGTCGAGCAGGATATCGGCGCCGCGCAGTCTGCCGGAGGAGGTCAGCTCGAAGCGGCCGCTGTTGGGACGGGTGAAGGAGGCGCCCAGCTGTTCGAAGACAAGCAGGTGGGTGTCGATGCGTCGGCGGCCGATGTCATCGCCGCCGGCTGCGCCCTCGACCCGGAAGGCGCCCTGGCGGGCGAGGAGCGGCCCCATCAGGTTCAGCCCGCCACGGATGCGTCCGAAGAGCTGGGGGTCGGGCGCGTGACTGTGCAATTTATCGGCGCGCAGGGTAAGGCGGTTGCCTTCTTTGCGCACGTAGACGCCCAGGCCTTCCAGAATGGTGAGCATGGCGGCGACGTCGTCTATTTGCGGGACGTTCTCCAGGGTGACGGTCTCGTCGGTGAGCAGAGAGGCGGCGATAAGGGGGAAGGAAGCGTTCTTGTTGCCGCTGATGTTGACAGTTCCCTCGATGCGGTGGCCGCCCTGGATGGCAAATGAGGCCATGCTTTCTCCTTTGGTGGTTGTACAGTGGGACGTTGCGTCAGTTGCTTCCTGCAGTACCCGGATGCGCCTGCGGGATAGTTGCAGGCAGACAGACAAAAAACCCTGCGTTTCGGATACCAATTCCCCGATTTGTCCCCAGATATACCGCTCACAGGTCAGTCAATTGTAGAACGGTCTACCCTTCCCGTCTAATCCGTTTTCAGAGCAGTTTTGGAGGCATTGTGATCCACGAAGTGGGTCCCTGTCGTTCGCCAATTTTGGGCGTATGTGATAAAATCATAAGGCTAAAGTGTGCCGCAAAAACGCCAATTTGAGGACGGAATCGGGATGGGTTTGTCCGGCCGAAACGGGACGCGTTTGTGGGTATCATAGACAGTATTTCAACCGGATACCGCTTCGTGAGCCAGCGTCCCGCCCTGCTGCTGTTGCCGCTGCTGCTGGACGCGCTGTTGTGGGTTCTGCCGCGCTGGAGCATAAGTCCATTGCTGGGCAGGCTGGCCGATTTCTACACGGAACTGGCTGCGGACCCGCAACTGGCGGAGGAGAGTCCGTTTGCGCTGGACCAGATGAGCGAGTTGCTCATGGTGTTCGGCGAGACGAGCAATCTGGCCCAGTTTCTGGTCAACGGTCTGTTGTATCACGTGCCGAGCCTGCTGGCGACGCTGCCGGGCATAAAGGGAAGCCATCCCAGCGTTGAAGTCGACTCGATCGGCGCGGCGGGCCTGCTGTCGCTGCTCTTTGGTCTGGCCGGTCTGCTGATCGGCGCGACGTATATGAATCTGCTGGCCCAGAATCTGCCGATCGGGGAGGGGCCGAAGGCGCTCACTCTCAACATACTAGCGGGCCGTATCGTGCGGCACTGGCTGCGGACGATCGGTTTCCTAGTGTTCTTCGCCCTCGGCCTGCTGATGATCTACATTCCGGGTGTGATCGGGGTCACTGTGCTGGCGCTGATCAGTCCGGTGTTGGGCTCCGGGGCGTTGTTTTTGTTCGGCGGCCTGATCATGGTGATCCTGCTGTATCTTTATTTTGTGACGACGGCGCTGGTGCTGGACGATCTTGCGATTGGGAGCGCAGTGCGCCGCAGCATCCACATGGTGCGGAAGAACTTCTGGCCCACGGTGGGATTCGTTCTGCTGACGACGCTGATTTCGACGGGGATGGGGTTGCTTTTTCGGCAGGTGACCCAGTGGCATACGCTGGGCGTGGCATTTGCCACGTTGGGGAACACGTTCATCGGAACGGGACTGGCGATGTCACTGCTGGTCTTTTACCGGACGCGCATTCTGGCGATGCAGCAGCAAGAAACGGACAGTTTTGCCTGACATATTATCGACGCGAGCGTAGGGTTGCGGATGCTCCCCGATCGCCGGTCGGCTGGCGCCGGCCGGATGACAGACTGAGAGCGGGTATTGGCAGCAAGTGGAGTTGTATTGGGGTTGAGGGCCCGGTTGCGGGCGGCAGCCCCTTTAGAAATGACCGGAGGTATACGTGGCAGAGAAGATGAACAAGCAGGATTTCGTTTACGGCGCCGACCAGATCCAGGTGCTGGAAGGCCTGGAGGCGGTACGGAAGCGGCCGGGCATGTACATTGGCGGGACCGATACGAAGGCCCTGCACCACATGATTTACGAGGTGGTGGATAACGCCATTGACGAGGCGATGCAGGGGCGCTGCGACAAGATCGTGGTGACAATTCACAAGGATGAGAGCGTCACGGTGGAGGACAACGGCGCGGGCATCCCTGTGGACATTCAGAAGCAGACGGGCATGCCGGCGTTGACGGTGGTGATGACGATGCTTCACGCGGGCGGCAAGTTCGGCGACGTCGGTTACAAGGTTTCGGGCGGGCTGCATGGCGTGGGCGTGAGCGCGGTCAATGCGCTGAGCGAATGGATGATTACGGATGTCAAGCGGGACGGGAAGATCTGGCGGCAGGAATTCAAACGCGGCGTGCCGGTGACCGACGTGAAAGAAGTGGGCAAATGCAAGCGCGGGGAGACGGGCACCATTCAGCGTTTTCTGCGCGACGATACGATCTTCGACGTTCTGGAATATGACTGGAATACCTTGGTGACGCGTTTTCGGGAGATGGCCTTCCTGACGCGCGGTATCGACATTCATTTTGTCGATGATCGCGGGGAGGCGCCGCGCGAGATCAGCTTCTATTTCGAGGGGGGCGTGCAGACGTTCGTGCGCTATCTCAACAAGAACCGGACGGTGCTGCACACGCCGATCTACGTTGACATGCAGGTTGATTCGACGCACGTGGAGGCGGCGATCCAGTACACGGACGGCTACAATGAGTCGATCTTCGCGTTTGCCAACACGATCAACACGCCCGACGGCGGCAGCCATCTGACCGGTCTGCGCGCGGCGGTGACGCGGCAGATCAACGACTATGCGCGCAAGCAGGGGATTCTGAAGGACAATGACGCCAACTTCAGCGGGGATGATACGCGGCAGGGGATGACGGCGATCATCAGTGTCAAAATCGTGGAGCCGCAGTTTGAGGGCCAGAACAAGCTGAAGTTGCTCAACAACGAGGTGCGCTATCAGGTCGAGACGGCGGTGGCGGAGGGCATCAACAGCTGGATGGAGGAGAACCCGCGCGAGGCCAGGCGGATCACCGACAAGTGCCAGGTGGCGTTTCGGGCGCGCGAGGCGGCGCGCAAAGCGCGTGAGCTGGTGATCCGCAAGAGCGCGCTGGAGAGCCTGACGCTGCCGGGCAAGCTGGCGGACTGCTCCAGCCGCGATCCGAACGAGAGCGAACTGTACATTGTGGAGGGTGACAGCGCAGGCGGCAGCGCCAAACAGGGCCGCGACCGGCGCTTCCAGGCCGTGCTGCCGCTGCGGGGCAAGATTCTGAACGTGGAGCGCACCAGCCTGGACAAGATCCTGGGCAATAAGGAGATCCAGTCGCTGATTACGGCGATGGGCACCGGCGTGGGCGATGATTTCACGGTCGACAACCTGCGCTATAACCGGATCATCGTGATGACGGACGCGGACGTGGACGGCGCTCACATCCGTACGCTGCTGCTGACGTTGTTTTTCCGGTATATGGGGCCCCTGGTGGAGAACGGACACCTGTACATTGCGCAGCCGCCGTTGTACAAGGTGCAGATCACCGAGCGCCAGAACGGCAAGGCGAAGCGGTCTGAGCAGTACGTGTACAACGACAACGCTCTTTCCCAGATTCGCAAGGAGATGGGTAACGAGAATATCAAGCTGGAGCAGCGTTACAAGGGTTTGGGGGAGATGAACCCGGAGCAGTTGTGGGAGACTACGATGAACCCGGAGTACCGGACGCTGCTGCAGGTGCAGGTGGAGGATGCGGCGGAGGCCAACCGCACGTTTGACATGCTGATGGGCAGCAGTGTGCCGCCGCGGCGCCGGTTTATCCAGACGCACGCCCATGAGGTGCGTAATCTGGACGTATAGGCTGGGAGGCGGCTAATGGGAGGCCCGACTGATTGGTCGGGCCTCTTTTAGTTTTCAGTTTTTGGTTTTTAGTTTTTAGTGAACCCCGATGGGTAGCGGGGCACTAAAGTTTGAGGAGAGAGTGAAGAGGAGAGAGGAAAGGGAGAGATGGCGACGAACAGTTTTGGGAAGTATCAGACGGAGTCTCGCAAGACGTGGAGCCTGATTCACACCGATCATGCGATCGTGTATCCGACGTTGGGGCTTGTGAATGAGGCGGGTGAGGTGGCGGGTAAGATCAAGAAGATTTTTCGTGACAAGGAGGGTGTCATTGCGGAGGAGGACCGGGCGGCGTTGAAGGACGAGTTGGGTGACGTGCTTTGGTATTTGACGGTGCGCTGGGTAGCGCATCACTCTACAGTCCACTAAGTGGACACGGAAGCTGGATATTCCGTAGGTCAACTACCTTACCAAAACTCGAAAGGGCAGAGGAAACAAAGCATGGTAGTAAAGGCAGGAAGTCGGAAAGCCACAAGAAAACTTGCCTGCCAAGACCTGATCCCCATGGTTAAAGCTAGACTGCTTGAACTTCAGTTTTCAATCGGGGCCAACCAACCCAGCGGGAAATCGTGGATGAAACCCGCTCTCGTGAGGTCGCTGCAATGGGTCAAGGCAGAGACAAAAAGCCTGCAGGAATGTGTTAGGCCAGCAGGAAACCAGACAAAACACGAGGATATTCGCAAAGGATGCGAACTAAGAAAACAAACGAAGAACCTAAAGGGAACTAACAGAGAGTGATGACGTATCCCAGGATTGCCTAAACGCCGAGAGGCGCAGGGTAACGGAGCTCCCATAGTAGTCAGAGAGTGGGAAAGCCACTTACATGGCAAAGGGGAGCAGGGTGTCGGATTGCAGAGAACTTTAAGGAGAACGAAATGTTCGAACAAACCGAAAAAGTGCTCGCAATCTACAGTGAGCGAGGGAAGAAAAGACTACCTTTGCAAAGAGTTTACAGGCAACTGTACAAGCCGGAACTGTACGAACTGGCTTACTCTCAAATCTATGCTAACAAAAGTGCACTAACAAAAGGCACGGGAGAAGAAACGCTGGATGGAATGTCCATAGAAAGGTTTGAAAGGATAATCCAAAAAGTGAAGAAAGAACAGTATAGATGGAGACCAGTAAGAAGAACGTACATCCCAAAAAGCGACGGAAGTCTGAGACCCCTAGGAATGCCATCAGGGGACGACAAACTCCTACAGGCAGCTATGAAACTTCTGCTGGAAGCATACTATGAACCAACGTTCAGCCAAAGAAGCCACGGGTTTAGAAAATATAGGGGATGCCAAACAGCACTCCTGCAAATAACCCAAAAGCACAGAGGAATGAGCTGGTTCATCGAAGGAGACATAAAAGGGTGCTTCGACAATATCGACCACAAAACCTTAATAGGAATACTGGCCGAGAAAATAGAAGATAACAGACTCCTTGAACTCCTAAGAAAACTGCTGAAAGCAGGGTACATGGAAGACTGGATAAAGAAAGGTACCTACAGCGGAACTCCTCAGGGTGGAATAATAAGCCCACTACTCACGAACATATACATGGACAAGTTCGACCAATGGGTAGAAGAAGAGCTGCTAACAAAGTACAACCGCAAAAGTAGTCAAAGTAGGGTAGGTAAGAGAGAGAACCCAGAATACGCAAGGCTCTCAAAAAGAAGGTACAAAGCCAAAGTAAAAGGAGACCTCGAAACCTACAACATGCTTGGCAAACAAAGGAAGAATATACCTTCAGTAATCGTAAATGACGAAGAGTATAGGAAACTAGAGTACGTCAGGTATGCAGACGACTTTCTTCTCAGCTTCTCAGGACCAAAAAGAGAAGCAAAAGAGATAAAAGAGGAAATCAGAGAATTTCTAAGGACAGAACTAAAACTGGAACTGTCCAAGGAAAAGACATTGATAACCCACGCAAAATCTGAAAAGGCAAAATTCTTAGGATATGAAATAAGCACATTCGAATCCAAAGAAAGGCCTACAGTAAACGGAAAAATCAGATTGGGCGTTCCAAAGGAAGTCATCACAAAAGCCAAAAGAAAGTACACAAAGAAAGGTAAACCGATACACAGAAACTCCAGGATAATAGACCACGACCTGGAAATAATCGGAACCTTCCAGTCAGAATACAAAGGACTGGTAGAGTACTATCGAATGGCACACAACATACACACGCTGAGCGAAGTAGGAGGAGTAGCACAGGCTTCACTGGTCAAGACGCTGGCAGCAAAGTACAAAACAACCGTGACAAAAATCTGGAAGAAGTATGGAACAAAACACACAGAAAATGGAACGGAATACAAAGTACTGGAAGCCAGGATAGAGAGAGAAGGGAAAAAAGACCTTGTAGCCAGGTTCGGCGCAGTGTCCCTCGCAAGAGATCCAAAACCAGCACATATCACAGGAAAAGAACCAAAACCGCGGATGATCAGGTCTCAACTAATAGACAGATTACACGCAGAAAAATGTGAAATGTGTGGGGAAACAAGAGATGTAGAAGTACACCATGTGAGAGCGCTAAAAGATCCTAAAAGAACAGGAAGAAAAAGCGCCTGGGCTTACAAGATGGCAGCCATGAACAGAAAAACGCTGGCAGTATGCAGAGAATGCCACCTAGCAATCACATATGGAAAACATCTCTCAAAATGGAACGAAAAGTCACTGAAAAAGACACGCAGAAATGCCACAAGCAAGTAAGACGCTTGTGCCGTAGAGAGCCGTGTGCGGTGAAAGTCGCAAGCACGGTTCGGAGGGGGGGAGTAGGAAAAGTGCAAAAAGCAACTCGCCTGCTCCCTACCCGACCAGATCTGTACGGAGCTGGACCTGTCGTTGGAGGAGGTGGCGGAGCAGAATATTACGAAGCTGTTCGACCGGTTGGAGCGGGGCGTTATCGGTGGGGAGGGGGATGTGAGGTGAGGGTGAGGAGAGAGCGGAGAGGAGAGAGGAGTGAGAGAACTTCGCTGGCTTGCTTCAGTCTCTCACTCCTCGACTCTCTTTTCTCTCTACTCGCCGTTAGAGGTAGTCGCGGAGGCGGCGGCTGCGGCTGGGGTGGCGCAGGCGGCTGAGGGCCTGGGCCTCGATCTGGCGGATGCGTTCGCGGGTGACGCCGAACTTTCTGCCGACCTCTTCGAGGGTATAGTTGTAGCCGTCGACCAGTCCGAAGCGGAGCTGGAGGATGCGCACCTCGCGGGGTGTCAGGCTCTGGAAGATCTCGTCGATCACCTCGCGCAGGATCTGGCGGCCGGCGGAGTCCTGCGGGCTGTCTGCGTCCTCGTCCTCGATGAAGTCGCCCAGGTAGCTGTCTTCTTCCTCGCCGACCGGCATTTCGAGACTGAGGGGCCGCTGGCTGACGCGCATGATGTGCTCGACCTTGCGCGGGGTGACGCCCAGCTCCTCGGCGATCTCTTCGGTGGTGGGGTCACGGCCCAACTCCTGCACGAGCTGGCGGCTGGTGCGGGTCAGGCGGTTGATCTGCTCGTACATATGCACGGGCACGCGAATGGTGCGCCCCTGGTCGGCGATGGCGCGCGTGACGGCCTGCCGGATCCACCAGGTGGCATAGGTGCTGAATTTATAACCCCGGCAGTAGTCGAACTTCTTGACGGCGCGAATGAGGCCGATATTTCCTTCCTGGATCAGGTCGAGGAAGGGGACGCCGCGGCCGACGTACTTTTTGGCGACGCTGACGACGAGGCGGCTGTTGGCCTTGATCAGGTGCTCCTGTGCGGAGCGTCCGTCGCGTACCAGCCAGAGCAGCTGTTCGCGCTCCTCCCATTCGACCTGTTCCTGGTTGAGGCGGTGGCGCGAATCGCGCCCGGCCTCCATGCGTTTGGCAAGGTCGACCTCTTCGGCGGCGGTCAGCAAGGGAACGCGGCCGATCTCTTTGAGATAGAGGCTGATGGAGTCGTCGATCTCGATCTGGCTCAGGTCGAATTCGTCCTCTTCAGCGGATTCGGCTGGATCTTTCTTCTCTTCGCTAGGAACCTCCTCTTTGGCCTGCCCGACAGAAATGCCTTGATCCAGCAGAGATGCGAAGATATCATCCAGTTGCTCAACGTCGTTTTCGGCTTCGGGCATGACTTGCAGCACTTCATCGTAGCTGACGAAGCCTTTTTCGCGGCCGAGTTTGAGCAGATGGGCGAGGGTCTCCTGCGGACTGGAAAACTGCAGGTCGGTTTGCGCCGTGCCATTTTTGGGCAAGGGTGTATTGGAATCCCCGTTGCGCTCCTGCGTCAGTTCCTTTGTGAGAAGCATTTCTTCAGCCATCGTCACCTCTTTTCGTAAGTTCGTAAACGCATTTCGCGGCTGGCCGGACAAGAGCCGGTCAGGCGTCGTCGTTGGCGCGTAGCAATGTTCAGATGAATGTCAACTTACCATAGAGAGATGTAACTCTTCCGTAGAGCCCATCTCAAATGGCCCGGTACGATCGGGGTAGATCGTGTGGGGGTACCGTTCACGCGACCCCTGGGCAACTGCGTGCGAAAGGGTCACACCGGGAGTTTGAAGTCCCAAATGCGGTCCGATTGCCGATATTGGCGGGCGCAGGACGGACACTGAAGGTGTGTCGGGCCGACGGCAGCCAGTGGCTGGGCTGTGCAGGACGGACAACGGAACAGGTGTGCCGGGCCGGCTTCGCCCGGGCGGGCTTCACGTTGCGGCCGTTCTGCTGCGGCTGGTGCAGCCGTGCGCACGAAGATGCTGGGCGCAAGGGGGAATTTGCCGCCGATGCGAAAGAGACGGCTGTCCAGACGAGCGAGCAGGCGGGCCGGCAGGTTATTCTTGAGCGCCGGCAGGCGGAAATGGGAAGCGCCGAGTCGTTCATCCACGCGCAGGCCGGCGTCTTTCATTTTTGCGGCCATCCAGCCGGGATGAAAGTCGAAGTTCATGCTGACGAACTCGAGCGGCTGCGGGTCAAAGGGCGACCAGCGCTGTTGGCGTGTGAGCCAGCGCAGGACTGCTTTGAGGTTGCGCTTGTTGGCATATTCGAGCACGGCCGTGCTGCGTTGATGCAGGAGCGGCTGCAGCTGGGCCAGGGCGGCGGGCACATCGGCGAGATGGTGCATCACGCGCACCATGACGAGCGTGTCGAGCGTGCCGGGGGCGAGTGGCATCTGGTAGAGATTGCCAGCGACGAAGACAAAGCGCGGGTCGTGCCCCCATTTGCGTACGGCGTCGGCCAGCATGGTGCGGCTGTAGTCGAAGAGCACGATCTGATCGTAGCCGAGGTAAAGGTCGGCGAGGCGGCCGAAGCCGGCGCCGATTTCGGCGATCCGTTTGCCGTGCGGGGGCAGAAGGCGTTTCAGGGCGATGCGTTCGACGGCATCCTCGTACTCGCGTCCCTGGCCTTCCCAGAAGTCCTGACGGTAACCGCTGCCTTCATAGTCGATGACGGGGATACTGGCTGGCGCGGTGGCGTCTGCCTGGTTATTCGGCTTTTTGATTGCTGTGCAGTTCGCTGCAGCCATATTGTTTGCCGACATGCGGGCCGCTCCACGGCGTTCTGGAATCTTATACGCAAGAAGATGCGCCGGTCCAGCCATCCTCCTGGCGCATCCGGACATTAAGACGGATACGAAGTGGTGAATGTTTCATGTGAAACATCCACAGAACCTGGATTCGAAAAAGGTAAGAAAGCATGCGCCCCGCGCGCATTCGTATAGTATAGCACGCGGATTGACTTATTTCAATACCTTTTTGAGATTTTCGGTTACGAAATGTTTGTAATCGACCGGTGGGGACCGTGCCTGGCGGGGCGTGGCGTGCAGTTTTGAAGTGCGTCCACCCTTGCGGAGAGGCAGTTCGGAGGGGTGCATCCCAGAATAGGGGTGGGAACAGTCTGGGAATTCATGCCGGCATTGGTTGACATTATCTACCGACTCTTGCAGAGGCTGAGGGCAGCCGCCAAGCCCGGCCTTACCGCGAGGTCCGTTGATTTGGGGGGGCAGGGCAGGCACAAGACCTGTCTCCAAGGGGACTTGATGGGACTGGCGGGACGCGTTCTGGCCAGGCACCTTCGATTGGGCACCTGTTACCAATGTCGACTCCAGGTCGACGAGGCATGTTGTTGGGGGGGGCGTTGCGGGGGCGGAGCCCCCGCACAAGGGAGG
>WTGY01000112.1 GCA_011523365.1 Caldilineaceae bacterium
CTTGTGCGGGGGCTCCGCCCCCGCAACGCCCCCTCTCCTAAAACCCCCGCCGCACCGAGTGTGTGGCAATATGACCTTGACGACCCGCTGCGACCGAACTTCCCCCCGCGTCTCGGCAGATTCCGAGTATGTGCCAGCGCAGGCAAGACAGGCGAGGCAACTCCCATATGTCCCCAACGTACACCGCGATGACCATCAAAAGCCCGCTACAGAAATCCTGACGGTGCATTCCGCCCAGACAGACCGCACAGTACACACACACAACATGACTTAGTAGTTACCCGAAAACAACAAAATTTGGGGGAAGGCCTTCGTCTCTGTGGATCTCTGTCAGCAATGATTAAAACCCGATGTTCCTGCATCTGAGTGTCATTAGTGTGTCAATTCTGCTCTATTTCATGCCAGTATCATGTCAAGGGGCAACATTGCCCGCGCGGGCGGCGTCCCCATTATAACCCCGCAAACCATTTCATTAGTGCAGGCGGGAAAATAAAGGAGACACTACCATGACTAGGTTGCGCTTATTCGCCTCTCTCGCAGTCCTCATCGCCGCATTCGCAGTTCCGACTTCAGTGTTTGCTCATCCGTCCAGCCAGGGTAACGGCTATTGCAAGTTCCCGGACGGCACCCTTACACCCGGCCACTGCAGCGCTGCGGACCACGCCAATGGCGGCCATGATACGCACCTTCCTTCCACGCCAACTGTCAGCCCTCCGAGCTCCGGGCCAGGCGGCGGTCCTCCAAGCGGCAGTCCTCCCGGCGGTAATCCCCCGAACGGTAATCCTCCGGGCGGCAATACGCCTGGCGGCAACACGCCGGGTGCAGGCTTGCCAGATATGAATTTCAACGAGGCCAACTGTTTCATAAGGCACGCGGCAACGCCTGCCCAGATCTGTCCTGTTGAAGGAGGCATGCAGTACTGGTTCATTGGCGCCGACGGCAGCGCGCAGCCCGGCCCTTATCTGCCTGATTCACCAAGGATCGAGCGGTATGAGGGTACCAACCCCTTGACCGGCAAGCAGGTTGTGATTGACTATGTTACCGAAGGGGACAAAACGCTGCTGCGCGTCAGCACCTACTACCCGGACACCGAGTATGACACCAACAAGCCCTATATCTTTACGCTTGATCCGGGCCACACAGTAAGATATATCAGCTGGTAGGGAAATCATTGCAGTCGAGGTGAGAAAGCGGTCTGTCTATCGGTTGGACAGGCCGCTCATTTTTTTGCCGTCGTGCCTGGCTCTGTCAGGCGGGTTACTGTGGAGGGTGGGATACCCGCAAGGCGTGCCACTACATCTATGCGGTTGAGTAAACCCCGGCAGCAGAACGGTGAGGCCTGGATACCTGGGGGTGTTGGTACCAATATGTGCCCATATAAGTGCAGAATCTGAACATTGCCACGCAATTGGTACGAAAAATGGGCCATTTGCCATAAAAAAAACATATTCATGGTGTATTCTGTAGAGACAGATGTCTGAGGATGTCGTCTGCCTGGACTTCCGATGCCTCCCTGTCGTTTCGATCAGGAAAGCGGCGACTGACCCTCCATTCGGCGATGCACCGACCAAAGTGGAGTTTGGCCTCGGACCAGACAGAGGAACCGCCTAGGAGGAGGAGGTCGAATATCTCACCTGCAGCCGCCTGCAACAGGTCTCGACATCCTATGCTGCTGCGCCGTACGGGGCGGACAAACCCTGCATCTTCACCATCGATGGCGAAGGGTATGCAAGGCACGCGGCTTGGTAGACGATCCCGGCCAGCCTTCTGTGCGTCCTTGGGCGTCAACTCGGAACGATCCTCCCAGATCAGCATACCGGGAACGGGAGGCGGCCGGGTTAAGGGATGGGATCAGAACCGCACACGCCATGGTCCAAATCATCGCGTGTGTTTGATGTGGAAAGGAGGTTACAAGCCCTGTCCATGTTTTGGTGAAGAATCCCTGAGCTGGATGGAAGTGTAGAGGGTTGAATTCCTAGAGCAGTACCCGCGGAGCCGATGGGCTCAGAGGCTGCTGCGCGTTTCTGATTTTTGTCATTCAATCATCAAGAACCCTAAAGGAAGCCACCTCATGACTACCAAGACTCGGAATGTCGTAATCATTGTCGCTCTTATGCTTGTCACTTTTTCCCTTATCCTCAGTGTCTTTGCCTTGTTATTTCCTTCAGAAACTACCTTTTCTTCAGCACACCTTCCCGTGCAGAGGGGAACGAAGAGAGACGCGCCATCCGGCTTGCTGGACGCGTCGAGAAGCTGGGAGCTGTCTGGGGAGGGCAAGGACCTGAGCTAGCTGGCAGGCCTGACCCCGTTGTCCGGTCGGGCGCTCTGCATGGCAAGCTGGGCAACTTGGTCGGAAGGATGAATGGAACGATCAAGAAAGAGTCCTCTATTGGTGATGATGTCACCATCCCTTAGGTTCCGTCCGGGCTCTTGTCATCGAATCGGGATGGACCTTCCCGGACAGCAAACTGACCATTGACTGAGGAGACGCTCATGCTTCCTAGCGAATTGACCGCAGCAGTAAGGAGCGGTTCGGAATTCGCAGATCGCATAATGCTTAATCTGGCGCTCCATGCTATCGCGCAACGGCACTCCCTGGAGGAATTCAAGTCACGCAGTCGCGTCTGCGCCGACAACGCTGCTCTGTTTCCCAATTAAGTGTTTCATCACTGGCCTGATATGCCGGGATACAGTCCGCGCCATCACGACCTGTTTCGTAGGGCATTCCTTGCATCTTTTGAATATATTACATCGAACATCATGGATTTCGAGGAGGGGTCAATCGACCCGGACCATAGACAGCTTACCCGTATTTTGAGGAAGAGTGGCTTTCACGTGGGGGGCTGAGATGTGTATTTCCAATGGAGCCAACTGCCCTAGGCCAGCCTTCTGTGCGTTTTCGAACGTCAACTCGGAGCGATCCACCTAGTCAACCCACCGGGAACGGGAGGCGGCCTGGTTTTGGGGCACATACAGGGGGGCAGGGCACCCTCGAGGGATGCCTCTGCAGGGCGCGTCAGATCAGGTGGCGGATGGCTTTCCCATCCGGTATCCGACGCGTGGTTCAGTGAAGATGTAAGTGGGGTCGTGTGCATGGTCACCGAGTTTGCGGCGGAGTCTCTGTACCACGGTGCGGGCCAGCCCCGCGTCGCCGGAGTTCCCCGGCCCCCAGACTCGTTGGAGCAGCTGCTCGTGGGTCACCACCAGACCGGCGTTGGTCGAGAGTTCGAAGAGCAGAGCATACTCGGTCGCGGTCAGCACGACGGGTCGTCCGGCCACAGCCACGCGGCGCTCCGCATAGTTGATCACCAGGTCGTCCAGGACATAGTTTTCGGGCTGCCCAAGATAGCCGATTCCGGAGCGTTGGCGCAAGACCGCCCTGATGCGCGCGGCCAGCTCCGTGGGCGAGAAGGGTTTGACCACGTAGTCGGCAGCCCCCGTGTCGAAGGCCTTGGCGATGACGTTCTCCTGGCCGTAGGCGGACAGGAAGATGACGGGCAGTGCAGTCTTCTCCAGGATGTTTTTCATCAGCTCGATCCCGTCGAACCCCGGCAGCATCATATCCAGCAGGACGAGATGGGGCCCTTCCTGCGCAATCAGACGGTCGACATCCTGCGGTTCTCCGGTCACTATCGGGTCATAGCCTGACTTGGAGAGGACGTCGCGGATATATCTGAGCGCGTGGGGCTCGTCGTCGACGACGAGGATACGCGTCCGCTCCTGCGTCCCGTTGCCGGGGTCGGCGGCGAACGGTGCGGGTTCGGCAGTGCCTGCAGTTTCCTCTTTCTCAACGATTGGAACCGTAAAGTTAAAGCGTGCGCCCTGGCCGGGTCCGTCACTTTCGGCCCAGATGCGGCCGCCGTGCGCTTCCACGATGCCTTTGCAGATGGCGAGGCCCAACCCCGACCCGCCAAGGTCGCCCTGCCGGTCTTCGCCGTCGACGCGGGAGAACTTTCTGAACAGGAGCGGCAGCCGCTCGGCGGGTATGCCCCTGCCCTCGTCGGAGATTGAGACGACCACCTGAAACTGTCTTTGCACCGCGCGCACGGAGATGGTGGACAGCTCATTCGAATGCTTGGCCGCATTGGAGAGCAGGTTGCTGAGCACCTGGACGATACGGCGTCTGTCGGCCATGACCTGGGGCAGGTCCGGGGCGACGTCGATATGGATTCTGTTGGTGCGTCCTGAACTCATGAACATGATGCGGGCCTCGTCCACCAGGGTGGCGGTATCGGACGGCTCCGGGGCGACGGAGAGAGTGCCGGTTTCGATGCGAGCCACATCGAGCAGGTCGCGTATGAGGCTGCGCATGTGATCGGCCTGATCTGAGATGATGCGGTGGAACTGGCGCATTTCGGCGGGGTCGAGAGAGGCTGCTTCGTCGAGGAGGGTATTGGCGGAGCCTCTGATTGAGGTCAGGGGAGTCTGCAGTTCGTGGCTCACCATCCCCATGAATTCGGCGCGCAGCCGCTCCAGCTCCTCGAGCGGCGTCATGTCCTGCATGGTCACGACAAACGATTCGACCGCGCCCTCCTGTGAGTGGATGGGTGTGGCGTTGATCAGCGTTTTGACGCTGCGGCCGTCGGGGACCTCCATGACGATCTCCTCGAGGCGTACGGTCTCGCCGATACTGAGCGCCTGGGCCAGGGGGAACTCGTCGAGGGCGATCTCGCGGCCGTCGGCGCGGCGGAAGGTGATCACTTCGAGGAGCTCCTCAAGTGGACGGCCGGGCGTCTGCAGGCTGCTGACGATCCGCCTGGCCTCCTGATTCAGCGACACCGGGACACCGGCTTCCACGTCGAAGACCACCACTCCGACCGGCGAGGTGTTGATCAGGATTTCCAGGTCGTTCCTGGCCCGCTGTTCGTCGCGGTAGCGGCGGGCGTTGACGATGACGAGCGCGGCCTGGCAGGCAAACATGACCAGGGTCTCTTCATCTTCGGAGGTGAATTCCTGACCAGTTCCTGTCACGGCGAGAAAGATGTTGCCGACGCGTTGGCCTCCGTGGAGGATGGGCGCCGCCAGGAAGGGGACCTTACCGGTCGCGCCCCCGGGCAGGGGCGGTTCGGGCAGGTTGAAGGCCCGGATGTGGCCGATCAGGTCGGGAAGGCGAAGCGGTTCCGGGATGTTGCCGAGGTGTTCGAAGAGTGACAACGCGTCGGGCAGGTCCCACAGGCCCTGGGCTTCTTGGGAGGTCATGCCGGAGGAGAGGAAGTCAGCGGTCTGTCCCGTATCGTCGAGGAGGGTGAGCACGCCGTAGCGGGCGCCGGTGAGAGAGCAGGCGGAGTCGAGGACGCTTTGCAGGACGGTGTCGAATTCGAGGCTCTCGTTGATACGCAGGCTGGCCCTGCTCAACCGGGAAAGACGGTCGCGCAGGGCTTTATTTTCCTGTATCAGATCATCGGTGCGTTTCATCATTCTTTCCTTACGGGGTATGAAGCCGCAGCAACTGGACCCGGGCCCCGACTGGAGACGCGTGTGGCCTGGATGGTCCTTATTCTACCATCTGGAAAAAACTGTCACAATACTGATACGGAAAAAGACCCAATTTACATATGAATGACATTCCAATGCTGTAGAATATAAAGTTCGCGGTCTAACAATTGAGTTGGACACGTACGCCGATATTTTCTCGGCAGCGTCATCGACAACGTTAGCGGCTGTATCCAAGACAAAGCGTCCCGCACCAGGCTATATCCCGTGTCGTGGTCGGGGGCCAAGTGTGACTTGCTACACCTGAAATCAAGATGGTCTTGAGTGAAGGCAGATTGAAGTTTTCGCCAAAACTGAGGCGGCGCATGTACACCGACAGACGGAAGGCGGAAGCCTTACAGATTCTGGGTGAGACTAACTCTAACCAACAGGTATCGGAGAGGACGGGAGTCCCTCGCAGTACCCTGAGTCAGTGGCGAATCCGGCACCAGAACGATGAGGAGTTTGCGAATCGCATCGATCTGTCTCTGGAAGCGGGTTAGGGTCTGCCATCCCATTCTTTGTCTTCGAGCCAATTGAGTAAGTGCAGTCCGATGTGGTTGCCGGCGATCAGTATGCGAATTAATGCCAGGCAGGTTGCACGACATGCCCCGTCACCGGTTGAGTGAGGGAAATGATTACGAAATACACGCATTGCCGCTAGAGCAGACGAGATGTTCCGTCGTGTGCCACGGTGTGTTCGCTCTGCATTGACCCCGATTGCAAAGAGGGCGCTGCTAACGTGGGAACGCCTGGAGCCCGGTGTCAGCTCTGACCCGACTTCGCGTGCGGTTATGGCCGATCCATACATTCTGTCTGAGCAGACGCGACACAAGGATCCAGTTCATCGCATCAGGTTGATCAACGATAGGATGCTAACCGAGTATGAAGGTGCGGGGGCAGTTCTGCAGGTCCACAGACGCTTTTCCAGCGGGGAGAACCGTTCCAAATATACGCAGTACAGGATGATGCTGGATCTCGCCCCTCCTGATCACTTGAGGTTGCGTTCGCTAGTCTCCAAGGCTTCTGCGCCGCGGTATGTGGCAGCGATCAGCCCGCACATCCAGTAAATCGTTGATGACCTCTTGGACGCGGCTTCCAAGCAAGACCGGACTGACTTGATGGGGAACTCTGCAGTTCCGCTACCGATCTTCGTCATTGCCGAGATGTTGAGCACTCCGCGAATGACCAAGAGCCCAGTCTCGGCCAGGAACTGTGCTCTTGCATTTGCCCGAAACCGTGTGAGAGACAAGGACGCTACTGCCCTGGCCCTGGCTCTGAAAACAGCCAGCGGCGCCTTGCTTCCCGGCTGACTATCTGAATGAAAGAGAATAACGATTCATGGCCGCGCAGGATTGCAAGTCTTTTTCTGTGCATGCCAATTCCCGTCGGCTTTCGCCGCTGAATATTTCAGTAGCCTTTATGGACAAATGACAGATCCGGTTGGTCGCTATGGAAAGGGCATGAAGAAAGCCGGCATAGCTATCGAGGACGGAACAAAATCGCGTATCTATCTCTTGGGGTTCATATGGAGATTATTCACGGCAAATCCAGAAGACCTCGAAGAGCCCGTACTCGCGAATCACGCTTACGGCGATCTACTCGAATTACCTGCCTGCCTGGCCTCGCTGGGGACCTCGGAGGAAGACAAATCATCAATCTCACGTAACTTGACTCAGCAAGGAAACGCCAACCGTGAAGCGCATCAACCTCTTTGCCCTGATCATCGTCACAATTCTGTTGATCCTATTCTGTCTCGCCGTCGCGAACGTCAACGCCCAGGAAGTCGACACGACGGAAGTCTCGTCACTCACCCGGGCGAATTCATCGAGAAGTTGCTTGTCCGTGTCAATGTTCTTGACGAACGTATAACCCGCATTGAAGACGCAGATCAGCAGGACGAGCTGTGGATACGATAAATTACCTTCATCTCCTCGTCGGATATATTGAGTGGGAAGTGGACTCTTTCATGGATATGTCAGATCGATTGGACTTTCACGAAGCTCTCTGGGACGGGCCTGGACCTGCCTACCTCGATAAACGGCACTGCATCCTCGCCACATCCGACGCTGTCGGCCCCCTCCCCACCCCGCAGCACCAAACCACTGTCCGCTACATGGCCCGGCTCGACTCCCTGCCTACCGAATACAGTGTGTATGCCGTGCAGGGCGACCCTGTAAGCAGCGAAATCCTGATCTTCTACAAGACCCACTATGAAAGACCCCTCTACGTATTCGAACGCTGTCACGACTGCGAATTCCGCGGCAGCAGCGACTGAATGGCGTTCATGGGATAGGGCATATGCCAAAGAAGGAGACCAAACCCGCTGCGGCCACCACCGAGGAGAATTATATTCGCCGCGACGCCGCAGCCCGGCTCGTTTCCCAACAGCAGGCAGTCGATGACAGGTCAGCCCAGATACCTTTGCAGGGAGTACAAATGGATTTCAGAAGGATGAAAAATCGAGACCGCTATCGCAGACACAATTGGGAGGTTTTGCGAACGGAACGTCACGGGGCGGGCGGCTATACCGAGGTTGAGTCCTGCAGCAAATGCAACGCCAGGCGGGAACTGCTCTATCCGCCCGGGATAATCACCAGTTCAGACCCAATACCCGTACCCGAGTACTGTCCTGTGCATACGGGGAGAGAAAGAATATCTCACGATGAGACACGCTCTGATTTTTATCGCATTTCTGGCTCTCGTCGCGCCCGCCCTGTTATTCGCACAGGGCGAAGTTACGATTGATGGCTTGAACGACAAGGTGCAAGCCCCGTCCACCGACCTGATTATTTTCGCCAAGGAGCTTCGAAGTTTGGATAACCGGGTAGCCGTGTTGGAGGCAGCCCAGATTATTCCTGCCGGCGAGTTCTGCGTTGTGTCGGCGAACACGAGTCTGCACGGTCCGACCGGTTTCCAGTTGCGTCCGGAAACCGTCGACAGGTATCTGAACAGTTTCGGATAACTGCCCGAAGGCATAAGTCTACAGGACGCTGGAATCTTCCCTGAGAGCGGAATAATGGAGATGCGGTAGGTTGTTGTGGACTCGATGTATGACATTGAGATTGTCGAGAGATGGCATGACTGCGAATTCAAAGGCGTGGAGTTAAAGGACATGGCGGCACCATAAATGAGAAAGCTCAATTTAACTCGCAGGGGCAGAAGAAGGGGCTACACCGACGCCCGAATCGCCCAGGTCCTCCTCTTTCTGGACAGGAGCGACAAGGGGTTGAATCGTGTTGCCAAGGAGCTGGATATCCCGCGCGGCACGATTGCACAATGGAAAAACCGCTACCTGGACGAGGAGGAGTTCGCGGAACGAATAGACAAGTTTATCGACTTGGAAGAGGAGGACCAGGAAGATTAGGAAACGCGTGTGGATGACGCTCGTCATGTTCCCTACCGTATGTATGACAGAACGGTAGCTCTTTACAGAACGGAAGTGACGGAACTCTGGTCACAGCTGTGACCTACCGCGACGCCGAAACTGCCGCGGACAGCGCCAACCAAGCCCTGTCTACCCAATAGGGTGACGTTCCTATCCGTCTGATCGGGCTTGGGAGGCCTGTGAACTGTGGGAAGCCCCTAACGGCACATCTGCATCCAATCACGAGCAGGATGGGGAGATGTTTCGACTTGTGTCCGGAGAGGATGGAGTGATTGTGAGTGTGTGGCGTGTTCTACAACGATGTGATCTCACATGGGGTGAACGAGTTGTCCGTCTGTTTAGGCATTTTCGACTGATTCTGCCTTGATTGGAGAACCCCCTCAGCTGTCTTCTGGGTCCCCGCACCGGAAGACAGCTGTTTTCAGTGCATGTAACGTTTATGAGTCAGCGGGGACCTTGGCCAGCTCTCTGTGCGCCCAAAAGCGTAAACTCGACGCAAAGGTTCTCACATAGGGAGTTATGAAACGTAGTCAGATGTCGTGGAACGGAGGGCGGCCAGGTATCGCCGGGCTTATGTCACAGACAGGAATTCGCCGACTCGATCTCAAAATACCTACCCGCACAGCCGCGCTTCTTTCACGGCCCACCACGCAAATCCCACTTTACCCGGTAAGCTACCTCCTCTTTCTGAATCTCACCCAAGGCCCCAAGTGCTATTCCGGTTTTTCATCTTCCGGCACAACATCGCACACATGCATTTTTCACACAGTTCCTGTCAATGTGGCCGCCACTGAAGGATGGTCGCCGTTTAACCCCGCGTGTGCGGAGGGACCCCTGCCCCTAAGCAGACGATATCCAGTCGGTCACTGTTACTGAGAACAGTCCACACCCTCGCGGTTTTGTTTCATCTCAATGATGTTCCCCAGAGGAAGCGCTCATTAGCCTCTCCTTTCAGGTGGTGTGCAGGCCAACTCATGGCAGGTGGAAGCGGGCGGGACTGCTTCCTATCTCGGCAGCGCAAATAGGGATGTCATATGCCAGGAGAACGCGGTCACGCTCATTGGACACATCCCCGACATTACTTCAGAGTCGCGGCTGGTATTTGAAGCCTATGGTTTTCTGCACGGTTCCGAGCAGGTTGCCTGCCACGTTTCTCTTGACGGCAGATGAAAGCACTTCCCGGCATGACAATCGCTCTTGTAACCCGATTGGAACCGTCAAACGTTAGCCGCCCGTTCATAAAAGGGAAGGAAAGACGATTCAAAACCGGAATATGAGATCCGGTTCAACCCGTTCTGGCAGTTTTCTGTCCGGCGCCCTTTCGTTTCTCTGCACGCCTCCCGGTCTTGGAGGCCATTCGGATCTGAACAGGAACACTCATTCTCCTGGGAGAACGAACAATGAAGATCAAGAATCTTTCCCGCTTTCTGCTTGTTGTTATCTTGCTGGCCACAGGGACGACTCCCGTCATTGCGCATGAGGTCAATAATTGCGGATCGGTGGAGCCTCTCAAGCCGGGGGATTCGGTAACCGATGCCGTCTCGGACGTGCCGGCCGCGCATGTCGACATAACCGAAGTCGAATCTTCCCTGTCAGGCGAGAGATTGACGGTTGTGTTTTACCTCAAGGACCTGCCGGAAACCTTGACGTTCAACCGAAAGGAGCATGGGGAGGGCTCGAAGGAATATGAGTGGGAAGTTGCAATCGATGCGGACAACGACCGCAGCACCGGCCCCGGCGGGTTCGATACCTTGCTGACCGCTTACCATATCGCGTTTCTGTCACATGAAGGAACTGAAGCCGACACAACCGCTCCAATCGAGGAGATGTTGGAGGCCGCCGTATGGGAAACACACGCCGGCGGCTCCACCAGCACGCTCGCCGACGCCGACCTGGCGGTGTCTACCGAGGAAGACACGATAACGATCTCCGGCTACATTCCCGGCATAACATCCGAATCGCGGCTGACCTTCTCGGCTTTTGATGTCGAGTTCGCCGGCGAGGCCGATCAGGTGGACTGCCATTCTTCATTCAGTATGAGTTTGGGACCCTGGGGGTGCGAATCCGGCGCGGCCCTGACAGGGCCGGGGCAAACGGTAACCGATGAGATCGAGAGCGTTACCGATCCGTATATGGATATAACCAGGGTAGACTCCTCGTTGTCGGGCGAAACCCTGACAGTTGCCTTCCATCTCAGGGAAGTGCCCGAGACGCTCACGTTCAATCGCACAGGCATATCGGAGGATTTTACGGAGTACGCATGGGTGGTGGTCATCGATGTAGACAATGAACGGGAGACAGGCTCCGGAGGTTTTGAGTACCAGATGTTGGCCAGTTACTCTGTGCCCCCATCCGAAGAGGGGAGTAACGCCAAGGCGCCTTTAGAGAGCAAGGCGAAGGTCGGCGTCTTGAGTTTGGAACCAGGGCGCTCCATGCCGGCTGCAGACGCCACACTCCAGGTATCTTCAGAAGAGGACACGATAACGCTCTCCGGCAACATTCCCGGCATCACGACAGAGTCACGGCTTGCATTCAGGACGTACGACTATCTGGGCAGCTTCGATGACGTCGGATGCTTTTCTCCGCAGAATCAAAGCACACCCTCCAGCCGGTGTGATACCGTTGACGCGGTTCGGCCTGGTCAGACCTTAGCCGATGAAACGGCAGATGTCCCGGCCGCGCATATCGACATAACCGAGGTTGAAACTTCCCTGTCCGGAGAGAGACTGACGGTTGTGTTTCATCTCAGGGATCTGCCCGAGACCTTGAGGTTCAATCGCTCGGAGCATGGGCAAGGCACGAAGGAGTATGAATGGGAGGTCGCAATCGACGCCGACAACGACCCCAACACCGGACCTGGCGGGTTCGATACCCTCCTGAGCGCGTACCATATTGCCTTCCTGTCACACAGAGGGACTGATGCCGACACGAGCGCGCCCATCGGGGAGATGTTGGAGGCCAGCGTGTGGGAGATAGGCGCTGACGGCTCCACCAGTACCTTCGCCGACGCCGACCTTGCCGTGTCTGCCCAAGAAGACACGATTACGATCTCCGGCTACATTCCCGGCATCACATCCGAATCGCGACTGACGTTTTCAGCCTCTGATATCCGCTTCTCCGGCGATGCCGATCAGTTCGCCTGTCATGATCCATACAGCAAAAGTCTGGAACCACGCGGGTGCGATTCCGGTGCGGCCCTGGCAGGGCCGGGCCAGACAGTAACTGACGAGATTGAGGACGCCACCCCTTCACATGTGGATATCACCAAGGTGAGCACATCGTTGTCTGGTGAGACCTTGACAGCTGTTTTCCATCTCAGGGACGTGCCGGAAACGATGACGTTCAATCGGACAGGTATATCGGAAAACTATATGGAGTACGGTTGGGAGGTGTCGATCGATATAGATGGCGACCGGGAAACCGGAAATCGCGGCATTGAGTATGAGCTGTCGGCAAGCCACTTTGTGCCCTCATCCGAAAAAGGGAATAACGCGAAGGCGTCCTTAGCGAGCGAAGTGGAGGCCGCCGTACTGAAAGCCCGATCGGATGGTTTTATGACCTTGATCGACGCATCCCTTGAGGTGTCCCCGGAAGAAGACACGATTACGCTCTCCGGTAATATCCCCGGGATCACGGCAGAATCACAGCTTACATTCAGCGCCTACGACTATTTTGGCGGTTCCGATGAGGTCGGATGTCCTGCTACACCGGGCCAGGGCGTGCCCCTGAGCGCTTCCCCGACCCAGTGTACAGATGGCGACAGCACGGTTGTTCCGGGACAGACCGCTACTGATGACGTCTCCGACGTGTCTGCGGGGTATCTGGACATTGTCGAAGTCAGCACGTCCCTTGCGGGCGAAATGCTGACGGTCGAGTTCCGTTTCAGGGATATCCCGGAGACGCTGACGTTCAACAGAACGGGGATCTCGGCAGGCTCGATGGAGTACGGTTGGGAAGTGTCGGTCGACGCCGACAACGACCCGGAGACTGGCGACGGCGGGTTTGAGTACCTTCTTTCCGCCTATCACATCGTGTGGCCGGGAAATGAGGGGGACAAAACGGAGGCCCCCATAGCGGAAGTGGCAGAGGCCAGTGTCTGGGAAAAACAGCCCGGGCAAGGCATCAGATCTTTTAGAGACGCCCGCCTCGAGGTATCGGCAGAGACGGACACAATGTTTCTCAGCGGTCGGATTCCTGGAATCACGCCGGATTCGCGCCTCTCGTTCCAGACGCACGAATATCTTGGCGAGGTCGATGAGGTCGGATGCCAGGAGCCGCCGATCAACCTCACGTCCTTCAGCCAGTGTGATATCGCTGATGCGGTTACACCGGGAGAGAGCGTCAGCGATGATGCCTCGGACGCTCTGCCCGCGCATCTGGATGTAACGGAGATCAACACGTCCCTTTCGGGGCAAACGCTGAAGGTCGTGTTTCATTTCAGAGACGTTCCGGAGACGCTGACGTTCGATAGGACGGGAGTGCCGGACAGTGTAATGGAGTACATGTGGGAAGTGTCGGTCGACGTGGACGCCGACCCGGAGACAGGTCTTAACGGGTTCGAGTATATTCTGTCCTCGATGTACGTTTCCCACGGCGGCTCCAGCGTCCGCGACCGGCATGCGGCAATTGCGGCGGACGATCTGCAAACCAACACATGGGTCCTGAATCCAGATGGAAGTGCAAATCGCGAAATCGATTTTCTCGGATGGGCGCGCATCGAGGCGTCGGCTGAAGAGGACACGATTACGCTTTCCGGGGAGATCCCCGGGATCACGGCGGAATCGCTTCTTGCATTCGGTGTGTATGACTACCTGGGCGGCTCGGAGGAGGTGGGTTGTCTGTCTCCGTTTGGTTTGGGCCGGCCGGCTTCCTTTCAGGGCCCGTCGGACGGGTCTGAAGCAGCGCCGGGCCGGCCTGTATCCGAAGATGTGTCGCAAGAACTGGCTGGGCATATTGACATCCGCAGAGTCACGACAAAGGTGGACGGGGAGACCTTGACCGTGACTTTTTATCTCAGGGATGTTCCGGAGACGTTGACGTTCGACCGAACAGGGGTGCCGGAGCATGCGTTGGAGTACAGTTGGGAGGTGGCCATCGACGTGGACAACGACCCGGAGACAGGCGCCGGCGGTTTTGACTCGATGCTGTCGGCCAGCTATTTCGTGCATCCCCTTGCCAAAGACAGCAATACGGTTGCAGGGCTAACGCAACCAGGCTTTATCGGGGTCAGAATATGGGTGTTGGACGGGGAGGGGAACCGGGTGCTCGCGGCGGGCAGCATCGAGGTGTCTGCTGAGGAGAACAGGATAACGCTTTCGGGGGAGATTCCGGGGATCACGGAAAATACACCGCTTCAGTTCAAGTCGTATGATTACTTCGGCGGTTCCGTCGTCGTTGAGAAGACGGTAGCGATGGGTAGTCATGGTCCGTCGCTACCGGGCTTAGGCGACGACTCGTGCCAGCCTGACAGCGCGGCAATCAGGCCGGGCGAGGGCGTCGTCGATGCGGTCTCGGAGACGCTGCCTGCATACATGGACATTACCGAGGTCAGCACAGCTCTGACAGACGACGGGAGGCTTGTCGTCGTCTTTCATCTCAGGGATGTGCCGGAGACGCTGGAGTTCAACAGGAAGGATGTTCCGAAAGATGCGTTGGAGTACAGTTGGGAGGTGTCAGTAGACGTGGTCGACGACCGCGAGACAGGATCGCTGGGGGCTGATTACTCGCTGTCCGCCAGTTATTTCGTATTCTCTCCGTCCAGTGACGAGGGTGTTCACCTACCTATTGAAGAAGCTGTGCAGACCGACACCTGGAAGATGGATCCGGATGGCCTTGGCGCTGTCTATCTGAGCAGCGCCAGCATTGACGTATCGTCTGAAGAGAACACGATTACGCTTGTCGGAGACATTCCCGGCATTACGTCAGAGTCGCGTCTTGAATTTGAAGCCTATGATTTTCTACACGGTTCGGAGCAGGTGGCTTGCCAGGTTTTATCCGGGTCGGGCGGCAGCAAGTAACCCTGCAGTGCATGGCTGGCGCTGATCAGCTGCTGGTCGCATTTGGGCATAAGAGCTTCTCCGGTGGCGCCGGCATAAATGGCCGGCCATAGTGTGCAGTGATCGTTGAGGGATTGCAGGTGTCTATACGACTTGAGGGCCCGGAATGAGCGCTCGCCGACCTCTAGGGCAGCCCCTTGAAGCTTGGCTCCCTATGGGAACTAGCGTACCGAAGGAACTGTCTATGACCAGCAAGCGGTTTACTCTGTCTTTAGTGGTCGCCGCCGCTGCCGCCCTGTTGCTGACCGCCTGCAATCCCATCCCTGCAGAGCCACCAGTCACGGCCGGCGTTCCGACGCCTGGGTCGGCCTGCCAGGAGCGCAACGAAATCGCGCGGGAGACACTGGCCGGTACCCCTCCGTCGCCTGCCCTAGCAAGATTCGACGCCGCCGACCGTAAGGCTTTTGCCAGTTCCGCTTTCGGCTACCTTTGCGAGTTGAGCGAAGTGGTAGGGCCGCGAGAGAGCGCCACGCAGGAGGAACTGGAGTCCGCAGAGTTCCTGATGGAACGTTTTACCGAGTTAGGCTACAGCCCGGAGATGCAAGACTTTGGGCGGTGGACAACGGTAAAGGATCTCCGACCACCCCCGGGGCCATCACGTAACATAATCCTTGAACTTCCCGGTCGCGGTGAGGGCGTGGTCATCCTGGGAGCACACTACGACACGACGCCGGATTCCGTGGGCGCCAACGACAACGCTTCCGGAGTAGGCGTTCTGCTGGCGCTGGCAGAGAGGTTGGCGCAGCCTCCCTGGTCGAACCAGGCGGTCTCGGTCTTCCCGTTTACACTACGGTTCATCGCCTTCGGGTCAGAGGAGACCGGACTTCACGGCAGTTGGCATTACGTCGACCAGTTGACCGACGCAGAATTGGCCGACATCTGGGTCATGATTAACCTGGATTCGGTGGGGTCCGGCACAACTCTCTTTGCAGTGGGCAACCCCTGGTTGACCAGGCATGTATCAGAGGCCGCCGAAAGGGAGGGAGTGCTCCTCACGATCGGCCGGCGCTGGCTCTCCGGAGGCTTCAGCGATAACTTCAGCTTCGGCGACGCTTGGGTTCCGACCATCTTCTTCTCCGGCAACGACATTTCACGTATCAACAGCCCAGACGATACGATTGAGTTCATCAACCCTGCCCTGCTGGGAGACACGGCAGTTCTGGTCCTGGACCTGCTTGCCTCCCTTGAAGACTTGCAATGTGGTTGTCGATAATGCCATCTCCGGGCGAAGACCATGCCGGCGGACGGGAACCCGGCAGCGGCCATATTCGCAATTTCCCTCGCCACGAGAAGCTCGCACGACGTCTCATGGCTTTCTTGCATTCTGCTTTCTACACTGATGGAGCTCGAACGAAATGTCAAAGGGCTCCAAAAAACTAACTGCCAAATACGCAACTACTAAGCCTCATTTTGTGCTCGACGCCGGACGAGGCGAGCGCTGGTTTTGCTCACTCCTCTCCCTTCTCTCCTCGCATTTGGGCGGTCGGGCCTATTCGGCCCTCCCTTGTGCGGGGGCT
>WTGY01000152.1 GCA_011523365.1 Caldilineaceae bacterium
CCCCACCAGCGCGCCAACCCGACAGTGCTTACGACCCCCCCTCCGATCGCAGCCGCACCCTGCCCGACTGGATGCCCGGTTGCAGGTCTGAGAATGCACACCAGTATGTGGCGATTCTGCGAGAGCACAGAGAACGCATCCGCAACATAGACGAGGAACGCAGCGAAGGCGATGCCCTGCTTCAACTTTACCGCGACCTTCTCTCCGGCAACTACCTTGCCCCGTTCTATGAGTTCCAGGCCGGTTACGACAACTTCCTGACCAGCGCTCTGGACCGCAGCCGGTCTTACGTCTCCCAACGTCCTTCCCGTATTGACCGCGGAGCGGTAGATGTTCCCCTCCCTGTCGTCGGCCCATGACCCGGTAGGCCAGTCCTCGTCAGGACGCCGCGTTCCCTCTCGACTGGCCTCTGCACCCTGTGGGCGAAGAAAGGACAAAAGTTGACGCCAGTTGATCTGCAACCCCCGGAATCGGATTCTAAACTGTCATGTTGTTCCCCTCTGGTCGTTGCATCCCCTTAAGCGAAAGGATGACAAGCACCGACCGCGGCTCTTTTGAAATCGGATCCCCGGAGCAACCGTTTTCCCCTGGTCGTCAGGACACAAAAAATCCCCGACGGGACGCGACCTGAGGCCGCATCCTGCCGGGAATCCTTGTCTTGCGCACTCAAAGCCGTGAATTAGAGATGAGCGGGAGAAATCTCCCGCTCCCAAGCCATGCCGCGCCAAGCCATACCTAGCCGTGCCATGCCCAGCCATGCCGGGATCTCTATTCTATGGCATTGACGGTGAAACGACCGAAAGTTCCGCTTGTCTGCGGCCGCCAGTCTCCCAATCCGATCTGACGCCCCGCGATATCGAGCCATTCCGATATCTGTGACCGGTCGATCAGCCCCTCGTCTACATCAATTTCAAACATGCACAGCCAGGGTGGATCGAACTTGGCCCGCGTCCGCAAGATTCTTGCCCGATTCACAACGACCGGCACGACGAATTGCGTTGTGCGAGCCAGTTCCTCAAGAGAATTTCCGTACTTGATCTGGTCGTATTTGAAGGCGGTATTCAACACCACCAATCCGCTGCGGACTTGCGGTCCCTGCTTTCGCTTTCGAGCCCCGCCCTCGATGCAAGCCCGGACCGCCGTGGCAGGGATGGTGAGCGCTCCCTCATCGTCCAGCCAGAAAGAGCGCAAACAATGAAGTTCCCGGAGTCTGTCTTCGTCGGCCTCGGTGCGGTCCCGGCCGCGCTTGGCCGCGAGGGCGGCGATTTCCCGACTGATTGGGGAACGGGTGTCCAACGCGGCCGACCCGTTGTGCATGAGGAGAGGACTTTCGCCAGAGATTGTGACGTGAAAATTCATGAGCTTCCTTGTGCCTTCGCCGGGCCGTGAAAACAGAGTTGCCGGGTACGCAGCGTGCCGCGTCCAACGGCCGCCGCCGCGCCGGGGCCCGCCGGCACGGCATCGCTTCCCTGCACCGCGGCCGTCCTGCCTGCTTGGCCCTCGCTGCCCTTTCCTTTCAGATAGCCGTGATCGTCAATGCCGAACGGCGCTTGCCCCACCGCAATGTCCCTGACGCCGCCGCTGCCTTCCAGTCACGCCTGTGCACACTCCGCATCTGACTCCGAACTCAGGTTGACCGGGACGATAATTCTCTGCTCCCTGCTTAACCGGGCGTGGCCGTCGGCGTAGGCGCAGGCGTGACCGTCGGCGTCGCTGTCGGCGCGGGCGTGGCGCAATCCGGCAAGCCCAGATCGTCGAGGTCGTGGGTACGAACGTTTCTCAACGACCCGGGTACGCAACCTCCCAATGGATTCCCGCCGACATGGAGAATGTACAGGCGCGGCAGGGTGCCGAGCGAGACCGGCAACTCTCCGGTCAACCGGTTGTTTCTGAGATTGAGGTTTGTCAGTTTGGAGAGCCCGCTCACATCGGGGATTGAGCCCGTGAGCCGATTGTCCGACAGCGATAGAAATGTCAGGCTGGTCAGGCCGCCAAGAGCCGGAATCGACCCGCTCAGTCGGTTGGAAGAAAGATTCGCCTGCTTCACATTCCCGAAGCGCCCCAAGCTCGGAACCGACCCGCTTAACTCATTGTCGTAGAGACCCAACTCTTTCAGTCTGGTGAGGGCGCTCAGATCCGGTACCGGCCCGCTCAGACTGTTCTCGCCAAGGTCCAGAGAAACTAAATCGGCAAGCGTGCTCAGATCCGGAATCGAACCGCGCAGCTTGTTGGTTGAAAGACGAAGTTCAGTTACCTCCTTGTCGTCGGACGCGGTGAAGCCGTACCAAGTCGAGATCGGCTGGTCGCTCAGCCAGTTGTCGTTGCGTGTCCAGTTGGCGCCGTCGGTTGCCTTGTAGAGTGCGGCGAGCGCTCTTCTTTCCGCGGATGCAACGGATGGCGTCGCCGTAGACGTCGGCCTGTCTGCGCCCCAGGTCAGGGAGGCCAACGCCGACCAGGCGCTGGCAGCGCCGTCGGGCGCGGTTGCGCGGATGGCGTAGTGGTTTTCGGTGCCAGCGGTAACTTCGCCGTGCCGGAAGGAAGTGCCGGTCAAGTTGCCCTCGTCGAGTCGGTGCCAGCCGCCGACAGTGCTCCAGGCCCAAAGTTCGTAGCGGGCGGCGCCGCTGACCGCGGCCCGGCTGAGCTCGATGGCGTTTTCGCCGGCCTCTGCGGTGAGGGCGGGCGCGTCAATGGCTGCGGCGGAGCCGGTCTGGGCGAAGGATGCGCTGTTTGCGAGGAGGGAGAGGAGAATCGGCGCGGCGAGAATGTCGAGAAGGAGGAAGGGACTGTTCAACGGCGCGATCGCAGACCGCGTTGGATCCTGCTTCATAGTGGCACCTACCTCCGTTTGCCAGACCGATGCGTACCGGTCTGCAAGCGGTAATATACCTTGAAGGAATCGTTGAGGCAACCTCGGCTTTTCGGTGGGTGCATCCCTGTTTTGGGGTGGGAGCAGTCTGGCGGGGAACCCATGCCGGCGGCGGCTGAAACTGGTTGCCGGCTCTTGGAAAAACGCAGCGCAGGCGCCGGGCCCCGCCTTGCTGTGAGCGTCCCTTGCTTGGAGGGGGCGCGAGCGCAGATGCGAAACCGGGACGACCGCTCAGATTTGGCGCAGAACTGTTTGTCGCATTCTTCTTGCCGATGCAATATCGGCGCCCATGCCCGGCAAAAACAGTTGCCTGCAAGCCGTTCGGCAATTCACGTTTCATTGCAAATTGCCTCAACTTCAGCACCTCCATCCGCGAAGGCACGCGAAGGGCTTTGCCTGCCTGCCGCAGTTTTTCGCGTTTCTTCGCCTCTCTTTGCGGATAGAGGTCTTTCGCCGTTCACTAATCCCTGGCCCCCAGCCCCTCGCCCCTGCTCTTCCGGGCGGTCGGGCCTGGTCGGCCCTCCCTTGTGCGGGGGCTCCGCCCCCGCAACGC
>WTGY01000023.1 GCA_011523365.1 Caldilineaceae bacterium
CGTTGCGGGGGCGGAGCCCCTGCACAAGGGAGGGCCGAATAGGCCCGACCGCCCAGAACTGCAGTAGTCAGTTGTCAGTGAAAGGTTCGACTAATGGGCGATTGGATTGAAGAGGAGAGAGTGAAGGAGGAGAGTTGCAATTTCGTCTGCCGCGGGTTGGGACGCGGGCTGATTCTTGATTTGCCGTTGCCAGTGAATTACGCGGGCTCACCTTCACTTTGGGATGCACCCGGTCGCGTGACTTTGCTTTTCGCCTGTGGGGGCGTGTGCTACACTGCAGGTGAAGGAGGCGCTGACAAGGGAATCCGGGAAGCCGAAGTTCAGGGCTCCTTCGCCCCATCACCTCATTTTCAGGCAGGAGAAACCGATGAAGATAACGGATCTGTCCGTCCGCCGATTTCGCTATATTTCGAACACCGTGCGCGACTCTGAAGGGCACGGCCATCCGGGCCCAGACCACGAGGCAGTGCAGTCGGTGCTTACGATACATACTGACGAGGGTGTAGAGGGCTATTACTTCGGCAGCCCACCGCAGGCGCTGATCAGCAGCCTTGTGAAACCGTACATCACCGGCGAGGACCCGTTCTATCGCGAGCGCATCTGGCACAATCTCAAGGAACGGCAGCGCCTGAATATGGCTACGATGTCGGACAGGCTGCTGAACGCGGTGGACCTGGCTCTGTGGGACCTGGCGGGCCGGGCGCTGAATCTGCCGGTGCACAAGCTCCTGGGGGCGACGCGCGACAAGGTTCCGGCCTATGCGAGCACGATGTGCGGTGACGACATCGAGGGGGGTCTGGGCACGCCGGAGGACTACGCGAACTTCGCCGAGTGGTGCATCGAGCGCGGGTACCCTGCTTTCAAGCTGCACACGTGGCAGCCGCCCTATGAGGGGGCGCCCGACGTCAAGCGGGACATCGCGGCGTGTGCGGCGGTGCGCGAGGTCTACGGGCCGGATGCTCACCTGATGCTGGACCCGTACCACTACTATTCGCGGCTGGAAGCGCTCTACCTGGCGAAGGGACTGGAGAAGCTGGACTACTACTGGATGGAAGAGCCGATGGATGAGCACAGCATGTCGTCCTACGTGTGGCTATGCGAACAGACGTCGCTGCCGATCTGCGGTCCGGAGACGGCGGAGGGCAAGATGTACACGCGGGCGGAGTGGATCAAGGCGGGGGCATGCGATCTGGTGCGCGGGGGCGTTGGCGACCTGGGCGGGTTGACGCCGCTGATGAAGGTCGCGCATCTGGCCGAGTCGTTCGGGATGAGGATGGAGGTGCACGGCGGCGGGCCGGGCAATTTTCACGCCCTGTGCGCGATGGGGATTCCCGGCCAGTACTACGAGCGCGGCCTGCTGCATCCGTTCATAGACTACGAGCAGCCGGCACCCTGGCTCAACTGCCTGGACGACCCGATGGACGAGGAGGGATTCGTGCATATT
This sequence comes from Caldilineaceae bacterium, assembly GCA_011523365.1. Taxonomy (GTDB): domain Bacteria; phylum Chloroflexota; class Anaerolineae; order Caldilineales; family Caldilineaceae; genus Bin5. The sequence goes on from WTGY01000023.1 coordinate 1,445, forward strand.
TCGCAGCTGCCGGGTCTGGGCCAGGACATCAACTGGGAGTATATTGAGGCCAATCTTGTAGAGTAGGGCGAGGAATACTGAGAACAGGTCGGGGAGCTAACACCGCTGTTTGGGCAGAGGAAGGGGGGTCGGATGGACGAGGTAGAACGGTATCTATTCGATGTTCGAGGCTATCTTGTGGTTGAGAACGTGCTGTCTGCCGGGGAAGTAGATGAGTTGAACGCGTTGATAGACAGCCAGGGACTGCCGGGGCCGGAGCTGGACACGATGGGCGCCAGGTTTGGCGGCTTCCTGGAGTGGGACGAGGCCTTTTGTACTCTGCTAGACCATGAGCGCATCATGCCTTATCTGAAAACGATTTTGGGCGACGGCTTTCGACTGGACCATTACTACGGCATCTACATGCGTGCGGGCACAGAACGACTACGCCTGCACGGTGGAGCGACGCCTTACGACCCACCGGAATTCTACCACTACAATAACGGCCAGATGTTCAACGGCCTGACGGTGGTTTCCTGGAATCTATCGGCATCCGGGCCGGGATTGGGCGGATTCTGTGGTGTTCCGGGCAGTCATAAGGCCAACTTTCCTTGCCCCGACGGCATCCGGGTTGCGCACGACGCGCATGAGGCGGTGGTCGTCCCGGAGGCGCCGGCGGGTTCGGTGGTCATCTTCACCGAGGCGCTGACCCACGGCACGGTGGAGTGGGCTGCGGAGTTCCACAGACGTTCTCTGCTCTACAAGTACAGCCCGGGTCAGCAGTCGTGGAGCGCGAAGTATGTGCAGGCGCCGCAGACGGTTGCGTTGACGGAGCGCCAGAAGATTTTGTTCGAAAAGCCCTACTTCAACTCGCGCCCATCCCTCTTTGAGGAAGGGGAGTAGCCAAGAAATGGAAGTGACCGGCCGCGAACGCGCCGTGCGATCCGGTCGTGCGGAGCCGCGCACTACTGAATCAGACCTCAGCAGTTGAACCTCACTAAAAGGAACAAGCCCATGCCTAGGTCCTTCCGCATTGGTGTATCATCGGGCTTCAAGACGGCCGCGCCCGGCACGATCGAACCGGTCCTGGAGAGGCTGATCGATCCTCTTCCCCATGTTGAGTGGGCATTCTATGACGCGGGCGGGGGCGAACCGGTGGCGGCCGAGGCCATCGCCGGCTTTGAAGGCATCATTGCGCTGGGAAGCCCTTACGACGCTTCAACGGTTGCAGGGAATGGGGAGCTTGCCTGTCTCGCCCGCTGGGGGGTTGGCTATGACCTCGTCGACACGGAGGCAATGACGGCGAATGACATTTTGCTGGCGATCGCAGTGGACGCGGTTCGGAAGCCGGTGGCGGAGGCGATCCTGACGCTGATCCTGGCCCTGGCCAAGAAGCTGTGGGCGAAGGATAAATTGGTGCGGACCGGCAGATGGGACCTTAAGGCGCAGACTTCCGGGCTCGGACTGAGCGGCAAGACGGTAGGCTCGGTGGGGATGGGCAATATCGGGGGCGAGATGTTCCGGCTTCTCGGTCCTTTCGATTTGGGCCGGCGCCTTGCCCACGATCCCTACCTGGACCCGCAGCGGGCGGATGCGCTGAACGTGGAACTCGTGAGCCTGGAGACCATTTTCAGGGAATCCGATTTCGTGATTACCAACTGTCCCTTGACGGAGGAGACGCGGGGATTCATAAACGGCCGTCTGTTCGAAATGATGAAGCCGAGCGCCTATTTCATCAATACGGCGCGCGGCCCGATCGTCAACCAGGAGGATTTGGTGGCCGCGCTGCAAGCAGGGACCATTGCAGGTGCAGGTCTGGACGTGGTCGAACCGGAGCCGCTGCCTCTCGATCATCCGCTGATCGGGATGGAAAATGTGATCCTGTCGCCGCATGCGCTGGCGTGGACCGATGACCTCTATGAGATGAACGGTACAATCGCCTGCGAAAGCCTGCTGGCGGTGTTTCGGGGCGAGTTGCCGGCGTTTCCGGTCAACCATGAGGTGGTTGAGCAGCCGGGTTTTCGTCAGAAGCTGGACAGTTTGGCGGCGCGGTGGCGGGAGTTCGGTGAGTGAGAGATCCGGAGGAGGTGGCAGGCAGAGCCCACTTTCCACCTTGATTGGATTCTTAGCCTGAGTCACATCCCTGAACACAGGCCGAGGCTGTTGCATCTGAACAGTTAGGCTCCGTTGACATTTTTGGGCTGTGGGAGACCAAACCAATTGATCCGCGAAGGCACGCGAAGGGTCGCGAAGAACACCTTTTTGTCCGCGGACGGCTACCAAGGGTCGCGAAGTCACACGAAGGGCCGGGAGAAAGGCTAGTACCAGGGCACCCACAAGGGGTGCCCCTACGGGGCCTAACGGTACAATGGGCCCTTTTGGGGGTGCGGGTTTGGGCACCCACAAGGGGCGCCCCTACGGTAGGCGTAGCTGGTTGAAATGTCAATAGGCCTTCTCCTGGCGGGGTGGCGCGCCCTCATTTGCCTTTTGCGGTCTCCGACCCTTTCAGGCCACGTATCTCCAGACTGCTTCTCAACAGAAGAAATGTAATCCCGAAAACAGCAGGGCATAGTGCGTCGTGCTATAGTTCGGGATGATTGCGCCGTCGTTGTTGGCGACAGACTTTTCGTTGGGACGGTTACATTGAAGCGAGAGTGATTGGGAACGGCAAAGAGAGATGCTACGAAAGCAAGGAAGTTGGGTGAAATGAGAAGCTGGGGGGTTGTTTGGCTATTGGCGATGGCGTTGGTGCTCAGCGCGTGCAATCCAATTGCGGCACCTGAGGGTGGCGGAGAAGGCATGGCGATGGATGACGGCATGTCTGTGGACATGTCGGGCGGTTCGATGGCAGCCGATACGCTCGGGACGCAGGACACCGAAAACGGCCTTTTCAGGGTCAGCGCCGTGAGCCAACTGGACCCCGTCGTCATAAACGAGACCCATGCCTGGACGTTGCACGTCGAAACCGCGGACGGCAGCCCAGTGAGCGATGCCGAGATCGCAGTTGAAGGCGGAATGCCTGAACATGACCACGGCTTTCCGACGGCGCCGCGGGTAACGGAGAACCTCGGAGAGGGAAAGTATCTACTGGAAGGGATGCGGTTCAATATGGGGGGCGTTTGGGTATTGACGCTCGAGATCAGCTCCGGCGATCAGAGCGATACGGTTACTTTTGAGTTCGAATTGAAGTAGAGCGTGCGCCGACTTCTCGTTGCCGGTGCTGCGCTGGCTCTTATACTCCTCATTGCGGTCGCCCTGATCTCTACCGGCCTCATTGGCGGTGGAATAGTCGGGGCCACCATTCGCGAAGTCTTCACCTGGTCAGCAGGAGGCGGGGCGGCACTGCAGCCAGGCGGCGCTTCGGCTCACAGCTGGAGTGAGGCTGAACGCGGGCTCATCGCCTCACTCAGCATCGACCGCCTGCGCCCCTTGCCTCCAGACCCATCTAACGCGGTCGGGGACAATCCCGAAGCCGTTGCTCTGGGCCATGCACTTTTCTTCGACAGCGGCCTCAGCCCAGACGGTTCTGTCGCCTGCTCAACCTGCCATCAGCCGGACAGGTACTTCACCGACGGGAAGGTGTTGGCTAACGTGCGCGATGTCGATACGCCGCGGCATACGCCTACCATCGTCGGCATCGCGTACAGCGACTGGTTCTACTGGGATGGGCGCAAGGACAGCCAGTGGGCGCAGGCGCTGGCGCCGCAGGAGGCGGCGGTCGAGCACGGCGGTACACGGACGGCGCACGCTCGGTATGTGCTGAGCAGATACTCAAGCGAGTACGAGGCGGTGTTCGGGCCGGCGCCCGATCTCAGCGACGCGTCGCGTTTTCCCGGCGAGGCCGCCCCCGTGGAGGACGAGGCGGCGCTAGCAGCCTGGGAGGCAATGAGCGAGGCGGATCGCGGGGCGATCAATCACGTTTTCGCCAACATCGGCAAGAGCATCGCAGCCTACTCCCGCAAGATACTGCCCGGCCGCAGCCGTTTTGACGACTATGCCGCGGCCGCGCTCGCCAACGACGGGACGCGGATGGCGGAGCTTTTCAGTCCGCAGGAGGCGGAGGGATTGAGGCTCTTCTTTGGTGACGGTCAGTGTACCGACTGTCACAATGGTCCGCTGTTTACCAATGGATCGTTTCACAATATCGGCCTGCCTTTGCCGGAGGGAAGCAAGTTCGATCAGGGCAGATCACTGGGGACTGTGCAGGTGGTCGAGGACATATTCAACTGTCTGGGCGAGTACAGCGACGCGAGTGAGGAGGCTTGCGTGGAGCTGCGCTTTATCAAGATCGAAGGTGAGGAGCTGATCGGCGCGTTCAAGGTGCCCGGCCTGCGCAACGTGGCCGAGACTGCCCCTTACATGCACAACGGCATCTTTGCCGACCTGGATGCCGTGATCCGGCATTACAATCATGCGCCGCCGGCGTTCCCGGGCCATTCGGACCTGGTGCCGCTTGCGTTTACCGAGGAGCAGAGCGCGGCGCTGATCGCATTTCTACTGACTCTCAACGCGGCGCCTGACGCGCCACCCGAACTACTGCTTCCGCCGGAGGGCACAGAGTAGCAGCATCGCGGCGCGGCGCGGTGCGGGCAGGAGATCGATCAGACGACGCGGCTCAGCATTTCCTCGCCGCGAAGACCGGCCAGCAGATTGTCCACCGTGCGACGGGACATCTGGAAGCGGGTCTGGAAAGTGGCGCTGCCCAGATGTGGGAGAATGAGACAGTTATCGAGGCGCAGGAGAGGATGATTGCGCGGGAGGGGCTCCGGCTCGGTTACGTCCATGGCGGCGCCGGCGATCAGGTTGCGCTGCAGGGCATCAAGCAGGGCTTCGTGATCTACCACGCCGCCTCGAGCCACGTTTATGAGGTAGGCGGTCTTTTTCATGCGGGCAAGTTGGGCCGTGCTGATCAGATGGCGCGTTTCCGGTGACATGGGCACGCTGAGCACGGCAAAATCGGCCTCTTCGAGCAGCGCCTCGAGCGTTCGGTAGGAGGCGTTCAGCTCATCGGCATGGGGGCTGGGATTGCGGTTATGGTAGAGGACCTTCATGTCGAAGCCGCTGGCGCGGCGGGCGATCACGCGGCCTACGCGTCCCATGCCGATGATACCGAGGGTCGAGCCATAGATCTCGTGCCCGTGGAGGATGTTGCCGTCGTATACGAGGTAGTCAGGGCCGCGGGCGTGGAGCCACCCGGGTACGAGATTGCGGGCGAGCGCCATGAGGAGGGTAAAGGCCATGTCGGCGGTGGCGCCGTCGACAAAGCCGGGCGTGTAGCCCACTGGCAGGCCGCGGGCCTGCGCGTCCTCGAGGACGATGTGATCTACCCCGACACCGAAGTTGCTAAGGCAGCGGAGGTTGGGCATCTTGTCCATCAGAGAGCCGGGCACAATCGGATGGCCGTAGACGATGAATCCTTCAATGATGGGCAGGTTCGCGTCGTCCTCGGTCAGGTCCCAGATGTGCACGTCGCACGTGTCTGCCACCATTTCCGCCATTTCCGGGGGCAACTCAGAGTCGGTTAATATCTGATAAGGCACTGGGACCTCCTATTCGATTTTGTAGCCGCTCGATTCACAGCTGGCGTGGGCCTCATATGTCAGGCTAACTTTAAGGCTTTTTTCAATGGCACGCATCATTTATTTCAGTCCTGACTTTCCTCAGCCTTCAGGTGGAGTCAAGACGCTCTACCGTCATGTGACGAGGCTGGTGGAGATGGGCTTTGACGCCTGGATTGTCCACCAGAAGTACCCATTTCGTGCGACCTGGCATGGCTACGAGGCGCCTACACTCTGGCTGTCTGAGCGTCCAAGATTTACGCCGGAGGACGTGCTCGTCATACCTGAAGTCATGCACCAGGTCATGCAACAGACGGCGAGATTTTCGGGTGAGCGAGTCGTCATTGCTCTGAGCTGGTCGCCAACTTACTGGAATCTGCCGGCGGGGCAGACGTGGGCCAGTTTCGGGATTCGCCGAGTCATAACCAAGTCGCCGGTGATACAGGAATACCTTCGCTGGTGCATGGGGCTCGAGGCGACACTAATCAGCGAATACGTTACGCCAGAGCGCTACTACTACAAGCAAGAGACGAAGCGGCCCAAGATTTGCTACCTCACTCGCAAAGAGCGCTCGGCTACCTGGCTGCAACAGGTCTTGCAGGCGAAGGGGGCACCTTTCACCGGTTTCGAGTGGATGCCTTTACGAGAATTGAGCGAAGACGAGTACGCCCGGCATCTGCGCGAGGCAACGGTATACGTCACGACAAATATGCAGGAGGGCATGAACAGTTCGGTCCTGGAAGCGATGGCGTGCGGCTGCCTGGTGGTCGGCTTCAGCGGAATAGGCGGCGGCGCATTCATGAGGTCTGAAGGGCCGGGGCAGAACTGCTTTCTCGTCGAAAACGGCAATGTGCCTGAACTCGGCCGGAGGCTTGAGACAGTCCTGCGAAAGCTGGCCGACCAGCCCGTGGCTTTCTCCGATGTAGTGGAAAACGGACTTGAGACGGCGAGGGCCTATCAGAACGCCGAGGACGAGGCCAACAGTCTTCGGGCAGTGTTTGCCCCCCTGGTTTCGCCCTGCAGTTAGGCGCCTTCCTCTAACTCCTCGCCCAGAAGGAGCTTGTTGACTTCGTCGCCGACACGGATTGTGCCGCCCTCAATGACCCGGGCGGTGATGCCGCCGTGGCCTCGCATCGCGCCGTAACCGCCAGGCCCGAAGTTTTCCTCCATGCGGCTGCAAGGGTGGCAAGGACCGGAATGTTCCAGAATTGCATCACCTATTCTGAACCTGCGATCCTGCAGGCTGAACAGGTTGATGCCGCGGACGACGATGTTGCGACGTGCCAGCGCGGGGTCGGCAGATGGCCCTCGCAGAAATGCTCCTACTGCGTCGAGGTGTTCTCCCTGGATCAATGTTATCTGGCGGACGCCGCCGCCCTGGCCGTGGAAGTGGTCGCCTTCGAGCCCAGAGCCGGGCACGGCTTCGGCCTCCGTCACGGATTGCAGGGGACCGCGGCGCTCTGCACGCAGACCTATCCATTCAACTAGACCAGCCTTCGAAGGCTTCGCCATCAGTCTTGCTACATCACTTTCCGGATTGAGCGTTGTCATCTAGGATTCTCCAACCTTTGGGTCGCCTCCTTACGGAGGCTTCCCAGTTCTTTTGAACAGATGGTGCAGTCAGCCTATTTTCTCATCGTTTCGGCCCTCTGCTGACAAATGCACCCATGCGAACCGGTGAGCGCAGTTCTCCCCTCCTGAGAATGACTTCCCTGGCCTGTTGATGCACGAGGACCGGCAGTTGCTGTTTCTTTTCGGACTCGATATCCGCCCTTGCGAGCAGGTTGCGGTAGCGGCCAATTGTTTTGTAGCTCGTCAAGAAGTCTTCCGCAGTTGTGTACAGGACCTCATCTTCAAAGTAAACCTGTTCAACCTCTTTGAAACCTTCGCCAAGGATCTTGTCCCCGTTTTCCATAGAAAAGGGAGACTGGGCCTCGGTTTCGTAGGCGATACCGAGTTGGTCGAGGGCGGTATAGTGGAACTCGAGTACGGGTACGCTGATGTCGTCGCTATTGGTTGTTGACAGGAGCCAGCCATTCTCGTTCACGACCCGCGCTAATTCGCGTACGCCGTCAGGAATGTCCGGTAGATGGTATAGCACGTGGTTGGCCATCGCGCCAGTGAAACGTCCGGAGGGAAAGGGCAGGGCCTGAATATCGGCAGTAACGAAACTGGGACGGTGGCGGCGCCGTTTCGCTTCGGCCGCAGCGGTTTCCAGCATTCCCAGCGAGCTGTCGGCACAGGTTATTCCGGTCGAATCCACACCGAACTCTTCGATGAGAGGCCAGGTGAATCTGCCCCAGCCACATCCGGCGTCCAAGATGGTCGCTCTGGTCTCAGTGGGGACAAGGCCGAGGGCCCAGGACTCCAGCCTCCTCCCGGATACCATGTTCGTCCCGACGTGTTTGGCCTTGAGATGTTCGCCGCGGCCATAGTAGTGAAACAGAGTGCCGGGAGCCAGACCGGCGGCTTCGTTTGGCTGGCTATTGTGGGATGCAGCGGTTACAAGTCTCATTTGCAGCATGCAAAAGTACCGAATTCGCCGTAGCGGGCGACGGCGAAACCGTTGGAATCGGAGTCCTGGCGGTCACAGTCGGTAAGAGAAGTGTCTGGAACCGAAAACCCGCACGAGTGAAGCATTGCTTCGTGCTCCTCTACGCTATACCGGCTGGAATGCGGGTTTTTGGCGTCGTAGAGCAGGTCGCCGTAGGCCAGAATCCCGCCGTCGCGCAGGGTACTTCGTGCCTGTTCCAAGACGTGTTTCTGTTGCTCAAGATCGCCGAGGTCATGAAGGGCCTGGATTGATACGACGGCGTCCACCTTGCCGGCCCAGCCCATTTCTACGAGTGGTGCGGTCCAGTCATCGCTTACGAGGTTGGCACAGCGAAAGTGCATCGTACAGAAGTTGCCCTCCTCACCCGCAGATCCGTCGAGCCGGCGAAGAGCGAAATCGAGCAGGTGAGGCGAGAGATCGAACCCGCAGTGGCGAAGGCCTGACAGCTGCCCTTTGAGGACTTCAGCCAGAAAGCCGGCTCCGCAGGCCAGTTCAACGACCAGCGGCGAGTCGGCTGAGGCGGCGCTGATCCGGCTGGTAATCCAGGCGGCTACTTCCCTCCGTTGCGGGCGCTCGCGATTGAGACGCGCTTCCCAGCTGCGCACTTCGGAGTCGGTTCGAACGTCGGCTGATCGAATCATTTGCTCTCTCTAAGGCTGCCTGCGAATCAGTCTCAAATGTCTTTGCGACCCATTCTCCAATCTCTGTGTGCGCCCGCTTCGCCTCCGGTACCCAAGGGTAGAAGGCGTGGAAGGCGTGCCACATTCCCATCCAAATCTTGGCGGTAACTTCAACACCGGCCGCTCTTGCTCTGGCCTCCAGTCGCGTAGAATCGTCGCGCAGGATTTCATCATTTCCGGCGTGTATCAGCAGGGGAGGGAGTCCCTTCAGGTCAGCATATAGAGGAGAAACGAGTGGATGGTCAGTCGGGGTACTGCCTCGGTAGCGATTCGCCAGAAGCGGTATGCCGGCGGGACGAAGCCACGGATCTTTCCGGGCGAGAGAGTGTACGCTGTGACCCGTTCCCAACAGATCGGTCCAGGGGGAAAGCAGAACTGCGCCGGCCGGCATCGGCATCCCTTCTTCCCTCAGGGTTTGTAAGAGCGCCAATGCGAGCCCTCCGCCAGACGATTCTCCTCCTACTATGATGCGGTCATGCGAGTATCCCTGGGCCAACAGGAATCTGTAGGCGGCGCGTGCGTCCAGAAGGGCCGCAGGGAAGATGTGCTCCGGTGCCAGGCGGTATTGGGGAAGGAGCGTACGGCACTGAGAAGCTCTGGCGATGTGCGAGACGAAGCCGCGATGGGACTGACAGGAGCCGATGAAATAGCCGCCTCCGTGAAGATAGAGAAAGGCCCTGTCGGACCGCGTACCCTGCAAATCAATGAATTCCGAAGGTACACCGAAAGCGTCGACAGGGTGTGCCAGCATCCTTTCGGCCATTGGGAGGAGGCGAAGCCCGCGACTGTCCAGTGTCTCGCGCTGGTCGGGAACTGGACGATCAAGAGGAAGACGGCTGTTGCGCATGCGAAAATAGGTCTTGAATAGCTGGCTACGAATGCTCGGCATTTTGCTCCTCTGTGTCCCGTCACTTGGTAATTCCGTCCAAGAGAGTACCATGAAAACCTAGCTTGCAAAAGCCGGACCCATGCGTTAGCTTACTTTCGATAACAGACCACGGAAAGGAGGCACCGTCGATGGAGTACAGGGCATTGGGTAGCCGTAAAGACATCCAAGTATCCCCGATTGCGTTGGGTTGCTGGCCTTTCTCAGGCGGCGAGTTTTGGGGGAACCAGGAGGACTCCGATTCGGTCGCTGCTGTCCATGCAGCGTTGGACTCAGGCATCAACTTTTTTGATACTGCGGAGAATTACCCCCGGTCCGAGGAAGTGCTGGGCCAGGGGCTCATGGGCAGAAGGCATGAAGCGGTCATTGCTACCAAAGTGAGCGCAAGAAACCTTGCCCCGGGCGACCTGGTCGACGCCTGCGAACGCAGTCTGCGCGCTTTGCAGACCGACTATATCGATCTGTATCAGATTCACTGGCCCAACTGGGAGGTACCGCTCGACGAGACGGTCGGCGCATTGGATGCGCTGCAATCGGAAGGCAAGATCCGGGCCTACGGTGTCTGCAATTTTGCCGACCAGGACCTGCGCGAGATGATCGCTACCGGTCAATGCGTCACTGATCAGTTGCCCTACAGTCTAGTGTGGCGGAGCATCGAAAGGACGGTGCTTCCCCTATGTCGCGAGAACGGAATCGGAGTAATCTGCTACAGTCCGCTGGCGCAGGGAGTCCTTACAGGCCGCTATGCAACTGCAGATGACGTACCGGAAGGGCTGGCTCGCACACGTCACTACTCGGGCGAGCGAAGTCTCGCCGAACACGGCGAACCAGGCCTTGAAGAGGAACTATTTGCTGCCGTGTCCCAAGTCCGGAAGGTTGCGGAAGAGTTGGGGGAGCCCATGGCCGCGGTTTCACTGGCCTGGCTGCGTCAGCAAGAAGGAATTACATCATTGCTGGTGGGTGCGCGTAACGCCGATGAGGTCAGGCGAAACTTGCCCTCGCTTGAACTGACCTTAGGCGACGACGCCCTACATCGACTGAAGACGGTTACGGAGCCAGTCAAGGCGGCCGTGGGGACGAACCTCGACATGTGGTATGCCCCGGCACGCATGAGATAGCGAACAGGCGCTTATTTTTGGGGTGTGCGCTCCATTACTTCGTGGGGCCAGACGATTTCGCGGCGCGCGGGCGTAAGCCGTTCGAGTAGTTCAGGTGATGGCCGGTAGCCGAATCTGAAGATGCCCCAGGACGGACCGTAACGGTAGACGACGACCCGGCGGTCACCTTGGACCGAGCGGCGGGCGGAGCCGTGGCAGATCGTATCCACGAATATCAGAGCGTCGCCCGCGTCCATGTAGATTTCCTCTGCACCGATGATGGCGTCGGCCGAGCCGCCGAGCCCGATGCTATGGTCGTCGTATTCGGGCGGTGGAAAGTTGGACTTATGGCTACCGGGGATGACCATAGTGCCGCCGTCGCCCGGGCCGATATCGGTGAGGGCGACGAGGACGTTCACCTGGCCGTTCATGAAGTGTCCGTTGTGAAACCGAAACTGATTTCGCTTGCTGATGTGGTGTCCACCTGAGTGGATGCCGATGGCTTCGCCCGGGCCGCGCAGGTTGGCGAAGTTTTCGTCAATGAATAGTGGGCCGTGGTGGAAGTCGAAGGAGCCTTCCCCTCCCACAAAGTACTTAACCTTGTCGACCCAGGACGGATGGTCTATCAGATTCTCGAAGCCAGGGCCGGCCTCATAGATTTGCTGCAGGTTGAGGCCGTCAGCGCTTCCGTACTGGTGGCCGTGGACGTAGCCCGCCCACTGTCCTACATCCAAAGGTAGAATTGCGTCGATCTCGGCGTTGCAGACGGCGATTTCTTCGGTGGTGAGAGCGTTTTTGACCAGAAGATATCCTCGCAGATCAAAGAGAAAGATATCGATTTCGCTTGGTTTATCGTGTTCGGCTCTCATCATTTCTCCTGTTTGGCGTCATGGCCATTTTGGCCGATTCTTTGGGTAAGCTACAATGCAGCGCACATTGCCCCAGGATGGGGAATTACGATGTCGCCTTTGCGTTTGGCAATCCCGTTCATTATACAATAAGGTGGGCGGGCAGGATATCAGGAGGCAGTTCAACAGAACAATCATGGCTCTATCACCCGATCACCTCGTATACGCCGCACCCGATCTGGAAGAAGCAGTAGAAGATCTGGCTAAGCGTTTCGGTGTACGGCCTTCCGCGGGAGGCAAACATCCCAGCGGGACCCACAATGCACTGCTGGCACTGAGCAACTCCTGTTATCTAGAAATCATTGCGCCGGACCCTGAGCAGTCACACCAGCAGGGGGAGCGGCCGCTAGCATTCGGACTGGACTGGCTGAAGATTCCCAGGTTGGTGACCTGGGCTGTCCTGGCCCCCTCGCTGGAAGAGATAGCGAGCGCTTCGCAGGCCGCGGGCTATGATCCTGGCGTGGTGGTTGTGGGGGGGCGCGTGCGACCGGACGGTGCACGGCTGCGCTGGCGCACTACCAAGAGACCGGAGACCCAGGAAGGGTGGCCACCGCCGGGCGATGGGATCGTGCCGTTTCTGATCGAGTGGGGCGAAGAAACGCCCCACCCTTCCGAAACTTCGGCGCAGGGCGTGCGGCTGTTGGAACTTTCGCTATTCCATCCCCGGCCCGCCGAGGTGCAGCCGATGTTGTCGGCACTTCACATCGAAATTCTGGTGTCCGCCGGCCCTGCACCGGAGATGCGGGCACGGCTTGAAACGCCTCTCGGCATCGTTACTCTAGAGTAGAGAAGGCTGGACTTTTCTCATTTCTGATCTTTGGCTCTGCGAAATCTGGCCGTTCCATTTGGCTTGACCAGACGCCCACCCCAGTCCTTCCAGGCGGTTGAACGGGGGCCTGCGCCTCGGAACCGCGGACGAATAGGGCTGGGAACGTGGTAACTGTTTTTCTGGATTGTCCTAACGCCTTACAGCCTGACCATCTCTTCCTTTCCTGTCCCCTACTCGACTGTCCCCCAGGTGTAGAGGCAGCCCCCGCCTCACACAATCTCTTCCAGTTGATTCTTGGCCCCCAATATCTCCCAGTGGGAATGTTGGCATTCTCAAGGCGAGGCGTGCCAGGCAGACGCGTTCTAAGGAATTTCGCGATTAGGAGACCCTTACAGGGACTCCTGCCGGACATTGTGTGTCGCGGTTTGCAGATCAGGGTTGAGTTTCGGGCCGGTGAATGCGCCGCGTTCTTGCTGTGAACACTGTCCCTGTCAGGGAGGCCCAGGCTGCATATGCGTTCTTGACTCTGATCAGTCTAGAAATGAATGCTCTAAGTCAGGTGAAGCAACGTTGGAACAGTGCCAGACGTAAGTTCGGCAAATAGAGATTGTGAAAGGAGAAACACTGTCGTGAATAAGATTTTGGGAAATTTCCTGAAGGTTTTGGCCGTTGTGGTCTGGGTCCAATTCCTTGCCATTTTGTTCTACGACCCCGCGCAGGAGGGGGTTGGATTTCAGATTTGGTCCGTCCTCGATCCGCTAATGGTTATCGCTATACTGATCACCATATGGGTTGCATTCCGCCGGAAGACGGAGATTGACAGTTTGGCAGAGGAAGGCGTGTCCAGAGATTATGTTGAGGCGAACATCGCACTTTACGGGGGCGTTGCGCTACTGGCCGCGCTTCTGTGGAACTGGATTGGATCGCGATGGGCCTACCCCTTGGTGAGCTTTCAATGGTTGTGGATCCTTATCGACCTCACACTACCGCTTCTCTTGTTCTCCGCTGGCAGGCGTCTCACCAGGAAGGAAGCGTTGTGAAGGCAAAGAGAATCGACGTGTGCTCTCCTGGGTTGGCGATGGCAGTGACGAGATGCCGAAGGCCGGAGGAGAATTGGGTATGCGATGCGGACACTGCGCCGAGAGTCCGTGACATAGGAGGGATTTCGTCGTGAAGAGAATTGTGGGAATCGCCATGCAGGTTTTCGCCGTGGTGTTCTGGCTCCAGTTTGTTGCCATTCAGTTGTACGACCCGATGTCCGAAGGATTCGGCGCGCTGGTCTGGACAATCTTTGATCCATTTGTCGCTGCGGGCACACTCATAACCATTTACGTTGGGTTAAGGAGAAAACAGGATGTCGACAAGGCCCAGGACGGAGGCCTAACAAAGGAGTACTTCGAGGCCAATTTAACACTATATGGGGGGATCATCCTTATTCACGCCCTGCTGTGGAACTGGATCGGTTCCCGTCTGCTCGAACCAGAGATGAGTCTCCAGTGGCTGTGGATATTTATCGACATCTCTGTTCCTTTGCTACTATTTCCCGTAGGCCGGCATCTTGCCAATAGTGACACTGCGGAACAGTCTGCATAGGCAAGACGTTGCGGCTGTTCTGTCTTGTCGCGTTATACGCACTGAGCAGTTCATTCCAATCCTCACTTAACACAGACAGGCTCTACGCAAGTAGGCCTGTCTGAATGCACCATTCTTACTACGAGCCTTAATGGCCCGTTCATCCAATCTTCGAGATTGGCTGATTTCGGTCTTTTTGACTCTTGTCCAGGAAGCGTTGACGTTTGTCTGATCCAGAAGACGCAGGCATTTGCCAGAAGAGCAACTGACTTGGCCGGTTCGACGAGGCACGCTGAGGCAAAAGGAGATTTAAGGCGCTAACGTTTCATCTGCAGTATGTCCAAGCAGATTGCCAATGGTCCGGGGCACAGTTTTTCGCTTCACTATTTTCACTGCCAACAACTGAGCCATGTATTGTGTGTGTTCTGTCTCGGCGGAATGTACCGTTAGCATTTCTGTGGCGGGCTCGCGACGGTCATAGCGGTGAATGTTGGGTATATGTGGGAGTTGCCTCGCCTGCCTTGCCTGCGCTGGCACAGACTCGGAATGTGCCAAGACGTTGTGGGGTGAAGCCCGGCTGCTGCGAGACGACAACTTAGAATTAGCCACACACTCGCTACGGCGCGGACAGGACCGGGGGGCGTTGCGGGGGCGGAGCCCCCGCACAAGGGAGGGCCGAATAGGCCCGACCGCCCAAAAGCGAGGAGAGAGTAATGGAGGGTGAGGAGAGAAAAACACCTTTCGCCTAGTCGGGCGTTGCGCAATGAAGAAGGCTTAGTACTACAACCGCATTTAAGTTAGATGCAGTGGGGTTGGAATGACATAGA
>WTGY01000165.1 GCA_011523365.1 Caldilineaceae bacterium
CGCCCCAACCGGAACCACCCCACAGGAGCACCCAATGACCGCCACCGCCAAAATCACCGACGTCGAACGCATACTCCTCGTCATCCCCATGGTCGACCGCGTCCGACGCGAAATGGAACGCGCCAACATCCACCGCTGGTCCGAGTCTGAAGTCATCCGCCTCACCCTCGACGACGGCACCGTCGCCTACGGCGAAACCATCCAGAACTACACCTGGGGCCGCGTCGACGACACCGACCGCGTCATCGGCCGTTCACCCTTCGACCTCATGTGGGATGACTCCCTCGGCGCCGGCCTCCAGATGGCCCTCTTCGACGCCGCCGGCAAAATCGCCGGCGTACCCGTCCACCGCCTCCTGGGACCCAAAGTGCGCGACTGGTGCCCCGTCTCCTTCTGGGACCACGACATGGGCCCCGCCGCCTACGAAGCGGAAGCCCGCGTCGCCGTCGAATTGGGATTCACCTCTATCAAAATCAAGACCCGCCCCTGGCATGACGTCTACGCCACCGTCCAGCGCATCAGCGACGCCACGCCCGACTGGTTCCACATCGACTGCGACTGGAACGACTTCCTGCTCGACGTGTCCACCGCCGTGCCCGTCCTCCGCGAACTCGAGAACGACTTCCCCAAGATCGCCATCTGGGAAGGTCCGATGCAGGCCAACGACGTCGCCGGCAACCGCCTCCTGCGCGAAAAAGTGCGCACCCCCATCGCCCACCACTACGGCGGCGTCCCCGGCTCCGTAGCCATCCAGCAAGGCTACTGCGACGGCTTCGTCATCGCCGGCGGCGTCACCAACGTGCTGCGCTCCGGCATCTCCGCCGCCACCGCCAACATGCCCTTCTTCATCCAGATGGTCGGCACCGGCCTCACAACCACTATGGCCCTCCATCTCGGCGCCGTGCTCAGCCACGCCCAGTGGCCCGCCATCAACTGCCACGAACTCTACCAGCACAACCTCCTCGACCAGCGCATCCCCGTCGAGGGCGGCTACGCCCAAACGCCCGAAGCCCCCGGCCTCGGCATCACCATCGACGAGTCCGCACTCGACACCTACCGCGTCGACGTCGCCGACTTCAGCCTCCCCCGCCGCCTCGTCCGCTACAGCCGCGCCAACGGCGTACGCGTCTACTTCGCCGACACCAGCTTTAGTCAGGGCTCCAGCATGTGGAACTACTGGCGCACCGCCAACCAGCCCATATACGAGCGCGGCGTCGCCACCGCTTACCTCGACGACGACGGCACCTCCGACTTCGACGACCTCTATCGCCGCACCAAAGAGGCGCCAGTGCTGTCGCCGGCCACCTGAAATTCACGAATATCACATTTCCCATCTGTCCACTCAATAACCGCGCCGCACCTTAACGCGCGGGGCACAACCCACAGGAGTCAAAAGTGTCTTATCTGGCAAAACTGAAAGAAATGGGCTACGAACTCGAGAAGATCGACCTCGACGGCGGCCGCCTCATGGCCGCAGTCCGCTCCGGCGACCACGTCTACGTCTCCGGCCAGGTCTCCCGCTTCGGCGACGAGGAGATCATGGGCAAAGTCGGGCAGGACCTGACCACCGAAGAAGGCTACCGCGCTGCCCAGCTCTGCGCCCTCGGCATCCTCCAGGCCGTCCACACCATTGCCGGCCTCGACAACGTTCGCCAGGTCGTCAAGGTCTTCGGCATGGTCAACGTCGGCCCCGGCTTCAACGACACCCCCTCTGTCATCCACGGCTGCAGCGACATGTTCATCGAGCTCTTCGGCGACGCCGGCCGCCACGCCCGCAGCGCCATCGGCCTCACCGTACCCGCCAACTGGGCCGTCGAAATCGAAGCCATCATCGCCGTCGACTGAGCCCGCGTTCCGCCTCCTACCGCTTCTGGACAAAAAGAAAATCCCGCTGATTTCAGCGGGATTTCTCGTTCCTGTACCCCGTAGGGGAGTCGAACCCCTGTCTCCACCTTGAGAGGGTGGTGTCCTGGGCCTCTAGACGAACGGGGCAGGCTTGCTGCAATAGCCTGTAAGTCAACAGTATACGAGAGGACAACCCGAAAGTCAAAACCTCACCCTCAACGGGTGCATCCCAAATTGGGGGCGAACTTCCCCATGCCTCAGGTCGCTGCGGAGCCTCAACCATCTCAAGACTAACTCCGCGTCAGAGTTAGTCCCTTCTCTGACCACTGACCACTGACCACTGACCACTGCAGTTGGGCGGTCGGGCCTATTCGGCCCTCCCTTGTGCGGGGGCGGAGCCCCCGCAACGCCCCCTCTCCTACAACATGCCTTATCGACCGGGTGTCGACATTGGTTACAGGTGGCCAATCGAAGGGGTTTCGCCAGACCCTGTCCCGCCAGTCCCATGAATTTCCCGTAGGGGCAGGCCTTGTGCCTGCCCACGCGCCCCTCCATCACCGAACGCTCAGGTAGGGGCGGGCCTTGTGCCTGCCCTCTCTCGCACCAAAACTGGACTGCACCCCTCTTTACAGATTTGATCCCCTCGCCTCCTCCTTCTATAATGACCCCATCTCCGGCAGTCCACCCGGACCAACCGGATTCCCAATCGCCAGGGCGAAGCGCCAACCTGCGCCCCTGGCAATCAGCGGGTTCAAATCCCGCCCGGCCGCATACGCGACCTCCCGTCTCGGACGGCGTCGCAGGTCGGCAGATGAGAAGGAACCAAATATGCTTTCCACCCCCAGCCAGATCTCACGCGCCCTTGACCGCGTCCTCCACAAAGTGACCCAGCCCGCACGCTACACCGGCGGCGAGCTAAACAGCATCCCCAAGGACTGGGACGACCCCGCCATCCGCAGCAAGGTCGCCCTCGCCTTCCCCGATATCTACGAGCTCGGCGGCTCCAACCTCGGCCTCATGGTCCTCTACGACCTAATCAACAAACGCCACGACCTGCTAGCCGAGCGCGTCTACTGTCCCTGGAGCGACTTCGAGACGGTGATGCACCGCGACGGCATCCCCCTCTTCGGCCTCGAGACCCGCCACCCGGTCGGCCGGTTCGACATCCTTGCCTTCTCGCTCCCCTACGAGCAGCTCTACACCAACGTCCTCACCATGCTCGACCTGGCCGGCCTTCCCCTGCGCGCCGAAGACCGCGACGCCTCCCACCCGCTCGTCATCGCCGGCGGCTCAGGCTGCTACAATCCCGAGCCCATGAGCGCCTTCTTCGACGCCATGGTCATCGGCGAAGGCGAAGAAGTGATCTTCGAGATCATCGATGTGCACGAACAGTGGAAAAAGGAACTCGCCGCCAGCATAAACCTGCCGGAACAGACCCGCAGTAAACTCTGGACCATGCTCGCCCAAATTCCCGGCGTATACGTACCCGCGCTCTACGCGGCCAGCTACGCCGCCGACGGCACCATCGCCGCCATCAGCCCAACCC
>WTGY01000078.1 GCA_011523365.1 Caldilineaceae bacterium
GGCCTATTCGGCCCTCCCTTGTGCGGGGGCTCCGCCCCCGCAACGCCCCCCCTCCCAAAACCTCCCGCCGCAGCGACTGTAAGGACAATTCGACCTTGACGACCCGCTGCGACCGAACTTCCATCCACCACGCATCGTGCCTTGTACCCAACGTGAGCCAGCGCAGGCAAGGCAACTCCTACTTGGGCCCAACCTACACCGTTGCGATCATCAAGAGCCTGCTACAGAATTTGGTACTGCCGAACAGCCCAGACGGCAGCCGTTTCGTCGGGAAAACGGTCTACG
This sequence comes from Caldilineaceae bacterium, assembly GCA_011523365.1. Taxonomy (GTDB): domain Bacteria; phylum Chloroflexota; class Anaerolineae; order Caldilineales; family Caldilineaceae; genus Bin5. The sequence goes on from WTGY01000078.1 coordinate 286, forward strand.
CCTACAAAGCGTTGACAATTCTCTGCCTTCGGCCGTCCAGATCGACACCAGTTCCGGCACATTCCCAATACCGCACTGAGCTTCAGGTTGCCCCTTGTGGAGTCAGAAAGCGAGGAATAGGGGATCTCAATCTGCCCGCGCCATTTGAAGCATGCGGGAGGAGGACCCCCGCCGCAGGCGCGCACTAGGACTGGCCGCCCCTGCTGCGAATATGCGGCGCCGACAATGCGACCGTCAGAAGGCAGACCACGAAAATGACCAGGAGAACGCCGGCCCCTATCGGATGCAAAGCCGCCATTTCCCCTTCAAAATACGCGATCAACAGGCTGATCGCGATCGCCCCGTTGCCAACTATCGCCGCCAGCAGCCAGGCCGGGTGCAGGTCTCTTTCCATCGAAGCCGACAGCAGACCAATCCCCAGACCAATCAAAGCGCCGCCCCCAATGCGGGCCGTCCATGCCGACCCCAGCGTGACCCCGGCTGCCACAAACAGATCCCGTGGGTACACAAGGAGCAGCAGCCCCAGCCCAAGGCCGATCAGAACAGCGTTTACCCGCAGACACAGGCGCGCCGGACGGTAGTGGTCGGTGAAAGTATATGCCATCGCAGATTCAGTGCGTCTTCAGATGAGAGGCCCTCCAGGCCCCCCAGATTGAGGCCGTGTCCGTGAATCCCGTCTCGCCCTTGAGGGCGCGGGCAGTAAAGCGAACTTTCCTGAGCATGTCATTCCGTCACGATATGTTCCTTCCCGTCTAAATCTCCTTCCCCGAGGCTGACCTGTCTCTCCCCTTTTCGTTCACGGCCTTGTCACTGTGATACACTGCCTTCTACGTGTCGCTCGGGCTCTTCCACCTCTGTTCGGGGAGGACAAACTGTGCAGAGAGCGCCGGCGGGCTGTCTGAGCGACGCAAGAAAACGTCCAAAACAGGAGCCGAACAGTGAGCCAACGGATCTGGATCGTCCGCCACGGCAATCGCGAGGACTTTCAAAACCCCGGCTGGGCCAGAACCGCTTCTCGGCCCTATGACCCCGCCCTGTCTGCCGACGGGGAGACGCAGGCGAAGGAAGTAGGCCTGAGCCTGCAAGCCGAACAGATCCACCGCGTCTTCGCATCCCCCTTCCTACGCACAATTCAGACAGCTTCACATATCGCCGACGCGCTCAAACTGTCCGTCTGCCTCGAGCCGGGCATCGGCGAGATCCTTCCCAACGTCACCTCCATGCCGGAACTGTTGCCTGAAGACGAACGCAGGCAGCGTTTTCCCCGCATCGACGAGGCTTACACTGCTATCAATGAGTTTCCTTACCCGGAGACGTCTGAGGAGGGCCACAAACGGGCTGCGCTCGCCGCCCGCACGCTGACCGACCGCCTCCCCGACAAGAACATGGTCATGGTTACCCACGGCGCCCCGGTCGTCGGTATCGTCCGCGGCCTGACCGGTCTCGCAGACCGCATCACCGTGCCCCTATGCTGCATCTTCACTCTTCAGCGAAATGGCAGCGGTTGGGATGTACTCCAGCTTTCCGAGACCTCTCACCTCAGCAACCAGGAGTCGAGCAAACGCTACGCTCACTCCGGCTAATCACTGAATCCTACCGGGACCAGCCGCCCATCCGCGCGCGCCGCATAGATCTCCGCCGCGTGGTCTGCCGTATGCGCTGATGTCGAAACCAACAGGTTTACGACGTTGCCTCTCTCACCCTTGTCGTACTCCACCTCCGTCTCCATCGCCTCATCGCTCAGCCTCCTGCAGCGGCTGACTATACGCCGGTGGCAAGTGGCTAGCCCATCCAACACATCGATCATCGTCAAGCCGGCGCGCCCCTCCTGCAGCCGCGCGTTGACCGTGTCAACGTCCCCACTGGCCCAGTGAGAAAGATCGTCCCCGCTCTCGACCTCCGTTCCCGCCGAATGAGGGTCGGGGAGTGTGATGTCCGGCCAGCGCTTTACAAGCTCCAAAACATACTCCTCCCATGCAAGGATGTGGGCAAGTAGGTCGCGGACGGTCCAGTCCCCGCTCACCGCGACCGAAGTACAACTCTCCTCGGTGAGACCGGTTATGGAGTCCAACAGACTGTTGAAATGGTGGCGGTAGAAGCCGAATAGATGCTCGCGGCCCCAGCGGTCAGGCGAGAAGCAGTAGCGATGCACGTCGACCGCATGCTCCGCCACATGTTGGGGCATGCGCTCCAGCAGCATCTTCACAATCTGGCTGCGCCCGCCGCGGTCCTCATATGCTGCCTCAATCTGGTCGTCGCTGAGCGAAAGCGCGAAACTGATCAACGCCTGCCGCGCCTCGTCCGCCTCCGACAGCACCGTGTCCCAGCTTCGATTTTCGCTCGCAGCCATTTCGTCATTCGACGCCACAGATACGGGTGCCGGCTCTACCCCGTGCGGATCGATCGCCGACTGCATTCGTCGCAGTTGGAAACTGTCCCAGTAGGCAACGTGCGCCGCCGATGCCAGTGGAGTCCACCCGTTGTCAAGACAGGGTCGCGTGTACTCCTCAGGTTCCAGCAGAAACAGAGGCCATCGATAATTGAGATAGCTTCTGCGCAGTTTTTCAGCGTACTCGGCCCCCAACTCGCCGGCAGGAGCCGCTGGAAATTGCGTCATGTTTGTCTTTCCTTACGTTCTGAATGAGCGCAGTCGGTTAAATGCCGCCGCCAGCTCGTGGCGTCGGAACAGCGCAAACTCCCCTATTCGGCGCCGCTCCAGCACATCCAATCCTTCTGCTTCGACATCGGCCATGACCAGGTCCAGAATCTCAGACAGAGAACGACGCCCATTGATATACCGGCGCCGGGCGTAGTCGAGCGCCGCCCCGATTGCCCGAGTCTGCGCCCAATGCACGATCTGCTCCACTGCCGCCAGATCTAGCGTTTCCCTCCCGAACTGGATCGTCTGTATGCCTCTCGTCCTGATACTTGACTCTCTTCGTCCTTTCCCTGGGTCGACGCTCCCGGACCGCGGCCTGCGCTCTACGTTGACTTCGAACCGGCTGTTCTCCTCGATGATCCGGCCGGTAGGATAGTCAGCGGCAACCCCGGCTGCGCGCGCAGTCACATCGAGGGGCCGAAACGTCTCCATTGCAACCACCGCGTCGGCTACATCCAGGTAATCGCCGCTGCCGCCAACCACGAGCACTGTACTGACGCCAAACTCATTGTACATCGCCTTCACTCGGTCGATATACGGTGTGATCGGCTCACTTTCCTTCGGCACCAGTGCCTGCATCCGGGCATCCCGGATCAGGAAGTTCGTAGCGGCCGTATCCTCGTCAATGAGTAGCCCGCTGGCCCCCGACTCCATCGCCTCAACGATCGCTGCCGCCTGGCTTGTCGAGCCGCTTGCATTTTCGCTCGAAAAACGACGCGTCGTCTTCCCCAGCGGCAGGTCCCCGATGAAGGCCGAAATATCAACTCCGCTGACCGCCCGCCCATCCTCCGCCCGAATCTTGACCAGGTCCGGCGCGCTTATCACAAGCTCGCGGCCGTCCCCCGGGCGGTGGTTGTACACGCCCCGTTCGATAGCTCGCAACAGCGTCGACTTGCCGTGGTAGCCGCCCCCGACGATTAAAGTCACACCCTCCCCAACCCCCATCCCTGCCACGGTTCCCGCATTGGGAAGGGAAAACCCAACCCGTAGGCTTTCCGGCGAGCCGAAGGGAATCACCTCGTCGCCGCCCATCGGGCGATCGTCGACCCCGCTCGAACGCGGCAAAATCGAGCCATCCGCAACGAAAGCGATCAGACCCCGCTCCGCCAGCATCGAACGCAACGCGTCGGCGTCCTCGTTCGCGGCTGCATGCTGCCACAGCCCTTCCTCCGCATGACTGCGGGCCATGAGGCTGCTTTCTATGATCCTGGGTAGCTCCTCCAAAAGCAGCTGGCATGCCTGCCTTCCCAACACCCTCCTCCCCTGCGCCGGTAATCCAACCGTAAAACGCGCCTCGACAGTCCCGTCTTCATGTACCTGCACCGCTGTGTTGGCCAGCACCTGCTGGCCCGGCGCCTCGATTCGAATCTCGCCGCTCTTGCCGCTCCCTCGCCGCGTCGATCTCTTGAACGTCTCCGCCGCAAACGCCCTGGCGAGAAAGCAGCTAAGCCCGATTGCCCGGCTTCCATTTGCGTAGAGCCGGTCAGGAAAACCGGCCACCGCAGACGGGATCAACGCCCGCAACCGGCTGGGCGCAGCGAATGGGTCCCCCTGAACGTAGTCTACGGCCAGCGAGAAGTCGGCGAATTGGTAGGTGCCGGCTATATCCTTATATGCTTTGTATCCCCTGCCGTCAATGCGATAGAGAATCTGGCGCAGTGCTTCTGATGTGGCCACTTCCGAAAATTCCCCTTCTTGCCTCTGATGTCCTTTTCGCCGCGATTCACGCTGCCCCTGCGACAACCTCCCACCACGAAGGAGCCGCCCCAACCCGTTCATGATTCTCCAAGAGTGGCGTCCGCCGCAAATGGCTCCCGGAGAAAATTTTACATCGCTTCAATTCACTTGTACACTGTGGGCGAACCGCGTCCGGCTAAAATTGGTAGCCGGACACATTGATTTCCCACGATTTCAGAACCGAGGAGTCCAATGGAGTACCGTGATTTTGGTCGGACCGGCATGAAAGTCAGCCCCCTTTGCCTGGGCTGCATGAACTTCGGCAGAAGAACCTCGCCGGAAGACGCATATGACATTATCGACAGGGCGCTGGACGCCGGTCTCAACTTCCTGGACACCGCAAACGTCTACAGTCGCGGCCGCAGCGAAGAAATTACCGGCGAGGCCCTGAAACGCAACGGCAGCCGTAGCCGCATCGTGTTGGCCACCAAAGTTCATGGCAGAATGGACGACGACGATCCAAACGCCGCCGGCAGCAGTCGCCGCCACATCATCGAACAGTGTGAAGCCAGCCTCAAACGCCTGCAGACCGACTACATCGACATCTATCAGATGCACCGGCCCCGCCCCGAAATCGCAATCGACGAGACCTTGCGCGCCCTCGACGATCTCGTGCGATCCGGCAAAGTTCGCTATCTCGGCACCAGCACCTTCGCCGCCTGGCAGGTCGTGGAGTCCCTCTGGGCCGCCAAGGAGTTGGGCCTGAACCGCTTCGTCTCCGAGCAACCGCCCTATAACATCCTCGACCGGCGCATCGAACGCGAACTGATCCCGATGGCCCAGACCTTCGGCATCGGCCTCATCCCATGGAGCCCGCTGGGCGGGGGCCTTCTGACCGGCAAGTATACGCGCAACCGGCCGGCCCCTGAAGGCGCCCGCTTTTCTGATACAACCCTTGAGGCGCGCCTGGCCCGCCGCTATACCGAAGGCGTCTTTGACGTGACCGAAGGCCTCCTGCCTCTGGCACAAGCCAAAGGCTGTTCACTCTCTCAGCTGGCCCTGGCCTGGTGCGCAGAGCAACCAGGAGTCACAAGTCCAATCATCGGCCCTCGCACAATGGAACAGCTGGAAGACAACCTGGGCGCCCTCGAAGTCGAAATCAAAGCAGAGGATCGCCAGAAAATAGACGAGCTTGTCCCACCCGGCCGCATGGTCAGCCCCTTCTACGAGGCCGACTTTGGACCAAATCTTCATCGAATCATTGCGTAACCGCCATCGTCGGCACCCGGAATCGACTTAACAACGTTCCAATCTGCTTGTACACTGTAGGCTGGATCTGAGTCCGCTGATTGCAAAGTGCCAAGGCGTCAGAAGCATTTTTCCACCCGAAAAGGATTTGTAGATGGAGTACCGAAACTTCGGCCGCACTGGAATGAAGGTCAGCCCCCTCTGTTTGGGCTGTTGGAACTTCGGCGAGCGCACAACCCCGGAAGACTCCTACGCAATCGTAGACCGGGCACTAGACGCCGGCCTCAACTTCCTCGATACGGCAAACGTCTACAGCCGTGGTCGTAGTGAGGAGATCACAGGCGAAGCACTCAAGCGCAACGGCAGTCGCAGCCGCATCGTTCTCGCCACAAAGTTTCATGGCAGAATGAACGACGACGATCCCAATGCCTCCGGCGCCAGCCGCCGCCACATAATCGAACAGTGCGAAGCCAGCCTCAAACGACTGCAGACCGACTACATCGACATCTACCAGATTCACCGGCCCCGCCCCGACACAGCCATCGACGAGACGCTGCGCGCCCTCGATGACCTGGTGCGCGCCGGCAAAGTCCGCTATCTCGGCAGCAGCACCTTCGCGGCCTGGCAAATTGTCGAGTCTCTATGGGTCGCGAAGGAGTTGGGCCTGAACCGTTTCGTCTCGGAACAGCCGCCTTACCATATTTTGGACCGCCGTATAGAGAGAGGGCTGGTCCCGGTAGCCTTGACTTACGGCGTCGGCCTCATCCCTTGGAGTCCGTTGGCCGGTGGCCTACTGACCGGCAAGTACACGCGAGGAGGTGTGGCGCCCGAGGGGACGCGATACGCCAAACCGGAAGATGTGCCACCCCAGCTGCGTCGCCTGAACGAAACGGTCTATGACGTTAACGAGGGGCTATTGCCACTGGCCGAAGCCAAAGGCTGTACAGTTTCTCAACTGTCACTGGCATGGTGCATTCATCAGCCGGGAATCACAAGTCCGATACTTGGCTCCCGCACTTTGGATCATCTGGAGGACAATCTCGGCGCGCTCGACGTCACCGTCACCGATGAGGATCGCCAGCGTATCGACGAGCTGGTCCCGCCGGGCCGCATGGTCAGCCCCTTCTTTGAGGCAGACTTCGGTCCCAGCCAACATCGCTCCTTAGTCTGATCAACTTTTCTCGGGCTGGCGAGTAATTCAGGTGCTAGTATATGATATTTTTTGCCATATCGCGGCCGTGCACGGCAGTCGCAGTTCCTGATGAATGCCTCAGCCTTCCCGAAGCAAGTTGCCGGACTTTCACTCTCGCCTACTTCCATGAATGAATCGCAGTTGGAAGCTCTGCTGTCAAAAGTAGCCGCCGGATCTATGTCCATACATGCCGCCCTCAACCGGCTGCGTGCATTGCCCTTCGAGACCCTTGAAGGCGTGGCGACATTGGACCATCACCGCCTGCTCCGCACCGGCTTCCCGGAAGTCATCTACTGCGAGGGCAAGACCGCCGAGCAGGTCGCCTTGATCGCCGAACGGCTGGCAGCCCAGTCTCTCCGCCTACTCGGAACCCGGGCATCGGAGGAGCAGTTTGAAGCAGCCTCCCGAAGGGTGCCCGATCTGGCTTGGCATGAACAGGCGCGCTGTCTCTGGTTGGATCGTGAACCCGCTTCCGAGCTGAAGCCCGGTGTCATGGTTGTCTGCGCTGGCACGAGCGATCTGCCAGTTCTCGAGGAAGCCTCCCTGACGCTCCGTCTGATGGGACATGATCCCCACAAGGTCACCGATGTGGGCGTCGCCGGTCTCCACCGCCTTTTCCCCCACATCCCGGCCCTGCAACAGGCAAACGTCGTTATCGTTATTGCCGGCATGGAAGGCGCACTCGCATCGGTCGTGGCCGGGCTGACCCAGGCGCCGGTCATCGCCGTACCGACCAGCGTCGGCTATGGCGTCAACTTCGGCGGCGTCGCTGCCCTCCTCGCCATGCTCAACGGTTGCGCATCGGGAATGGCCGTGGTAAACATCGACAACGGCTACGGCGCAGCCCACATGGCCGCGCTAATCAATGACAAAATCGAGAACGACTCTCCTTCTTCGACAAACGGAGTCGCGCCAGCCAGTTACGACGCACGCACAGCAGTCGGACCCCAGTCAGGGCCAGAGTGACAAAATGAAAAAATACGCAAGCCACACGACCCTACCAACCCTCACTGCCGAAGCAGCCGCAAAACTGGACACGATGCGCGCAGCCCTGCGAGCCTACGGCTCGGTCATCGTCGCATATTCCGGCGGCGTCGACAGCGCCGTGGTCATGGCGGTCGCCTACCAGGAGTTGGGCGGAAGGTCCCTCAAGGCCCGCGACGGCACTGGTGCGCTCGCTTGCATCGGCGTTTCCCCCAGCTACCCGGCCCGCGAAATGCGCGACGCTGTTGCACTCGCCGACGAAATCGGCGTGCCCTTTCGACTGGTGGAGACTGAGGAGTATCTGGATCCAAACTACGCCGCCAACCCCAACAACCGCTGCTACTTCTGTAAGTCGGAGCTTCACAATCGGCTCCACGAAATCCTCCAGCAGGAGGACTGGGGCATCGTCTGCGACGGCACCAATGCCAGCGACGTGGGCGATGACCGTCCCGGCATGATCGCGGCAAAAGAAAGGGGCGTGCGCTCTCCTCTACTGGAGGCGGGCATCACTAAGGCGGAAGTTCGCGACATCGCCAGACACCTGGGCCTGCCGGTCTGGGACAAGCCGGCCATGGCCTGTCTTTCTTCCCGCGTGCCCCACGGCACTCCGATTGATCCGCAACTGCTCCGCCAGATCGAAGCCGCCGAAGACGTCCTCGTCGCCCTCGGTCTGCGCCAGTTCCGCGTCCGCCACCACGGTGAGATCGCCCGCCTCGAACTGCCGCCCGAAGACTTTCCAACCGTCCTCGCCCACTTCGAAGCAATTGACGCCGGCATCAAATCTGCCGGCTATCGCTACGTCACCCTCGACCTGGCCGGTTTCCGCAGCGGCGGCCTCAACGCAACCGCCAACGGCCACGCCGATACCACTCTCATATCCGTCGACGAACTGATGTCTTTTCGCCAGTAAACTGTATTGCCCCACTAACCACGGACGTTCGACTACTCCCCGCAATGCCTGTCGCCTACCTCGACACACCATCAGGAATCTCCGGCGATATCTTCCTCGGCTGCCTTGTAGACGCCGGCTGGCCGCTGGCCTCCCTTCACACAACCGTCGAAGACCTGAACCTTCCTGCTGGCAGCTGGAGCGTCAACGCGCAGCCGGTCATGCAAGGCGGCATACAAGCCACACGCGTATATGTGGAGGCGAGTGACGAAACATCCGAACGCCACCTGGCCGACGTTCTGAGCATAATCGACTCTTCAACTCTTCCCGCGCAAGTCAAGCGCCGCGCCGGCGCTGTCTTCACCCGCCTGGCCCACGCTGAGGCGCACATTCACGGCACGACACACGACGCCGTCCACTTTCACGAAGTCGGCGCACTCGACGCCATCATCGACATCGTCGGCGTCTGCGCCGGACTGCACGACCTCGCCGTAAGTGCTCTCTACGCCTCGCCGCTCCCCCTCGGCCCCGGATGGGCGAACTCGATGCACGGCCGCATACCCCTGCCTGCGCCGGCCACTCTCGAACTACTGGCCGCCGTCAACGCGCCTACAGTTCCCGCGCCTGGCCCCGGCGAGCTGGTGACGCCTACCGGCGCCGCACTGCTGGCAGAGCTGGCGCTTTTCCGTCAACCGGAAATTCGCCTGCGCAATATCGGCTACGGCGCCGGCCAAAGGGAGTTTGACTGGCCCAATGTTGCCCGAATCTGGCTGGGAGACGAACTGGCCGAAGCGCCGAATCGGAACGCCCGCGAACCCACCGAGTCTCTCCTCGTGCTCGAGACCAACATCGATGACATGAATCCGGAGCTCTACGAACCCGTGCAGCGCCGCCTCTTCGACGCCGGCGCCCTCGATGTCTGGACAACAGCCATCGGAATGAAGAAAGCCCGACCTGGCACGCTTCTTAAGGTCCTCGCCGCGCCTGCCGATGAATCAAATCTCGCCTCGCTCCTCCTGCGCGAAACAACCACGCTCGGCGTCCGCGTATATCCAGTACGCCGCCACGTAGCCGAACGCGCTATGAAGACAGTCGCGACCTCCTTTGGCCCTGTGCGAGTCAAGGTGAAACGCGTCGAAGGCAAGGTCGTCGGCGCAAAACCCGAGTTCGAGGACTGTCAAGCCTTGGCCGAAGCCACCGGTACGCCCCTGCCGGCCGTGTATGCCGCCGCGCTCGCCGCCGCGTCGCCTTTGGTCGACCACCCCTCCGGTCCGCACGTCAAAGAGGAAGGAGGCGAAGTTGCCCGGGATGGGTAAATTCGTGCCGAAGGTGGCGCCTGTCGTCCTGCGGCGGCGAGAAGAGCTCGAAATCCTCGCCTTCCGCCATCCCCGCGCCGGTACCCAGCTGGTAAAGGGAACGTGGGAATCCGGCGAAAGCGGGGAAGATGCCTCGCTGCGCGAACTGGCCGAGGAATCCGGCATCGAGAACGCTTGCGTAGTCAAAGCCCTCGGCCAGCTCTCCTTCAGAGGCATCAGGCAACACTGGTACTTCTATCTGTGCCAAGTTCCTGGTGATTTGCCCGATCGCTGGACCTTTTTTACCCAGGATGGCGGCGGGCACCTGTTCGACTTTTTCTGGCACGGCCTCAATGAACCGCCCGGCCGCGGCTGGCACGCCGACTTTCGACGCGCCCTGTTCTTCCTCCGCCGGCGGTTGCAGGAAGAAGAACAGCTCTGATCACAACGTCAGACCACTTCAAGGAGATATCTCATGATTCAGCAACGACCCTTCGGCCGCACTGGCCACAACAGCACCGTAACCCTCTTCGGCGCAGCCGCCATCGGCCGCGTCACCCAAGCCGACGCCGACCGCACCATGGAGCTGCTGCTCGACTACGGCGTCAATCACATCGACACCGCCGCCAGCTACGGCGATGCCGAGCTCCTTCTCGGTCCCTGGCTCGAAAAGCACCGCGACCGTTTCTTCCTGGCCACCAAGACCAACGAACGCGAATATGACACAGCCAAGGCCCAAATCCAACTTTCTCTTGAACGGATGCGAGTCGACCACATCGACTTGATCCAATTCCACAACCTGGGCCATCCCGACGACTGGGACACCGCAATGGGCGAAAACGGCGCCCTCGAAGCCGCCAAAGAGGCCCGTGACCAGGGGCTCGTAAAACACATCGGCGTCACCGGCCACGGCCTCAAAATCGCGGCCTTTCACAACCGCAGCCTGCAGGCCTTCGACTTCGACTCCATCCTGCTACCCTGGAACATCCAGATGAAGCAGAATCCTCAGTACGCCTCAGACTTTGACCGCGTCGTCGCCCTCGCTCGCAAACGGGGCATCGCCGTGCAGACCATCAAGTCGCTCGTGCGTGGACCCTGGGCAACCACGCCCAAAACCCGGTCAACCTGGTACCAGCCCCTGGAGAATCAGCCGGACATCGACCGCGCCGTCCACTGGATTCTCGCTCAGGGCGACCTCTTCCTTAACACTGCTGGCGATATCAATCTGCTACCCAAAGTCCTTGACGCCGCCAGCCGCTTCAACGGCCAGGGCCCCAGCGACGAAGAGATGGCCGCCATGGTCGCCGAACAGAGTATGACGCCGCTGTTCGCCTGACCGCGACGGCGAAGCACTGCTCTCGCCCGCCGAAACCGCGGCCCGATGCGTCAGTTCTACCAGCTACTTTACCGGCTCCTCTATAACGAGTTGGCCTGGGCCTATGACGCCGTGAGCAGGGCCGTCAGCCTCGGCCGCTGGGATGACTGGCGCCGCGCCGCTCTCCCCTATGTCCGCGGCAACCGTATCCTCGAAGTTGGATTCGGGACCGGCGCGCTGCTGCCCCTCCTTTCGAGCGGGCAGCGCCGCGTCGTCGGCATCGAGCCCTCAGCCGCCATGCAGCGAATGACAGCGGCAAAGCTCACTAACGGAGGAAAGGAACTCCCCCTCGTCCAGGGCGCCGCGCAAAAACTGCCCTTCGCCGGCGCCGCCTTTGACACCATCGTCTGCGCCTTCCCGGCATCCTTCATCCTCGACCCCCGCACGCACCGGGAATTCTCCCGCTGTCTCCGTCCCGGAGGACGATCTGTCATTGTCGAAGTTACCCTGGCCGAACCGGGTCCCCTGCTCAACATCCTGTTCCACCTGGTGTTCCCCGCCACCCCAGACACCTTCCAGAGCGTTAACGAAGCCGTCCGCGGCGCCGGGTTCCGCATAAAGGAACATGTCGTGGGCGACGGGAGGGTCCGTCCCCTCGTCATCGTCGCCGAAAAATTGGAAACGGTATGACCCGGCCCGGCGTCCACGCCCGCTTTCCGGACGGGCTGTCCCCATACTGGCGCCAGACCGCGAGCGGCTCCGCCTTTCTGCAAACTCGGGCCTCCGGTCTTCTCCTCGGCAACCATCGGGCATCGAATCAGGACTACACAAACGCTCAGCTCGACGACTACCACACGCTCTCACGTCTCCACTTTCCCTGGCGACCCCCGCTGCGACTCTCAGTCCGGGCACGCTTTTCCCACAACAGTGGTCACCTCACCGGAACCGCCGGTTTCGGATTCTGGAACCACCCTCTTCGCCTGGCCCGCCCGCGCAGTCTCGCGCTTCCCCAGGCCCTCTGGTTCTTCTATGCCGGCCCGGACTCAGACATGCCTCTGGCGATGAACCAACCGAGTTGGGGATGGAAAGCCTCAACGATCGACACCCGTACCAGCCGCTTCCTGGCCAGAGCGCCGCTCTTCGCCCTCACCTCGCCCTTCTTTCGCGCCCCCCGCCTCTTTCGCAGCCTGTGGCCCTCCATCGAAAAGGCAGCCGGGATCGCCGAGAAGCTCATTTCCGCCCCCATGACAGAATGGCGCGTCTACACCATCGACTGGCAGCGCGCTCGCGTCCGTTTCTATCTGGATGGAAGACTGCTCTTGGAATCAGACCACGCACCGGCCGGTCCGCTGGGGCTGGTCATCTGGATCGATAACCAGTTCCTGCAGTTTGCCCCCTGGGGTCGCTTTCGATGGGGTCTGGTGCAAAAGGAAGAGGCCCAGTGGCTGGAAATTGACTGGCTGGCCGTCGAACAAGTGGCTAAATCGCCCTGAACCGAGTTTATCAAGCGGCTAACAACTTGAACCATTCACCATCTGCGCAAAGTCGCATGTTAACCAAACTGAACTTTCGATGAGTCCGCCATGCTTGCGCCCGTCACCCGGTGCGTCTCCACCGTCTGCGCGTTCAGCCGGTGACCCGTCCCCGGCTCCTTCGACAGGATCAGATGACCCTCCTCGATCCGCTCCGCAGGCGAGAGCAGCTCACAACGCCAGTCAACTTCGCCCCAGGCAAATTCCAGAATATAGAAGTTGGACCAGGTAGAAGCCGCCTGCGCCGTTGCCGCCGTCGAGAGCGGCCCCGCCGGGTTGTGCGGAGCCACGAGGACCTGTCTCATTCGCGCCGCCGCCGCGATCTCGTTAAGCTCCAGGATTCCCCCGCAATGTTTCACGTCCGGCATGATGACGTCCACACAGCGCTCCGCCGTAAAGGGCAAAAAGGCTTCAATGCCGAACACGCTCTCCGCAGACGCGATAGGCTGCGGAACGCTGCCCCCCACCGCAGCAAGTCCCTTCGGATCCATATACGTCACCGGCTCCTCATACCAGAACAGGTTAACTTCCGCCAGCTCTTGGCCAACCACAATCGCCTCGGAGACCTCCATCCGGCTGTGGCAGTCGACCGCCAGCTCCACCCCGTCACCGATCGCCTTGCGAACCGCCCGCACACGCTCAACCCCCGGTCGCCAGTCCGCCTTTGGGCCCGTCCGATAGCGATAGGGATGCCGCATCTCGTCGAACGGCGCCATCTTGACCGCAGTAAATCCTTCCTCCGCGGCCTGCCGCGCCGCCCGCGCAAACCCATCAGGTGAGCGGTCAGTCACGTGACGGTTGATATTGGCGTAAAGCCGCAGACGGTCGCGGACCGCCCCGCCCAAAAGGACATGCAACGGTACCCCCAGCGACTGCGCCAGCACGTCCCACAGCGCCTGCTCCAGTCCGCTGAGCGCCGTATTGTAGGCGCGCCCGCCATCCTTGCGCCGCAACGCCTGACGTATGCGCGCAATCTCCCTCGGGTCGTCTCCCTCCAGGATCCCGTCAAACTGCGCCACCGCCGCCGCACACAGCGCGTCGTTGCCGCTGTGACTCGCCTCGCCCACACCGGTGATCCCCGCGTCGGTATCAACCACAACATGCAGCCAGTCGCCTCTGTGATTGACATGTACGATCAATGTGGAGATAGAAACGATTCTCACGGCTTACACTTCCTCCCAATCTGTTGTCCAAAACTGAAAGGCCATAGAGGCGCTACCCTGTTTTGACTCCCAGCCAAACGCACGCCTCTTCCCGTCTCCCCGCTGTGCCAGCCATGAGCTAGTGAGCCGTCCAACCTCCGTCAACTGTCATCCCGGCTCCCGTCACAAAGCTGGACGCGTCGCTCGCCAGAAAAATCGCCAGGCCGCCGATTTCATCCAGGTCACCCCAGCGACCTAACGGGATCCGCGCGATAAACTCCCGGTACTTCTCAGGGTCCTGTTCCAGGGCCACGTTCATCTCCGTCGAAAACGGGCCCGGCAGCATCGCGTTGACCGTGATGCCGTACTGCGCCCACTCCAGAGCCAGCACCTTCGTCAACTGCCACACCGCCCCCTTGCTGGATGCGTAAGGTGTGCGCTCCGGCAAAGCGATGATCGACAGCGTCGACCCCACGTTGATCACCCGCCCGTATCTCTGCGCCTTCAAATGACCGGCCGCCGCCCGGCACATGTTCCACACACCGGTCAGATTGGTGTCAATAACCTGCTTGAACTCTTCCGGCGCAAGCTCGTCAATGGGGCCGCGAATATTGATGCCCGCGTTATTCACCACAATGTGCAGACCCCCAAAATCCGCGATCACCTGCTCGACCACCCGCGCAGTCTGCGCATAGTCGCTCACTTCACACGCGTAGCCCCGCACCGCCGCGCTGACCGTGGACGACCCCGCAATCTCCCTCGCCGCCTCGTCGGCCCGCTCCTGGTCCCTACTCGTGAGCGCAACCGCAGCCCCCGCCTCTGCCAGCGCCAGGGCCATCTCCCTGCCCAGTCCCCGGTTGCCGCCTGTAACCAGTGCAACCCTATCGTCCAATCTGAACTTATCGAGAATCGACATCCCTTTCCTCCCCACTTGAAGTGGCCGCATGGCCCGCCCTTCAACTTTTCGCCATCCGCCCGAAAGAAGCTATCATACCCTGTAATTCTTTCCGCCATTAGTCCATGCAGTCAATCCCACCCTTACCCAACGATACTATACTGTAACAGCAGGTGATCTTCCATGCCCAAATCCATCCTGTCCCCCTCAGAACACAGCGCCCTCATCGAATTTATTCGGCTTCTGGCTGACGAGAGCGGGGCCATCATCCGCCGTTACTTCCGCAGCGGTTACACCGTGGACAGCAAGTCCGACGAGACGCCCGTGACCATCGCCGACCGCCAGGCCGAGGAGCGCATGCGCGAGCTCATCTGCCAGCGCTACCCCGAACACGGCATTCTCGGCGAGGAGTACGGTCACCATCAGCCCGACGCCCCCTTCCAGTGGGTGCTCGACCCGATCGACGGTACCAAGAACTTCATCTGCCACGGCTATTTGTTCGGCACCCTCATCGCCCTCGTCCACGAACAGAAGGCCCTGCTCGGCGCCATCCACCAGCCCATCCTCCAGGACCTGCTCATTGGCGACGGCGACACAGCCTGGCTCAACCGCGACCCCGTACACGTACGCGACTGCCCCAGCATCGTCGACGCCGTCTTCCTCACCACCGACCACTACAACGTCGCCAACTTCCACAACGGACCCGCCTTCGAGCAGGTCGCCCAGCGCGCCGCCCTCTACCGCACCTGGGCCGACTGCCACGGCTACTACCTCGTCGCTGTCGGCGGCGCCGACGTCATGACCGACCCCGTAATGAACTTCTGGGACCGCGCCGCCCTCGTCCCCATCATCGAAGGCGCCGGCGGCCGCATTACCGACTGGCAAGGCGGCGACCCCCTCTACGGCAACGGCGTCATCGCCAGCGGCGGCAGCATCCACGACGAACTGATCCAGCTGCTCAACCCCTGATCCCATTACTGCCTGTGATCATTTGGGCGGTCGGGCCTATTCGGCCCTCCCTTGTGCGGGGGCTCCGCCCCCG
>WTGY01000173.1 GCA_011523365.1 Caldilineaceae bacterium
GGTCGGGCCTATTCGGCCCTCCCTTGTGCGGGGGCTTCGCCCCCGCAACGCCCCCTCTCCTACAACATGCCTCGTCGACCTGGTGTCGACATTGGTGAAAGGTCCCTAATCGACGGGGTTTCGCCAAACCCCGTCGCGCCAGTCCCATCAATTCCCCGTAGGTGCCGGTCCTGTGCCTGCCTTCGCATCCCCTCCAACTGACGGAACCCACGATAATGTCCGGCCTGGTGCCTCCCCTGCGTCTTTCCAAAAGCCGCTAATCTGATCCCACACCAATTGTGGGTTGCCCCCCGCGGTACCGGCTTTCTTAGGCGAAAAAATGACATTCGTTGCCCCCAACCATCGGGGCATGTTGTTGCTCCTTCGTGACCATCCAACGACCTGCCTGCTTACGAATGAGCGGTATCTCCAGCGAAGCGATAAAACTGGCCACATGATGACATTTTGGTGACTATCGAGCGCCCGAACCCTGTCCTATGCCTACGCGGCAACGCCAAACTCCGCCTCGAACCTCGCCCACACGCTCTCGTCCACCGGCGTCGCCGCCGCCCGAATATTCGCCTCCAACTGCGCCGCGTTCAAGCTGCCGATCGGGTTGCCGTGAATGCGATCTTCGCGCAGACAGAACTGGATCGCCAGTTGCAAAAGGTCAATCTGTTCTTCGCGGCACCACTGCCAAATGCCCCGCGCCGCGTCGACGTCCTCATCGTTCCTGTAACGCCCCTGCTCTCTGGCCTTGTCGATATCGGCGCCGGTCAGCAGCCCCCGCAGGATCGACCAGCCGTTCATTACCCCTACGTCGGCCGCCTCCGCCGCCGGCAGAACCGTCCCGGCAGCAGTCTGCCGGATGAGATTGTAGTCATTGAAGCATAGGATGAGATCGACGTCGCCGGTCGCAATTGCCTCCTGGTGGAAATGGTGCTCACGCATCCCGTATCCCGCATTGCGCACCAGCCCCTTCGCCTTCAACTGCAGCAGACCGGCCAGCGTTCCGTCTTTGGCCAGGGTGGGTTCGATGCGCTTAGGGTCGTGGATCAGCATGCCGTCAAAATAATCAGTGCCCAATATCTCCAGCTGGTCCTCCACGTCCCGGACCACCCTTTCGGCCGAATAGTCGGGCTCGCCGTCACCCCGGTAGCCGCCCCAGGGCGCATTCGAGTGGCAGCAGAGACGCCCCGTGACAATGACGTCTTCGCGCGGTATCTCGCGCAGCGCCAGACCCAGCTTGCGCAGTGAGTCCCCGTAACAGCGGGCGCAGTCAAAATGATTCACGCCCAGCGACACAGCATGTTTGATCAGGGCGACCGCGTCCTCGTCGCTGACAAAACCGAAGTGGTTGCCGAACCCCTGCGTCCCGAAGGGAATGACGGGTACTGAGAGTTCAGTCCGTCCGAGCCGGCGCCGCGGCACCGGTGGTGGCGTCTGGGTCATTGCTTGCCTCCTGAGTAGACTTCACGAGTATTCTTTGCCAAACCGTCCTGAAACACGGCTCGCCCCGTGGGATGACTGATTTGCGCCGCACTCCTCACGATCAAACCTCGACGCCGAACTCTTCCTGAAACCTGGTCCAAACGCTGTCGTCCAGAGGCGTCGTAGCGGCGCGAATGTTAGCCTCCAACTGCTCTACATTCAGACTGCCTATCGGGTTACCATGGATACGCTCCTCTCGCAGGCAGAACTGAATCGCCAGCTGCAGCAAATCGACCTGTTCCTCCCGGCACCAGTTCCAGTAAGCGCGCGCAGCCTCCGCGTCGTCGTTGCCCCGGTGGCGTCGTCGCGTCCTGACCTCGTCAATGTCGACCCCGGTCAGCAGCCCGCGCAGGATTGACCAACCGTTCAAGACGCCCACATCGGCGGCGGTAGCCGCGGGCAGTATCGTGTCCGCGGCCGTCTGGCGTACGAGATTATAGTCGTTGAAGCAGAGGAGCAGATCGACGTCCCCCGTTGCAATTGCCTGTAAGTGGAAGTCGTGCGGTTCCATCCCGTACCCAACGTTTCGCACAAGGCCGCGTGCCTTGAGTTGCAACAGACCTGCAAGGGAACCACCTCTGGCCAGCGTGGGCTCAATCCTATTGGGGTCGTGGATCATTACCCCGTCAAAGTAATCCGTCCCCAGCAGCGCCAACTGGTCCTCCACATCGCGGACCGCCCGTTCAGCTGAGTAGTCCGCTTCCCCTGCACCGCCATAGCCGCCCCAAGGCGCATCCGAGTGACAGCAAAGCCGCCCCGTGATGATTACATCCTCACGCGGGATCTCGCGCAGGGCCAGGCCCAGCTTGCGCATCGAATCCCCGTAGCACCGGGAACAGTCAAAGTGATTGGCTCCCAAAGATATCGCATGCCTTATGAGACCGACGGCATCCTCATCGCTCACGAAACCAAAACTGTTGCTGAAGCCCAGCGTGCCAAACGGAATTACGGGAATATCAAGTTCAGTACGGCCGAGCCGCCTGCGGGGCAACATCGGGGCGGTCATAGTCACTGCTCCTCTCCGCGCTCGCCTTCCGGTGCGCACCACGACAAACAGTTGCGCAACAATGCCTGGAAAGAAGGATGGCGCCAGACTTCCGGGTTGTGCCCGGGCGTCACCACGCAAACCCGGCCCTTGCCCTGAGTGCGGGTCCAGCCGGCCGGCTGTCTGCCGTGTTCGGATTCGGAATGGAGAAAGAGGTCCACATCGGGATCGTTCATCTCCATCATGTAATGTTCGTCCATCAACGTAAATGATGAACTGCCTGCGGTCAGCGGATGGCCGGCGCGCGGCGCGACGGTCACCGGGCACTGCGCCGGGTGGCCTGTGAAAATCCCGCCCATCAGGCGGCAAAGAGAGGGCGAGTTGTCGTACAGAGCCGTACCCGAGTGCAGAAAGAGAATGCCGTTGCCTGCGGCGACGTAGTCGGCAAACGCCTGTCCGGTCTCCTCGGTTGCCCAGCGTCCATGGTCAACTTTGGAGCGGTTGTTGGCTTTGGAGAAGATGACGAGCGGGAACTGATGCAAACTCTCGGTCCGCCAGCCGCAGGGATCCTCCACCCAATCAAAATCGAGTCCGCAGTCCTCCAGGGCAGCCAGTCCATCCCGCGTCAGAGAGGCCGGATGGGCGCTGTCGTCGCAAAACACCAGGGTCCGCATTCTGTCCTTCCTTTCAACCGCGATATTAAATTGCGTACTACGTTATGCACAACCACCACTACGGTGCATCCCAATATCGGGACGATCTCTCATATGCCTCTGGAGGCACCCAATCCATGGTCAGTTCCCATTTCAGTTTCCGCCAGACAAAGCGCCGTCTCTGACTACTAACTGCTGACTACTAACCACTGCAGTTCCGGGCGGTCGGGCCTATTCGGCCCTCCCTTGTGCGGGGGCTC
>WTGY01000180.1 GCA_011523365.1 Caldilineaceae bacterium
GGATGCGGGGAATTGGGGCGGCTTTGACGCTGTGTTGGGAGATGTGTACAATGCAGATTGGATCGGGGGAAATTCCCGGTTTTGGGTGAATGCTGCGCCCAATTTGCAGGAAGTCGACTGCCGAAAGACGGCAGAGGAATTTTCGGCCACACGTCGAACGCAAGGGTTCAGGAGTTTTTATGACGGCGCCAAAGTACAGCCGCGTTGCGCTTTATCTGCAGGATAAGCATTCGATCCGTGAGGGGATGGAGCATGTGCGCTACGCGGAGGAGAAGGGGTTTGAGGCAGTGTGGCAGGCGGAGAGCCGGCTGGTGCGGGATGCGATCGTGCCGATGGCGGCGTTCGCTGCGGTCACGGAGCGGATTCAGATCGGGTCGGGCGTTATCAATAACTGGACGCGCAATATCGGGCTGCTGGCGGCCACTTTTCTGACGCTGGATGACCTGGCGCCGGACCGCGTAATCTGCGGTGTGGGCGCGTGGTGGGACCCGCTGGCGAAGAATGTGGGTATCAGCCGGCGCAGGCCGTTGAAGGCGATGCGGGAGACGGTGGAGGTGACGCGGCGGCTGCTGGCGATGGAAAACGTCACATTCGAGGGCGAGTTTCACCAGGTGAACGGGATCGAACTGGATGTGGTGCACGGGCGGCAGGCGCCGCGCAACGTTCCTATAATGATCGGCGCGACGGGGCCGAAGATGATGGAACTGACGGGGGAGATCGCGGACGGCGCGGTGTTGAACTACTGTGTGCCGCCGGACTATAACCATATGGCGCTGGAGCGGCTGGAGGTGGGCGCGAAGCGGGCGGGGCGCAGCCTGGATGACGTCGACCGGCCGCAGCTGATCGTGTGCTCGGTGCATGAGGACCAGGAGACGGCGCTGGACGGCGCGCGGGAGCTGCTCACCCAGTATTTGGGGCAGCAGCCGCATATTGCGCAGGCCAGCGGGGTCAAGCCGGAGGTTGTGGAGCAGATTCAGTCGATTCTGGGCTGGCCGGCGACGATGGAGCAGGTGCGTAAGGCGATGCCGCTGGTGCCGGACGAGCTGGTGACGCGTATCACGGCGAGCGGTACGCCGGAGGACGTGAAGAAGAAGGTGCGCGAGTATATGGAGAACGGCGCCACCTGCCCGATTCTTTATCCGCTGGGCGACGTGAGGTTGATGATCGATACGTTTGCGGGGGGGTTTTAGGGATCTTTCCGCGAAGGGACGCGAAGGGGCGCGAAGAACACCTTTTTTTGATCCACGGAGGGCCACTGAGGGGCACGGAGAGATTCTTTCTTTGATCCGCGCAGGGGCGCGAAGGGTGGTGATGGCGTATTGGGTTTTGTTTGGGTGACTGCGCGGGGCTTGGCGGGTTGGGCGCAGGTTGCTCCAGCGGATTGCTGTTTTGATATACGTTAACGAACTTTAGTTGTTCCAGTGGACTGATATGTACCTATTCTGCGAATCCCCCCTGACATTGACAGATGCTTTGAGGTTGAAGGCGGAACACGGGGCCGCGGCGCGTTTTATTGCGGGCGGCACCGATCTTCTCGTGGAATTGGCGGGCCACGGCGGTGCGGGGGCCAAAGCCGGGGTGGGGCTGATCGATCTGACGCGCATTGCGGGCCTGGCCGACATCCGGGAAGAGGAGGGCGCGCTGCATCTGGGGCCGCTGGTGACGCATAACCAGTGCGTGCGCAGCCGGACGGTGGTGGAGGGGGCGTTTGCGCTGGCGCGGGCGTGCTGGGAGGTGGGCGCGCCGCAGATACGGAACCGGGCGACGATCGCAGGCAATCTGGTTACGGCCAGCCCGGCGAATGACTCGATTGTGCCGCTGATGGCGCTGGATGCGAGTGTGCGTGTCGAAAGTGCGGCGCGGGGCAGCCGTACGCTGCCGCTGAAGAGCTTTTTCCGCGGGGTGCGTCAGGTGGACCTGGCGGACGACGAGATGCTGACGCGCATCACGGTTCCGCTGCAGGATCCGGCGCGGCGGGGCAATTTTATCAAGTTGGGGCTGCGGCGTGCGCAGGCGATCAGCATTTTGAGCGTGGCCGGTTCAGTTGGCTGCGACGGCGGGGAGGAGTGGGACTCGGCGGCGGTTACTCATGCGGCAGTTGCGCTGGGTGCGGTTGCGCCGACGGTGGTGCGGGCGAGCGAGGCGGAAGATTTTCTGGTGGGCAGGACGCTGACCGAGGAGACGATTGAAGAGGCGGCGCGGCTGGCGGCAGGGCAGGCGCGGCCGATTGACGATCTGCGGGGCAGCGCGGATTACCGGGCGGCCATGGTGGAGACGCTGGTGGCGCGGCTGTTGCGCCAGCTGCGGGACGGGCGCGAGCGGGACGGGTGGCTGGAGAGGCCGGTGACGCTGTGGGGCGATACGGAGGGCCGCTGGCCGGTCTCGACGGGGCAGGGCGCTGCGGCGACGGTCAACGGGCGTGCGGTCGAACTTGAAGGCGGCATGACGCTGCTGGACAGCCTGCGCGCTGCGGGTTTTGTCGGCGTGAAGGAGGGCTGCGCGGAGGGTGAATGCGGGGCCTGCACGGTTTATCTGGACGGCATGGCGGTGATGGCCTGTCTGGTGCCGGCGGAGCGGGCGGCGGGCAGTGAGGTTGTGACGGTGGAGGGACTGGCCGGTGCGTCGGCGGAGTCGACGGAGCTGTTGCACGCTGTGCAGCAGGCGCTGATCGAGAGCGGCGGGGTGCAGTGCGGATACTGTACGCCGGGGATTGTGATGTCGGCGGCGGCGCTGCTGGATGAGCGTTCCAACCCCAACCGCCTGGAGGCGCAGGAGGCGCTGACGGGCAACCTGTGCCGTTGTACGGGGTATCGGAAGATTCTGGATGCGGTGGTGGCGGCGGGGCGAGGGGCCACACGGTGAAAACCTCTATGTCCACGAAGGGCCGCGAAGAACACCTTTCTCTGATCCGCGAAATCACGCGAAGGGGCGCGAAGAACACCTCTTATATCCACGAAGGGCCACTAAGGGCCGCGGAGAACATTTTTCTGATCCGCGAAGGGACACAGAGAACACCTTTTTTCCGCGAAGTCACGCGAAGGGGCGCGAAGAACGGCAAGGGCGTGCTGGCGTTTTGGTAGCTATGATGCCATGTTTTGAATGTGTGTACTCTGTGCGGTCTGTCCGGACATGGAATGATGGAATTTAGTGTCGGGGTTTTTGTTGGGGGCTGTTGATGGGCATCGCTGTGCAGGTTGGGGTCAGTTGGGCGTTGGCTTGCCGGCGCCGGGGCACGCCTCGGAACGAGCCACGACGCGGGGTGGGGGGAAGTTCGGTCGCAGCGGGTCGCCAAGGTCATATTGCCACACACTCGATGCGGCGGGGGGTTTAGCCGGGGGCGTTGC
>WTGY01000107.1 GCA_011523365.1 Caldilineaceae bacterium
GGGCGGGGCGGCCCTTCCCACACTGGGGTTTGTTTCGTCGGTTCTTTCTCTCCTCCTGATCCTGGCGAGCCTTATCTATCCAGCGGCTGGGGCGTATGCTAAGATTAAAGGATCCAACACGCGAGAGCCGACACTCAACGGCCTCGCCTACGTCGGTGAAGATGAGCTGGCGGTTTTCGACTGGATCAGGAGCAACACGCGTCCTGAGTCGGTCGTTCTGGAGGCCAAGGGAGCCAGCTACAGGGCAAACAGTGCGCGAATCAGCGCGGCGACAGGCAGGGCGACATTGTTGGGATGGGATGGACACGAGGCCCAGTGGCGGGGGCGGGCGTATTGGGAGATGGCTGATGGTCGGGAAGAAGCTATCCGGGACTTCTACCGGAATCTGAGGCCGTCAGCTCTGAAGGAAACCTTGAATCGATGGCAGATTGACTATGTGGTTGTCGGCCCGAAGGAGCGCGCCCAGTATGGATTAACACCTGTGCTGGAAGAGCGTTTGGGGCAGACCATGGAGCTGGCATTTGAGCGGGGCAGTTATCGGATTTACCGCGTGCAGGGCGGTTCTGAAAGATAGGCTATTGAAATTTGAGTACAGAGGCTGCAGGTGTCTCAGGGAAGGGCGACAGCATCAGGTGAAGGCACAATGAGTGCAACCGTGGAGCGGCCAGCTACTGCGCAGCGTGCCAGCGCGTCTGCGAAGGCAACTGTGGACGGCGGGCCGACGGTAGAACAGGCACTCTATGCCGTCCTATTTGTTGCGGCGCTAGGAGTTCGCTTCTACTCGCTGGGCGAACTGAATCTTGTTTCGCCCTGGGAGGCCGCGCAGATCTGGCCGGCCTGGGTGGACCACGCCGGCAGCGCGCTGGAGGACAGCGCGTTTCCCGATCCTCGCCCGCCTGCCAGTCCACTTCTCTATGCTTTACAGCGCGGGCTCTTTCTGGTGACAGGGGGCGGGAGCAGCTTTTGGGCCCGTTTTCCGTCGGCATGCGCAGGGGCGGGTCTGGTCCTGGCGGCGTGGGCGTTGCGGCGGCGGATGGGACGAGGGGGCGCGCTGATGGCAGCGGGTCTATTCGCCTTCGATCCCTGGCTACTTTCGTTCAGCCGGCTGGCTGAGGGTTCGACCCTGTCGGCCTTGACGTTCGTACTGTTTCTGGGGGTACTGTTTGACGCAGGAGGAGAAGACCGCAGAGTAATGCGGCTTGCCGTAGTTGGCGGGCTGTTCCTTATTAGTGGTCCGCTGGCGTGGCTGTTGCTGCCGGTTCTACTTTACGCCATCTTCCTGCTCGGGGGAGGCCTGTTTGCTTCCTTGTCACCGAGTTTGGGCAGGCAGGCTGCAATCGTCTGTGCCGCGGTTGTCATGGCGGGGTCAACGGCCCTGTTGGCGCAACCCGCGGGCTTGTCGGCAGTTGGAGAAAGTGTGGGAACTGCGATCGCCTACTTGTCGGGTCCTTCAGACGCGGCGGGGTTGGCGCTTGTTGATCACAATTACACAGTGCGCTGGGCTCTGCTGCGTTTTCTGGTCGACGAGCCGTTTCTGCTCGCATTCGGCGGCTCAGGGCTGGCCGTTGCCCTCTACAGGATTGTGTTTTTTGCTGACATGCGGGCCGGGCAGGGGGAAGCAGAGGCAACTACCGCCGAAGGGGAGAGACTGTTTCAAGCCGACTCGGTTTGGCAAAATGTGCTGCTTGTTTGGGCGGCCTGGGGCTTTCTTCTGATTGTGATGCCGGGTCGGACGCCGGTCAGCCTACTCGTTCTTGGACTGCCGTTTCTCCTGTTGGCGGCGGAGTCTGCTGCACGCATGTTGCGGCAGGCGCCTTTACGCGTGTTGCTACTGGACAGCACCCACATGCCGGCGTTTGCCACGATGGGGATACTGCTGGTGACGGCGTTTTTCTGGACAGGGAACATAACCGGAATGCTTCGCAATGGGACATTTGATCCCCGTCTCACTGTATTCTATCTATTGATTCCGGCACTGGGGGCATTCTTCGTATGGTGGTCCGGTGAGAGAGCGAGCGGCCTGGTTTTTGGATTGCTGACATTTCTTGCACTGTTGCTGGCCCAGGCCAGCAGCAGCTGGATGTTGAATCTGCGGCCGGAATATGACCACAGCCGAACTGTGTATGCCGAGAGCGGCGCCCCGGGGATCGCGTTACTGGCTCAGGATATCGCCCAGCTCAGTTCGATTCGTACAGGGGATCCTTCGGAAGCGCCAGTCTATCTACAGGCCAGATCTTCCGACCTGCCGTTCCTGGTCTGGCATTTGCGGTCGATGCAAGATCTCCGCTGGCGGCCCGGGATTGAAGTGACTGAGGTTGAGGCAGGTGCGCTGATTGTTTCCCGGGCAGGAGAGTGGGGCGAAGGCGAAAGGTTGCCAGAGCAGTTCGTTGGCAGCAGATACACGGTGACACACCGCTGGCTGCCCACGGAGCTGGATAGCCTGGGCGCTCTGCTGCGTTGGATGCTATTTCGTGAGAGACAGCAGGGCCCGGGCGGGATCCCAGTGAGGCAGGAAGTTGAATTGTGGGTGCAACGGGAGAAGTAAGAGATGGCAGAAGGACGAGGAGAAGAGCTGTCAGGAGTAAAGGAGATGGGAGGCGAAGGCAATTCCGAAGAGTCCCCTCTTGCTACGGAGGAGGAGAGTTCAGAAACGGCCTCAGCAGGTCAGGATCTGGAGGACAGGGGTGAGACAGAGGCTTTGCGGCCGTCAGCCGACTTTCTGGATTCGAACCTCCTAGCAGGTGTACGGGTCAATTGGGAGACCCTGGCGTGGGCAACCATTCTGATCGTAGCGGTCGTCAGCCGCTTCTATGCTCTCGGCGTTCGGGGTATGAGCCACGACGAGAGTTTGCATGCCGTCTACTCGCTTGATCTGTATCGAAGCGGAAGCTATCAACATAACCCGATGATGCATGGGCCGTTCCTGTTTCATGCAAACGCGCTTATTTTCTTGCTGTTAGGCGTAAGCGATGCCACGGCCCGAGTCATGCCGGCACTGGCGGGCATCGGAACCATAGTTGCGACGTGGTTCTTCCGACGGTGGATCGGTCGAACAGGCGCGCTCCTAGTGGCGTTGCTTTTCCTTTTCAGTCCCAGCATTCTCTTTCACAGCCGATACATCCGGAACGACATTTACATTGTTTTCTTCTCGATGATCTGGGTGTATTGCATGTTCCGCTTTGTTGAAGAGCGGCGTTTGAAGTGGCTCTATTTCACAGTGACCGCGATGGCGCTTGGGTTTGCTGCGAAAGAGAACCAGTTCATGTCGGGCACAGTTTTTGGCGTTTTCATGGTGGGCGCTGCCCTGTGGCGCTGGTGGACCGGACAGGAGAAGCTGCGAGAGAGCGCCTTTGCTGACATTGCGGTTCTGCTACTGACACTTGTCTTGCCTTTTGCGGCGCCGCTCGGACACCTGCTCCTGGGTTGGGATGCGCTTGCGTACAGTACGACCCAGGATCTGGCCAGATCGGCAATCCTGGTTCTGCTGATGACGGTATTGAGTGCAGCAGTTGCTTACTGGTGGTTTGGACCGCCCAGCAGCGGGGAGAGTGAAGGCGAGTCACAAGGGGGACAGGTGCAGGAGCGCAGGATCACTTTCTCCATCTGGGCGGCATTGATGGCCCTGTTCTGGGCGATAGAGATTCTGTTGTTCACGACATTTTTCACCAATCCGGTCGATGGGCTGGCGACGGGCGTGGTCGGTAGTTTGGGCTACTGGCTGGCCCAGCAAGAGGTCCAACGCGGGAGCCAGCCCTGGTACTACTATATAATGCAGGCCCTGCTGTATGAATTCCTGCCGCTCCTACTCAGCCTGGGCGGACTGGCACTACTTGCAATCCGACTGCGGACGGGCAAATGGGGCTTAACTGCCGTCGAGGAGGAGGGGACGCCCAAATCAGAGGGTAGACTGAAGAAAGGCGGGGCGGGGTCAACGGCAGACAGCGCGAGCAGGACCTCCTTCGTGTGCCCCTATTTTGTACTGTTTCTGGCCTGGTGGGGCATTGGGGCGTGGTTGTCCTACTCGTACGCCGGCGAAAAGATGCCCTGGTTGATGACACATATGACGCAGCCGATGGCCCTATTCGGCGGTTGGTGGTTGGCGGCCGTAGTTGGCCGGATCGACTGGAAGAAGGTACGGGCGGCGCAGGGCTGGTGGATACTCGGGCTGCTGCCGGCGCTGCTTCTTGTGCTGGCGACGCTGGCTGGTTCGATCCCCGGCAGCGGCCGGGACGTCGATACGCTTTCGCGGACTGTGCGCTTCATTCTTGGTATCGGCCTGTTGGGTGGTTTGTCGTACTGCGTATATCTGGCCTATTTGCGGTCGGGCTGGCGGCTGACGTTGCGGCTGGCTGCGGTAGCAGCCTTCACGATACTGTTTCTGCTCACAGTCCGATTTTCCTATCTGCTCACCTATGTCAACTACGACATGGCAACCGAATACCTGGTCTATGCTCACGCAGCGCCGGACGTAAAGCGTGCATTGCGAGAGATAGAAACGATAAGCGAACGCACGGTTGGGGAGCGCGAGATACAGGTTTCCTATGACGACGACGTGGCGTGGCCGATGACCTGGTACATGCGGTTTTATCCCAACCACACTTTCTACGGCGCGAACCCTACTGAGCATGCGATGAGTGCGCCGATCATTCTCGTGGGGAAGAAGAATTACGAGAAGGTAGAGCCGTACGTGGCCCGCGACTATGTCAGCCGCAACTATCGCCTGGTGTGGTGGCCGGAAGAGAGTTACAAAGGTAAGTGGGACGATGAAACGGGATCCATGAGGCTGACGTTGGAACAGATCTGGGGGGCGTTGCGAGATCAGGAGAGGCGCAGCCGCCTGTGGCAGATCTTCTTTTTCCGTAATCATCCTGACCGGACGCTTACGGAGTGGCCACACCGGCACGAATTCCGCATGTACGTGAAGAAGGACATCGCGGACACAATCTGGGACTTGAATGTGGTCCCCCTGGCGGAAGAAGGACCTTCGCTGGGGCCTTCGTTCAGCTACGCGGAGATCGAACGCAGTGCGAGCAGGGTCTACAGCGGCATTTACGGTAACCTGCCCCTGGTCACGCCGCGTTCAGTGGCGACTGGTCCGGAGGGGCTGCACTACATTTTGGATACCGGCAACAATCGTGTTGTCGTCCTGAATCCGGGCGGCTTCATGCAGTTCGAGTTCGGGAGCAGGTGTTTTCTGGAAGAGGGGGAGAGCGGGGGTTGTGTCGACCCGGACGGGGCAGGCCCGTTGGAACTGGGCGACGGGCAGTTCCGGGAACCGTGGGGCATCGCGGTGGGCGCGGACGGGGCGGTATTCGTTGCGGATACATGGAACGGGCGGATTCAGGTCTTTGACGGCCAAGGCAATTTCCTGCGCAAGTGGGGGGCATTCGACATAGTATCTGAGGACAACAGAGACCCATACGCACTATTCGGCCCGCGAGGCTTGACAGTGGCGCCGACTGGCAACGTTCTCATCGCCGATACCGGCAACAAGCGCATTCTGGAGTTCACGGAGGAAGGGGAGTTTGTGCGGCAAGTCGGGGGCGGCGGCGTCCTGCTTGGCCACTTCGAGGAGCCTGTCGACGTCACCATCCACCCTCTGACCGGCAACGTTCTAATAAGCGACGCGTGGAATCGCAGGATACAGGTGTTGTCATCGGACCTGGAGCCCCTGTTCGAGTGGCACATTCCTACGTGGGAGAGCCAGAACATCTGGGACAAGCCGTTTGTTGCCGCGGCCCCGAACGGCACGGTCTATGCCACCGACCCGGAGTTTGCACAAGTATACGTGCTTTCCTCCGGGGGCGTGGTCAATGCGAGCTTTGGGCGATACGGCACCGAACTTAACCGCTTCGCCAAGCCGACGGGCATTGCAATCGATCGGTTGACGGGCGAACTGCTGGTCGCCGATGCTGACAACAACCGCGTTCTTGTGTTTGCGGCCAATTGAGGTTGCGGATAACGGGGTCGATACGGCCGATTCAGGCAGGTCATTCGGGGCGAAACCGGCTCAATCGCCTCTCTTTCAGGTGTTCTCAGGCATTTGGCCGTAAAGCGGCCCGGGGGGCCCGATCAGACCCCCTGGATAAATCGAATTGAGCGTTTCTTCTCCAGAGCAGAACGGAATCGACGCAGCCGCGGCGCCGTGGCACTGTCACGGCTGCGAGTTCTCAAACCGGCCAAACGCTGCGTTCTGCGGGCGGTGCGGCCGGCCTGTAGATGTCGTTTGCGTGCAGTGTGGCAGGGAGAACCCTGGGGGTCACGAGTTCTGTGATGCTTGCGGGGCGACCATTCACGGTGGCGATTCTGCCGGTGAGCAGGGAATCGGGATCGGGGACCGGCTTCGGCATCTGCAAGCGTCGGTTCGCAGGAATGTGTTGCGCCGGGGGCTAGTCTGGGAGACAGGTCCTCACAATTGGCAGTGGTCAGCGGGGTTCATTCGGGCATGGGCTGGTCAGAACGGCTGGGAGCTGATAGCGGTCGTCTTGCTGACGGTGGCGGCGGCGTTTCTGCGTGTGTACCGACTCGAAGAGATCCCAGCCGGTTTTCACGGCGACGAGGCGGTGACCGGCATCGAGGGTCTGCGCATACTGCAAGAGGGCTGGATTGGACCGTATACTACGTCGGCGCTGGGGCAACTGACGGGGCCGTTCTACTTGACGGCCCTGATGATCTGGCTGCTGGACGCCTCCAAATTCGCGGTTCGGCTCTCGATGGGGCTGTTTGGCATTGCGACGGTTCCGGCGGCCTATATTCTACTGCGGATTGGGTTTGGGCGGTGGATCGCGCTGTTCGGCACTTCGGCACTAACGGTGAGCTACTGGCATCTACACTTCAGCCGCCTTGGATTCGGAGTGGTCCCGCTGGCTTTTGCGTCGACGGCGGCGGCGGCGGCACTGGTGTGGGCGATGAAGTCCTACGACGCGGGGAGTCCTGGCGAACGACACAGGAACCTGTGGAGCTGGTTTGCTGCGGGCGTGTTGCTGGGTCTGATTCCTTACACGTATTTTGCATTTCCAACGTTCGTGGTTGCCATGTTCGCTTCGATAACCCTCTTCTTCGTGTTGCAGAGGGAGTCGTTCAGGCGGAAAGCGGCTCCTTTTTCGCTACTGGTGTGCGGCGCGGCGGTGAGTGCAGCGCCGGTGCTAAAGTTCGCTGCGGGGTCGCTTGGCGCCTATTTCGGTCGCATGAACCAGAAGTCGGTGTGGGACTATCACGAGTTTGTCAGCGCGGAAGGCATCGGAGCAAAGGCGGGGTTCCTTGCAGAGCGGGCGTGGGAGGCGTTTTTGCTGTTGTTGCGGAACCCGCGTATGGACGGTGTGGACGGAATCGGGGGCGTAGGCGCGCTTGACCTGGGTATCGCGTTACTCGCCTACTTTGGGCTTTTCGTTTCGATCCGAAAATGGCGCAGTCCACCTCATCTGATGGCCGTACTGGTCGTACTTGGCGCTCTTTCGGGCCTGGTGCTCACAGATCCTTCGGCCGGTTCGATGCGGCGCAGTATCACTGCGATACCCTGGGTATTTGGGCTGGCAGGGGTCGGCGCGGGGGCAGCCGTTCAGTTCGGGTACCGTCACCTGGGTGACTGGGGGCGGTCGGCTGCGGTGGGGGCATCGGTCCTAGTGTTGCTGGTGAGTGGAGTCTGGAATCTCAGTTTCTACTTCATTGAACTGCCCAGTACGCCGACATTCAAATGGACATTCGCGACCTACTATTTCGAGTCACTTGACGCGGCCCACTCTTTTGAGGAGCCCGGTACAATCTACTACTTTTCGGGGCAGCGCAGGTTCGAGTACGAGACGATCCGGTTTCTTTACCCGGATAGTCATGGGATCGACAGGTCGAGGGAATTCGGTATATTCGACCTGGAGAAGCTCGATCCGGGACCGGTAACGTACTTGCTGGAGGGCCCGTACGTGGAAGAGATCGATAAGATTATGGAAATGTATCCGGGTGGGGAGCTCATAGTCGACGAAGGGCCCGACCCACTGTATGTCATCTATCACCTCAAAGGGTAGCCGAAGTTGTAAGGACTTCACCCCTGTCCGTTTCCCAGTGGTTCCTCCAAACTACAGCGATAAATGAAGGATATGAGTGACGGGCCCATGCTGAACAGGGAAGGAATCAGGGGGCAAAGGACCTGCACGGCATGCGGGCACGCCAACCGCCCAACGGCGAATTTCTGCGAATATTGCGGCGGGCGACTTCCGGCTACGGTGAACTGCGGGCAATGCGGCGAGGAATGTGACAACGGACAGCGCTTCTGCCATGCGTGTGGGAATCAACTGGTAGACGGAGGTACGGCGTCGACGGATGGGGAATGGGCAGAGGTACCCGCGGGCGCCATGGAGGAGCAGCCTGTCTCCGATGATTCAGTCCGGCGCGGATGGCGAGAGCTGCTGGGCGGTACAGCAGCGGCAGTTCAAGAGTCGGCGATGGGGAGGCTGGTCGGGCTCCTGGTGACGCCGGGCCCATCTCGTTCTGCTGACCGGCGTGGGCCTTCTGCAAAGAGCGAGGGACCCGATGCAGGCGGCGGCGCTTCTTTGGAGCAGGTTGCCCATTTTGGGTCGGCGGCGACAGTTCGAGCCAATGTTATGTGGGGGGTGCTGGCGGTTGCCGGCGCGGTTTGCGGCCAGCTGCTGCTCGGGCGGGGACAGGTATTGGCTGCAGTCGTTCTACTCGGCGTTGCGGTACTCGCGGGCTTCTGGGCGTTTCGAAGAAGCACGGAATTCGCGCTACCGTTGACAGGCGACCATGGGAAGTTAAGGCGCCTCAACCCATTGTGGCTGCTTGCGGTTGTGCTGATCCCGGGGGTGCCGGCGGCCTGGTCGCTGGAACGGCTGTTGACGAACCCGGACCGCCCGCCCGACAGCTTCTGGCAATTGCACTGGGCGAGCGTACTGCTTCTTATTGCTTGCGTCTACGTGGCGCAGAGAATGCTGGGCAGCCAGCCTAACGGTGTGCTGCCAGGCAGTGCAGAAGATCGCCCGCCGGCTTCATCTTCGAGGCAAGAAAGGGGGGTAGACAGGGGCCCGCTTCCCTGGAGTACGGGACAGCGAGTGCTGGTCCTGTTGATCATTTGCGTAGGGATGTTCATGCGTGTGTATCAGCTGCCCGAGTTTCCTGCGGGCACCTGGTATGACGAAGCCACGGCCGGACTGGAAGCCCAAAGGATATTGAGTGAGCCGGACTATCGCCCGCTGTATGTAAGTGCGCTGATGGGCCCGGAACACTATGTATACCTGATTTCGATTCTGTTCCTGATCTTGCCGAAGATCACGTTTGTCATTCGGCTTGCGACGGTCATCACGGGTGTGCTGTCGGTGCCCGCGGCATACCTTGCGGGGAGCCAGTTGTTTGGTCGAGGCCCCGCGCTTGCTCTTGCCTTTCTGATTGCGGTCTCGCGCTGGAGCGTGAATTTCAGCCGAATCGGGATGTTCAACATCCTGATGACGCTGTTTGTTTTTCTGGCCATCGGCCTCTTGTTCAGGGCGTTGCGGAGAGGCCGGTTGACCGACTATCTGTGGGCCGGGTTATGTCTGGGATTCGGGCTGAACACGTACTACGCCTTTCAACTGTTCCTCGCGGTCGTTGCCGCGTTCATGTTGTATCTTCTGATTTCGAAGTGGCCACTTATCTTGTCGCAGTGGAAGGGGCTGGTGGTGCTGGCGATGGGCGTACTGCTGTTCCTGGCGCCTCTGGCTACGTTTGCGTTCGCAAGGCTTGACCGGTACCTGGAACGGACGCGAACGGTATCGATCTTTGAGGAGTATCCGGAGGGCGAGGTCTGGGGTAAGGTCAGGGAAAACGCTGTCACGCACTTGCTGATGTACAACGTTCGCGGCGACCCCAATGGCCGACACAATCTACCAGGGGAGCCGATGCTGGCGCCGGTAGCAGGGGGGCTGCTGGTATTGGGGCTCGGGCTCAGCCTGAGCCGGTTCTGGCGCCCACGATTTCTGCTACTGATACTTTGGTTTTTCGGTCTGCTTGCGGGAGGCGTATTTTCGCTCAGCTTTGAGGCGCCGCAGTCATTGCGCGCCATCGGTACGCTGCCGGTCGTGTATCTGCTGGTCCTACTTCCGCTGGCGATGCTGTGGCAGAACTGGCGGGCGGCTGCTTTTCACGGGTGGAGGTTGATAGAGGGAGAGGGCGAGGATGGTGCCAGAGAGAGCTACACCAGACTTTTCTCAGCAGGCGGCAGGCTTGCGAGGAAGTTCCGGCAGGTCTTTCTGTGGCGAGGGACGCCGGTATTGTTGGGTTCGGTGCTGCTGGCGGCGGTGGGGGTGTACAATTTCAGAACCTATTTTGTTCGGCAGGTGAACGACTTTGCGGTTTGGAACGCTTACTCCACAGGAGAGACGATTGCGGCGTCGGTAGTGGCGGAGCATGTGGACAGCGTTGACACCGACGTCTATCTGACCTCGCACTACGCGGGACATCCGTCGGTTCGCTTTGTAGGCAGCTCGGTACCTTACTACAGAGCAATCAAGTACACGGAAACACTGCCGATGCCGCTCTCGCCGGAGCGGACCGCGCTCTTTCTGATGGACCCTGAGCGCCGAAATTTCTTCGAGCAGGCGCGCAACTTCTATCCGAACGGGGAGTTTATCGAGCACAGGCCGCCGTTTGGGGGGCCTACGGTCCTCTATGAGGCCCGCCTCAGCCCGGAGGACATATCTTCGATTCAGGGCGTGGAGGTGTCCTATTTTGAAGGCGAAGCGTGGACGGGCAACCCGGTAAAAGTTGAGAGGCATGCTAGAGTTTCGGTGAACTGGCCCGGCGAGTCCCCGCTCACGGGAGCGTTTTCCGCCGAGTGGACGGGAATCCTCAATATTGAGGAGTACAGCCCGCACAAGTTTGTCCTGCGCGCTCCCGGGTCCGCCGAGCTCTACGTCGACGAAGAGCTTGTGGCGCACATTGATGGCGAGGGAGATGCGGACCAATCCGGGGGGAACCTCGAAACTGAGGCCGCTTTGAGGCTGGCGCTGGGGCTTCACAGGGTACGGATTCGGGCGGTTGGCGGGGACGGTCCTGTTTCGCTTTCCTGGCAGCGTCCCGGGGAAGAGGAGCAGATAGTGCCATCTTCGGCCCTGCATGTGCCGCCTGTTACGAGCAACGGTCTGCTGGGAAGGTACTATGCGAATGGGGACTGGCAGGACCCGCCTGCATTCACTCGAATCGACCCGCAGATCAGTCTCTATTTTCACGACATACCTCTGCCCCGCCCGTATACGGTGGAGTGGGTTGGTAAGCTGGCGGTGCCTTTTGACGGCGTTTACCGGTTGGGGATCGAGTCGATAGATGAGTCGGAGTTGTGGATCGGCGACATTGCGGTGGCGGCAAGCCCGGAGCCAAACCAGTACGATGAAGACTCTATCACCCTGACAGCGGGACTGCATGACATCCGTATCCGCTATGTCGCACGCACTTCCCACTACCACGTAAACCTTCACTGGGCGCCGCCGGGTCAGGGGAGAATGTTGGTGCCGGCGGAGGCCCTGGTTCCTCCTCAGGGAAACTACGACCATTTGGCGGTAGAGGACCTTGCGATTTTCGATAGAACTGCGGAGGCGTCGCTGGCGGGCCTCCCGCTTGACGTGTCGCTGCTGCCGGTTGACGTGGAGCAGGAGGCTGCATTCGAAAGCGTAAGCGAGATATTTGAGCGGCCGCGGGGCGTGGCGGCGGCCAACGGCCTGCTGTACGTTGTCGATCCCGGCCAGCAGTCGATGTTCGTATTGGATCCCGGCGGGCAGGAGATCGCCCAGATTCGGCGCTCGAACCGGAGGTTCAGCGAGCCGGTTGATGTCGCGGCCGACTCGGCGGGCAATGTCTACGTTCTTGATGCCGGAGAGGGAGGGCAGGTGACGATCCATGACCCGACGGGCGACTTTGTGCGGGCGGTTCCGTTGTCTGATAACATTGCGGACAGGAGCAGAGGCATCGACGTCGACGAGGCGGGCCGTATCTGGCTGGCCTTGACTCCTGCCCTTGCCGTTGCCGCGTTTGACGTGGAAGGCAGGGAGCTGGCGCGCATCTCGACGGTCTTCAGCCAAGGGGACTTTCAGCCGGTTGACGTTGCCTACCATGCCGACGATGCGATTTACGTGTCCACGGTGGGCACGACGGCGGTCATACGGTATTCGCTCAACGGGGAGGCGCTGAATCTGTGGCCACTGTCCACGGCAAACAGTGTGGACGGCCCGCACATGGCGCTGGACAGTGCAGGGGCGCTCTACGTAACCCAGCCGGAACTGGGCGGCTTTGTGCGGATTCCGCCGGATGACGGCGGGGACATTGGGGTGTGGGCGCTTCCGGCCGGCCAGCCGGTCCGCAAACTGGTAGGCGTCAGCTTGGGTGCTGAAGGCGACCTGTTTCTGACCGATAGCGAGAACGGCAGAGTATACCGTGTTCCTGTTTCGCCTTAACGCGGCGATTGAGGGGCAGCGGTTGCCGGATGCCGGAGCGGGCTGGCAAAGGCGGCATGCGTAACCAACCTGCCGGGGGGCAGGCGTTGCCGGCTGCTGGTTTCGTCGGGCCGCCAGCATGGCCAGAGGTTGGAAGCGTTGGCGTACAGGACAATGCCTCCGCGCCCACATTGCGTTCTTCGACGGCTCCTCTGACTGTCGGGCAACTTTTTTGAGAATCTTTGGAAGGACATGTCGAGAGAAGAGGCGGTTGTAGTCTGCCCCAGATGCGAGAATACAGTCAGACGTGAGGCCAGGTTCTGCGACCAGTGCGGCCGGTCGCTTTCACCAGAGGAATCTGCCGACGGAAGCTGTGCAGTAAGGAGGGATGAACTCAGCCATCCTGATGCAAGTGATGGGCCTCAGCAAGACGAAACCGAACCGGGCGTTGAGGAGGTCGCGGCGGGGTGGACAGAACCGCAGGTCGAGGCGGAAGTGTACGGAGTGCCTCGCCGTGCTGAAGCGACATTTCAAGAGAAGGTAAGGAGCGGAGTTCGAACTCTCATCCTATGGAGCGGGAGTCCCTTACTGTTATTGGCGGTGCTGGCAGGGGCGGTGGCTCGGGACAATTTCAGGAGGGTAGATTCGCAGGCGGCGCCGGCACTGCAGGGTGAGAATGTGGAGGCGGTTCCGGGGGGTGTAGCGGGCATGGCGTTACCTTTGGAGATCGTCACGCCGTTTACGGGGGAAGAGAGGAGCACAGATTTCGAGACGGTGAGCGAGGATTTCGAACGTCCGCGGGGTGTGATCGTATCGAATGGAAACATTTACATAGTCGATCCAGGCCAAGGAGCGCTGTTCGTCCTGGACGGGGCGGGGCGACAGATGGTCCAGATTGACAGCTCGGACAGGCGTTTTGTCGAACCGGTGGACGTGGCTGCGGATGAGGAAGGGAATGTCTACGTCCTAGACGCCGGCGATGGCGGCCGAGTGAGCGTGCACGGGCCCGACGGGGCGTTTCAGGAGGTCGTACCAGTTCCTGACAGCGCTGCGGACAGGAGCAGAGGGATTGACGTTGACAGCCAGGGCCGGATCTGGCTGGCGATGACGCCGGCGCTGGCTGTTGCCGCGTTCGACAGATCGGGACAGGAATTGATGCGCATTTCGACCGATTTTGAGGGTACCGATCTGCAGCCGGTCGACGTCGCGTTTCAGTCCGAAAGTTCCATTTTTGTGTCGACGGCGGGGATGACTTCGGTGCTGCGATTTACAGTGGCCGGCGAGTTGCTGAACCTGTGGCCTCTGGTCACAGCCAACAGTGTGGACGGGCCCCACCTGGCTCTTGACAGCGAAGGGACGGTTTACGTTACTCAACCTGAACAGGGGGGCATCCTGAGGATTTCCGGGGACGGTGTCGAGGACCTGGAGGCCTGGGTCCTTGCGGGGGGCCCGCCCTTGCGGAAGCTGGTTGGAATCAGTGCGGGAGAACCGGGAAGTCTTGTGATTACAGACAGTGACAATGGGAAGATTTACCGCGTGCAGGTTTCACCTTGAGCGGCTGGCGGCGGCAGTGATTTGCGTCGCGTTGGAGGAAAAGTGGCTGAGATACGGACCGGGATGACAGAGGAGGCGCGCGGGCGCGCCTTCTTCAATGAACCTGACGCGGCGGGATTGATGCACAGGGCGTTCACCCGCTCTCTTGGTTTTGACAGGTCGGACATGAACCGACCTCTGATCGGGATCCTGAACACGTACAGCGAGATGAACAACTGCCATGCCCACTTTCCGGAGCTGGTGGAGGCGGTCAAGCGGGGCGTTTGGCAGGCGGGCGGGTTTCCGCTCGAGTTTCCCACGATCAGCCTGGGAGAGATTTACCTGACGCCAACTTCGATGCTGTGGCGCAATCTGGCGGCCATGGACACGGAGGAGATGATACGCGGCAATCCGATGGACGGAGTGGTGGTGCTGTGCGGGTGCGATAAGACGACGCCGGCGGCGTTAATGGGCGTCGCGAGCGCCGACCTGCCGGCAGTTCTCGTCTCAGGCGGGCCGATGCTGAACGGGCACTGGCGGGGTCAGACGCTGGGTGCGTGCACAGATTGCAGGCGGCTAACGACGGAGTACCGGGCGGGGAATCTCAGCGACGGCGAGTATGCTGAGGTGGAGGAGAACCTGGTGCGAAGCCGGGGACACTGCATGGTGATGGGCACGGCCTCGACGATGAATTCACTGACGGAAGCGTTGGGCATTTCTTTACCAGGGAACGGGGCGATCCCGGCGGCAGATTCACGTCGCATTCTTCTGGCTGAGCGGGCCGGGCGGCGCATTGTGGCGATGGCGGCAGAGGGGCTGCGGCCGTCGCAGGTTCTGACGCGTGAGGCTTTGGAAAACGCGATCACGCTACTGTGCGCTTTGGGCGGAAGCACGAACGCGGTGGTGCATCTGCCGGCGCTGGCGGGGCGGCTTGGAATCGATCTGCCTCTGGACCTGTTCGACGCTATCAGCCGGCGAACCCCGTTGCTGGCGAATGTACGGCCGGCGGGTGCGTTTCAGATGGAGGACTTCTTCTATGCCGGGGGCGTCCAGTCGGTATTGCGGGAACTTCTGCCGCTGCTTCACGGCGACGCGCCTACGGTCACGGGGAGAACTGTCGCCGAGAACGTTGCGGGGAGCGGCATCGTCAACAGCGAGGTGGTCCATTCGCTTGACAGCCCGTTGAAGGCGGAGGGCGGGCTGGCGATTCTGCGGGGGAACCTGGCGCCTTCGGGGGCGGTGATCAAGCATGCGGCGGCCTCGCCAGGGCTCATGCAGCACCGGGGACGGGCGGTCGTTTTTGAGAGTATTTCCGATCTGCAGGAGAGAATCGACGACCCGGCCCTGGACGTCAATCCTGATGACATTCTGGTACTGCAGAATGCGGGTCCGATAGGGGGGCCGGGCATGCCGGAAGTGGGAAATGTGCCGATCCCCAGAAAGTTGCTAAAACAGGGCGTACGCGATATGGTGCGTATCTCTGATGCGAGAATGAGCGGGACGGCATTCGGCACGATCGTGTTGCACGTGGCGCCTGAGGCTGCGGTTGGCGGGCCGCTTTCTGCTGTACGCACGGGGGATGAGATAGAGTTGGATGTGCCGGGCAGGCGGCTTGAATTGCGCGTCGAGAAGGAGGAGATGGAGAGGCGGCGCGCGGCATGGCGCCAACCCCGGCCGGCGTACCGGCGCGGCTATGGCAGGTTGTTCCTGGACCATGTGATGCAGGCGCCTGACGGGATGGATTTTGACTTTCTACTGGG
Organism: Caldilineaceae bacterium; assembly: GCA_011523365.1. Classification (GTDB taxonomy): domain Bacteria; phylum Chloroflexota; class Anaerolineae; order Caldilineales; family Caldilineaceae; genus Bin5. Next base: position 15,701 of record WTGY01000107.1, read on the forward strand.
CCGGGATCCTGTGGAGACGGTGGCTCAGCCCAAGTTTTAGTGTGTTGGGTACCCCGTGCTCAGTGGTGGGAAGTTTTTAGTAGTCAGTTTTTAGTTTTTAGTGAACTGCAGAGTCTTCAATTTTGTGCGGCCTGGGGGGGAGAGGGCCTTGCCTGCCGTGGCGGCGCTGGCACATACTTGGAATCTGCCAAGACGCGGGATGGGGTGGGGGGTTAATCCTGGTCGCAGCGGGTCGTCAAGGTC
>WTGY01000130.1 GCA_011523365.1 Caldilineaceae bacterium
CGGAGCCCCCGCACAAGGGAGGGCCGAATAGGCCCGACCGCCCAGAACTGCAGCAACTGCAGTAGTTAGTAGTCAGTAGTCAGAGACGGCGCATCTCCTGCCTCAGAGCTTCAGACGGACGGGACATGGCTCTGTTGCGACCCGAGGTATACGAGAGTTCGCTCCCACTTTGGGATGCACCCGTTTTCGGCCTTTAATTGACACAGTCCACGCCCCCCTGATACCATTATCGAATGCCTATCGGTCCCACTGACGTAAGCGTGCAAGCAAACACGGAACGCCTCACGCGGACGGAACATTCCCTGCGATGATCTTCCGCCGGCCCCCTCATCGCGCCGTATCCTCCTCTCGAGCAGGGGCGCATTTCACAGCAACTATGGCAAGCGCTGCAACACGAAAGTTACAGTTGAGACTTACGTTCTCTCTTTCAATTCTGGCCCTGCTCGTCATGCTATTCGGCGGCTGTGGGAACCGAAGCGCGGCGGCCACGGCCACGACCATCGCCATTGCTACTGATTCCTCAATCGGCGCCGTAACTGACACCAGCACGCCCCCGCCGGACGCGACGACCGCGCCTGCCGCGACCCCTGTCCCGGCGCAGGCGGCCGCGTCGCAGGCGAGCAGTTCCGCCCCCCGTCAGCGGGCGACCGTCGAGGCGTTCGCGGCGGCAACGCCCTTGCAGCAGGCGGCCTGGCTGCACGAAGACGGCGACTACAGCGGGGCGCAGCGGCTGCTTCAGGCGTTGCTGGCGGACCCTCAGACCACTCTCACCCAGCGGCAGGAAGCTCGTTTTCAACTTGCGCTCTCCTTCCTCGCCGATGAACAGCCGGTGTCCGCCTTCACCGTGTTGGAACAGATCTCGCCACAGGCCGGCTCATTGCCGGCAGATGACCCTCGCCGCGGCCATAACCTGTTCCTGCACGCCGAGACGCTGGCCCGTTTGGGCCGCAACGCCGAGGCTGCCGCGGCCTACGAAGCTTTCCTGCAACAGCATGCAGAGGTCACCGCGGTTGTGGAGGAGCGCATCGCCGATGCCTGGCTCGCGGCCGGCGACTGGCAGCAGGCCGCCAACGCAGTGCGGCGGGCCGCCAACCATGCCGGCCGCACCTGGGAAAAGGTCCGTCTTCTCGACCGGGTGGCCGGTATCCTCGAAGGCAATGGCCGCTGGGGCCAGGCCGCCGCGGTCTACGATGAGATCCTGGCGGTAACCGAGCCTGCCGGGGAGACGCGCAGCCGGGACGACAACGACTTCGATGCGATCCTCGGCTACAGGATATGGAACGTCCACCGGGCCGGCTATATGTATCGCGCCGGCATCGCCTATTCCACCGCCGGCGACGAGGAAACGGCCATCGCCCGCTGGCGGCGGGCCCTGGAGGAGGACCCGGAAAGCAACTCCGCCTACCAGTCTTTGATCCAGCTGGTGAACCGCGAGGTGCCGGTCGACCTCTTTGTGCGCGGGCAGGTCGACGTCTATGCAAAGGCCTATTTTCCGGCCGTCAGCGCTTTTGAGCGTTTTTTGCAGGAGTCGCCGCAGGATGAACGCGCTGGGCAGGCCTGGCTGGGCCTTGGCCGCGCCCACATGGGGCTGGGGCAGTGGGACGAGGCCATCCGCGCCCTCGAACAGGTGATGAACTGGTATCCCGCCTGCGAATGTTTCGGCGAGGCCTGGCTGACCCGCGCGCGGCTGGCCAGTGCGCAGGGCGCGCCAGAAGCGGCACGGCGCATCTACCGTACCTTCGCCCGGGATTATCCCGAAGACCCACTCGCCCCCGAAGGCCTCTGGCAGAGCGCGCTTTCCGCCATCCGCGCCGACCGCATCCTGGACATCGGGTCCGGGAGCCGTTCAGAGGCAACGGCCGACTTCCTGGTTGAAGCTGTGGCAGATCTGCTGATGCTGGTGGACAGTTTCCCGGACAGCCCACGCGCGCCGGACGGATTGGCGGTGCTGGGGATCGGCGCCTTCACCTACGGCCATCACGGACTGGCCGCCAACAGCTTCGAACGTCTGCTGGCGGACTATCCCGGTGTGCGGTCGGGCACAGCGACCTACTGGCTGGGCCGCGCCCGCTATGCCCTGGGCGAGGAAGACACGGCCCGCTCCCTGTGGCAGTCGCTCGTCGCACAGGAGCCGGAGACCTATTACGGCGTGCTGGCCGGAACGGAGCTGGCGCTGCAAGGCCAACCGGGGCAGGACCTCATCCCCCGCATGGATGCATTGACCGCGGCCGCGCTGCCCGGCGATGACGGCAGCCGCGCCTTCGCCGAAAACTGGCTGACGACATGGCACGACGCGCCCGATGCCGGCAACAGCAGCGGTAATTCGGGCCTGCCGATAACCATAGCCGCCGACCCGGCCCTGGTCGGCGGTACGCTGCTGTTGGAGCTGGATTTGCGCGCCGAAGGCTTGAAGCTGCTCGAACAGGTCTACTGGCGCAACCGCGACAATCCCGCGTCCCTCTTCGCGCTCATGGTGTATCTGGAGGAGTTGGGCGCCAACCGGCTCTCAATCAGCGCGGCCTACCGACTCGTTCAACTCAGTGAGGCCCGGCATACCGCCGACGTACCCCTCTTTATCCAGCGCGTCGCCTACCCCAGGCATTATTCCCGTCTCGTGGAAAAGGAGGCCACGGACTTCGAGATCGATCCCCTCCTCCTCTACAGCCTCATCCTCCAGGAGAGCCTCTTCGAGCCGCCCGCCCGCTCCTTTGCCGGCGCCCACGGCCTGACCCAGATCATCCCCACCACCGGCGCCGAGATCGCGCAGCGCCTCGGCTATCCCAACTACTCCACCGGCCTGCTCAACCGCCCCTTCGTCAACGTCCGTTTCGGCGCCTACTACCTGCGCTGGGTGCGGGATTACGCCCGCGAAAATCCCGTCGCCGCCCTCGCCGGTTACAACGCCGGCCCCGGCAACGCCAGGACCTGGTTCGACCACTCGGCGCCCGACGAAGCCCTCTTTATCGAGCGCATCCCCTACAGCGAGACCCGCCTCTACCTGCAGCGCATCCTGACGCATTATGCGCATTATCTGCGGATATATGGGGGCGTCTAGTTTTCCGTAATCAGTTGGTAGCTCTTAGTGAACGGCTACGAGCGGGTCTGGTGGTGGAAGCCAAGTCGTTAGTGGACAGTGGTTCTTAGGTCATCGCGGTGAACGTTGGGCATATTTGGGAGTTGCCTTGCCTGTCTTGCCTGCGCTGGCACATACTCGGAGTCTAAAAAGACGCGTGGTGAGGGGGTGAAGCCCGGCCGCCGCGAGACGCCAACTTCAAATTAGCCACACACTCGCTACGGCGCGGACAGGACCGGGGGCGTTGCGGGGGCGGA
>WTGY01000083.1:0-825 GCA_011523365.1 Caldilineaceae bacterium
CCCCGCAACGCCCCCTCTCCTACAACATGCCTCATCGACCTGGTGTCGACATTGGTGACGGGTGCCCAACCGAAAGTGTCTAGCCAGACCACGTCCCGCCAGTCCCCCGCAGACAACACTGCGACACTCTCTCCTCGCCCTCGTGCCTACCCTGCGTTTCTCCAGAAGCCCGAAAACGGTTTCAGCCACCGCTGGCACGGATTCCCCACCAGACTGTTCCCGCACCAAAACTGGGATGCACCCCATGCAAGAGAGCCCCTTGTCTGCCCCCTTTTTGTGCTATAATGGCGCCAAACCAGAGAAGGAAACGCCCGTAACCTATCTCTCACGGCAAGCGAACCTTTGCAAAATCAGTACCATTGGCCCGAAGAATTTCATTTCAGGGCAATATGATACGACTTCACGCGACATGATGCGACACAAAAACTGTGCAATTGTTTTACATACGGGCAAAGCATCCTTGGGCTGCCTGAACGATGCATAAGCGAGCTTCGGAGATTAGTCTGGCCTCCTACTCTGGACGCGGCAGCCCTATGGTCACGAACTTCAACACCTGACTTCATAGTTTAGAGGTGCCAATATGCAGATAACCCTGACGATAGACGATGACGTAAGGACAGCCATTAGCGACTGGCCGTTAACGCGCTCGTGAACGCATACAAACGCAAGTAAACTCTTATGAACGCTCGCAGACTCTCGAGAACGCATACAAACGCAAACAAACTCTTGAGAACGCTCGCAGACTCTCGAGAACGCATACAAACGCAAACAAATTCTTGTCAACGCTCGCAGACTCTCGTGAACGCATACAAACGCTTGCAAACT
>WTGY01000083.1:925-1062 GCA_011523365.1 Caldilineaceae bacterium
CTTGTGAACACTCGCAGACTCTCGTGAACGCATACAAACGCTTGCAAACTCTTGTGAACACTCGCAGACTCTCGTGAACGCATACAAACGCTTGCAAACTCTTGTCAACGCTCGCAGACTCTCGTGAACGCATACAA
>WTGY01000083.1:1162-15845 GCA_011523365.1 Caldilineaceae bacterium
ACGCATGTAAACTCTTGTGAACGCTCGCAGACTCTCGTGAACGCATACAAACGCATGTAAACTCTTGTGAACGCTCGCAGACTCTCGTGAACGCATACAAACGCAAGTAAACTCTTGTGACCGCATACAGACTCTTGTAAACGCCTGCAGTCTCTCGTGAACGCATACAAACGCATGCAAACTCATGTAAACGCTCGCAGACTCTCGTGATCTCTCGTATTCTCTTGCCCGACACTCTCACTAGCCGACCTGTACCAGTGACCCTAACCCATCGCCAGAACCGGGAGAACGAAGGACCTCGTTCATTCAACGCGCCCAGCGCTCATGAAAGATCGCGATCACGCGAATTTGCCCTCGCCGGCCCGTTCAGTCGCCCGCAAGGTATTTCTGCCCCAAATTGAGGACCCACTTCCTGATTTTTCCAACATTGACGAGAAGGTCTATTCCCTTTAGAATGACGCAGGCTACGCAGCAACCATGCCAGTGAACTGTCATGACATGGCCAGACGACAGCTTCCCCGGTTGCGTCTGATAGTGACAGTGCGCAAAAGGCAGTGGCGGCGATTCCCGCAGTCATCACAACAGAGGCTACTATGACTGGTCCATTTCGTCTTGCCAACGAGGTAGATACAACCGGTTTCGGCGATACAGGAATGCGCCTCGGAGACCTCGACGGCGACGGCGAGTTGGAAGCGGTCTTCTTCCAGGCCCGCGACTGCCATATCCCACGTATGTCCGCCGGCGGCTACCGCCACGAAAAGCAGGTCCACTGCGTCACCGCCATGAAGCTCGACGGCGACGTCATGTGGCAGGAAGGCGCCCCCCTCGGTACCGGCCACTGGGCCATGCACGATGTCGCCGCCGCCGTCAGCGACATCGATGGCGACGGCAAACCAGAAATAGTTTATGTGACCGAGCGCGACGGCCGCAGCTACCTCAGAATCCTCGAAGGCGACCGCGGCTACTACCGCAAAGAGGTGGAAACCGGCCCCAACTGTGTACTCCAGCTCTGCGACATCCGCGGCCTCGGTGTCAGGCGCGACATTCTCGTCTCCACTTTTGTGAACCCTATCTACATCTACGACAACGACCTGAACTGCCTCTGGAACTGCCACTTCTACGGCGGCGCCGGCCATTCTCACGACTTCTACGACATTGACGGCGACGGCAAGGAGGAGGCCTTCATCGGCTACTGTTGCGTGCGCGCCGACGGCCTCAAAATCTGGTGGCGCCCCGATCTTGAGCCCCACCTCGAAGAGATGACCCGCGCCCCCCACGTCGACCACCTGCACGTCCACGACATCGACGAAGACGGCAGCCCCGAACTGCTCATGGTCGCCGGCAAGGACCTGGTCGTCCTCGATGCCGCTACCGGCGAAGACCGCTGGATCTTCGAAGGCACGCACATCCAGACCTGCGCCGTGGGCAACTTCCGCCCCGATATGGACGGCAAGCAGCTGTTTGTCACCGAACGCCGGCTCCACCGCGACCAGGCCCACATAGGCTTCCGTGCCTACCTCGTAGACTGCAACGGCAATGAGATCTGGCGCATGGAAAAGGCCGGCTACGGCAGAACCATACGGCTGGCGGGTGCCGAAGCAGACGTGATTTTCGCCGAATGTCAGGGAAAGAAGCCCAAGCTCATCGACGGGCACGCAAACATCATTCAGGAGCTGGATATGCCCCTGCACACCTACGCCGAAGACCGCTTCGACGACGGCGACACCGGCGTGCGTGCACTTTTTGAAATTGCCGATACCAACGGCGACGGCAAGCTGGAACTGTTGGGTTACAACCGTACGCGCCTGTGGCATTGGGTGCAGGATTAACCGAATGAAGTGGAAGGCTTTGTATCTCGTATTCGACGGTCAGCACTTGTAAACCTCTTGCAACTGCGCACAATCAAGGAGAAAACGAATGAAGAGCCTGAAGAACAGCAGCAATTGGATTTCCCGGCGCGAGTTCATGCGCATCTCCGGTGTCACAACCGCCGGGCTTGTAGCGGTCGCCTGCGGCGCCGGCGGAGAACCCCAGGAAGAAATGGCCGCTGAACCGGCCGCCGACGAGGCGCCTGCCGCAGAAGCCGCCGCTCCGGCCGCCTCGGACAGCATGTACAGCGAAGCCCCCATGCTGGCGGAAATGGTCGCCGCGGGAGATCTGCCCCCTGTTGACGAGCGGCTGCCCGCCAGTCCAACCGTTTTGGAAGCGGTCGAGCAGGTCGGCAAGTATGGCGGTACCATCCGTCGCGGATTCAAAGGCGTCTCCGACCGCTGGGGCCCGACCAAGATGCAGAACGAGTCCCTCACCTGGTACAACATGGACCTCACCCTGCGCCCCAACATGGTCGAATCCTGGGAAACCAACGATGACGCCACCGTGTGGACATTCAACCTGCGCGAGGGGCTGAAATGGTCGGACGGCTCACCGTTCGACAGCGAAAGCTTCACGTGGTGGTACGAAAACCATTTCTCCAACGAAGACCTGACCCCCGCAGTCTCGATTCGCTGGGGAACAGGCACACCGCGCGTACCCATGGTCGTGTCTGCCCCCGACAACAACACGGTCATGATGACCTTCGAACATCCCAAGCCCCTCTTCGCCTTCGACGTGACCCGCTCCCACTGCTTCTCGCCGGGCCACTACATGCAGCAGTTCCACATCGATCTGACCGATGACAAGGAAGGCCTCGAAGCCCAAATCGATGAGGCCGGCGTCGACTCCTGGGACCAGTACTACGTCGACCGCAACTGGTGGTACTTGAACCCGGACCGGCCCAACATCGGCCCCTGGCTGTCCAAGAACGAGCTCTCCTCCGAGCTGTTCCTCATGGAGCGCAACCCCTACTTCTGGCAGGTGGACGAGGAGGGCAAGCAGCTCCCCTACATCGACAAGGTGACACACCGCCTCTTCGACACCAACGACGTATTCAACCTGCGCGTCATCAACGGCGAGGTCGACTTCCAGTCCCGTCACATCCAGACGGGCAACTTCACCCTCTACAAAGAGAATGAAGATGCCGGCGAATACCGAGTCATCATCGGTACCTCGACCCGGCATGAAGTCGTGACCCCCAATCAGGGCGCACAGGACCCACGCGTGCGCGAACTGTTCCAGAACCGCGACGTGCGCATCGCCATGTCGCTGGCAGTCGACCGCGAAGCGCTCAACGAGCTCGTGTGGGACGGCCTATTGACACCGCGTCAGTACAGTCCCCTCGATCAGTCGCCCCAGTACTACGCCAAACTGACCGAAGCCTACGCCGGGTACGACCCCGACCGCGCCAACCAGCTCCTCGACGACGCCGGTTACGCCGAGCGCGATGGCGACGGCTTCAGGCTCTGGAAGGACGGCAGCGGCGAGACGCTGAGCTTCATCATCGAGGGCACCTCCCAGCCCGGCACGCCCGAAGAAGACTCGGTCCTCACCATCATTAGGTACTACGCTGACATTGGCCTCAAGGCCACCTACAAAGGCATGGAGCGCTCGCTCTACACCGAGCACTGGTCTGCCAATACCCAGGACGCCGTCTACTGGGGCGGGTACCGCGACCTCCTGCCGATTCTCACGCCCTCACCCTGGATCGGCACCGAGCTCGACCGCCCCTGGGCCGGCGCCTTCGGCCGCTGGAAGGTCGACGAGAACGACGCCAACGGCGAACCGCCGCCTGACGGCCACTTTCTGTGGAAAATCTGGGAGCTTTGGGACCAGGTCAGCTCAGATCCGGATCCTGCCAGACGCGACGAACTGTTCTTCCAGATTCTGGACATCTGGGCCGAAGAGATCCCGATCGTCGGCTACCTCGGACAGTCGCCGGCCCTGATCATCATGAAAAACCAGATGCACAACTACATCGGAGGCCAGCCGGTCAATGACGGGCTGGAGGACGAGCACTTCCTGAATCCGCAGCTGCTCTCCTGGGAAGATCCTGAGAACCATATGTAGGACGAGGTAGAGTACGGGAAACATGCGAGAGCGTACGTGAGCACGCTCTCGCACACAAAATCCCGTTTTCGTACAACCAATACGGACGGCGCAACAGCAATTGTAATCCCTCACACACTGATGCGCCGTCCAAATCCGGCGACCACCAGCTGAGACTGACAACCCCTATGGCATCGACCGAACAGCCGGCCCGTCCGCGATTCACCTCCGTCAAGACCTACAAGCACGCCGCCGGCCACCCCACTTTCTGGTATCCGCCTGAATGGCAGCTCCAGGAGACGGATACGCCCCATCCAGCCGTAAGCCTCTATCCGGATCCGTCCGATGAGGCCACCTTCATCTCCATCACTGTCCAGGACATGGGTCAGCCGCTGGCGCCCGAGGAGAGCTCGCTGCTCGCCGAAGGAATCGAGGAAGGGCTGAACCAACTTGATGAGTGCGTGGTCGAGAGGCTGGATGTCCTCGACGATGTGGGCGACTGGTGCCGGGAGTGGGTCTGCACCTTCGTGCAGGATGGGACCACCCGCCGCCGCCGCGCCCGTCTCTTCTGCGCCGAGAAATATCTGTACTCGGTCGTGATTCAGGGGGCCACGACCGAGCGCTATGAATACTGGCGTGGCATGATGGAATGGGTCATGTTGACCGTCTCCAATACTACTGTCGATATGGGCCCGTAGACTGCCTCGTTCGGGGCAATCTCTGCACAGACACTTTCCCTGAGATTCCAAAAGCTTCTCTTTCTTCATTTCAAGCGAAAGGAACTGAACATTATGAAGGACGGAATGGATCGTAGAACATTCCTGCGGATGAGCGGTCTCTCGGCCGCTGCCGCAGTTGTGGCTGCCTGCGGCGCACCCGACGCAGACGCCGAACCCCAGGCCGCCGACGAAGCCCCCGCCGCGGAGGCCCCCGCCGCCGATTCAGCCTCAATGTCCAGGTACAACGAGTCGCCTCTGCTCGCCGAGCGCGTCGCAGCCGGCACGCTGCCGCCGGTCGATGAGCGCCTCCCTGCCAATCCTGTGGTCATCGAACCCCTGGACGAAATCGGCCAGTACGGCGGCACTACCCGCGTTGCCATCGGCAATCCCAATCACCTCTTTGGCGACCCACAGGCCGTCATGGGCACCGAGCTCATCCTGCGCATCGCCCCCGACTTCTCATCCATCACCAGCGGCTTGGCCGAAAGCTGGGAGTTCAACGAGGACGCCACCGAGCAGATCCTGCATTTGCGCGAGGGTCTCATGTGGTCGGACGGCGCCCCCTTCAGCGCCGACGACTTCATCTTCTCCTGGCATGACCTCTGGCTCAACGACGAGTACGCCCCCGGTGGCCCGCCATCCTCCTGGAAAGCAGGAGCATCGGCCGCCGGCGACCCCTTGGAAATGGAGAAGATCGACGATTACACTATCAAGCTCTCCTTCAGCAAGCCGTATCCTTTGATCGTTCTGCACGAGACCTTCTACGCCGGTTCGCAGGGTGGCCTTTGGCAGCCGGCCCACTATCTGAAGCAGTTCCATCCCGACTACGGCGACGCCGACGAGATCGCCGCTATGACCGAAGATGCTGGTTTTGAAGAGTGGCACCAGCTCCTCCGCGATAAGGGTCGAGTCGGTTCGACCATTCCGGCACAGGTCGGACTGCCCGGCATGACCGCCTTCATTCGCGTCGACGACGCCCCCGACCATCACACCTACGAACGCAATCCCTACTACTGGAAGGTGGACACCGAGGGCAACCAGCTCCCCTACATCGACAAGACGATCGTCTTTGTCATCGACAACCGCGAAGTCGCCAACGCCAAACTGATCGCCGGTGAACTGGAGTTCTCCGGCCGCCAGGCAGACCTCGCCAACATGGAGCTCTACCAGGCCAACCTGGAGTCGGCGGACCTGAAGATCAAGATGTGGAAGTCGACCTTCCCCGGTCGTACCATCATTGTGCCCAACCATACCCACAAGGACCCGCAGGTGCGGGAATTCTTCTCCAACAAGGACGTACGTCACGCGATGTCGATAGCGATCAATCGCGAAGAGATCAACGACGTCGTCTACTTCGGTCTGGGCGAGCCGCGCCAGTGGGCGGCCTGGCCCAATTCCAAATACTACCAGGAAGGCGATGAGGACAACTGGGCACAGTTCGACCCCGACATGGCCATGAATCTGCTCGACCAGGCCGGCTACACGGAAAAGGACTCCGACGGCTACCGCCTCTTCGCGGACGGCTCGCGCGTGAGTTGGGTCATCCAGCTGGATACGGAGCAGGCCGACATCATTGACGTGTTTGAGCTGGTTGTTGAGCAGTGGCGCGGCGTCGGTCTCGACCCCACTATCCGGCCGATTAACCGCTCCCATCTGAACGAGCTCGTAGCGGCCAACGATATGGGGATGTCAGGCTGGGAAGGTGATATCTCTGACATTACCTGGGTCTGGTGCTCGCGGCTCAACCACCCCGGACAGTGCAACGTCCCTTGGGGCAAGGGCTATGACATCTGGCTCGACGGCGACCAGGAAAGCGAAATCGCCGTCGAACCCCCGGACGAGGTCGCCTGGGTCTATCACCGCTGGCAGGAAATGATCGACGCCGTCTCCGAAGAAGAGCACGTCGCCATCGCCCGCGAGCTGTGGGAATGGTTCTACGACTTCCTGCCCGGCTTCGGCACCGTCGGCATCCCCAAGCCTGTCGTCATGAAGAAGAACCTGACCAACTTCCCCGACGACGGCGTATGGGGTTTCTCCGTCATTCGGGCAGTGCCTGTCCATCCTGAGCAGTTCTTCTATAAGCAGAGTTAACGCCAACTTTCGGCCAGTGGATGGTGGCTCGTTGCTACGAGTCGCTGTCTTCTGGCCCTTGCCTTCTGAAACTTGGGCTATGCGTGAGTACATTCTGCGGCGGGTCATACAGCTGATCCCGACCCTGATCCTGATCTCCATCGTCAGCTTTACCATCATTCAGCTCCCGCCGGGTGACTACGTCACGACCTACGTGGCCAACCTTGCCGCGGCCGGTGAAGAACTGAGCGAGGAGGAAATCGCCGCACTGGAAGAGCACTATGGCCTGAACCAGCCCGGATACATTCAATACATCAAGTGGATCACGAACTTCGTGCAAGGCGATATGGGGCTCTCCTTTTACTGGGATCGCCCGGTCAACCGGCTGATCGGCGAACGCCTGATGCTGACCATGATCATGTCCTTCTTCACCCTCCTCTTCGTCTACGCTATGGCCATCCCCATCGGCATCTACTCAGCCGTTCGCCAGTACAGCCTGGCCGACTACCTGTTTACCTTCATCGGTTTCATCGGCCTGGCAACGCCCAACTTCCTCCTGGCCCTCATATTCATGTATATAGGCATAAAAGTCTTCGGGGCCAGCGCAGGCGGTCTCTTTTCCACTGAGTACCTGGATGCAGACTGGAGCGTAGCAAAGGTCTGGGACATGCTGAAGCACATGTGGTTGCCGGTCGTGATCGTCGGCACCGCCGGCACCGCCGGTACCATCCGCGTGATGCGCGCAACGACTCTGGACGAGATCGGACGCCCCTATGTGGAAACCGCGCGGTCTAAGGGCCTGCGAGAAGGTCGGCTCACCATGAAATACCCTGTGCGCGTTGCCCTGAACCCGATTCTGAGCACCATCGGCTGGCGTCTTCCCGAAATCGTCTCCGGCACCGTTCTCGTGGCTCTCGTTCTGAATCTGCCAACCACCGGGCCCCTGCTCTGGCGCGCCCTGATGTCCCAGGACCTATACCTCGCCGCCAGCATGATCATGATTCTGAGCACGCTCACCCTTATCGGAACCCTGATCTCGGATATCCTCCTCGCATGGGTCGATCCGCGCATACGTTACGGGGAACGGGGAACAACATGACCAGCGCAGCCGATCCGCGTGCCGCCTCCCCCTATGAGAGGGGAAACATCTCCGACCTCCTCGAAGCCGAGGGAACCATTGGCGAGTCCAGAACACAGTTCCTGACCCCGCGCCAGTTGATGTTGCTCCGCTTCCGGCGCAACAAGATGGCCGTCTTCTCAATGTGGTTCATGGTTCTCCTTTACCTCTCCGCACTCCTCGCCCCCATCATCTCGCCCTACGACAAGACCCATCGCTTCAACAAGCATCTCTACCTCCCCCCAAGGGAAATTCACATTCGGGCCGATGACGGCAGCTGGCGTCGACCCTTCGTTTACGCGGTCACGATCGAAACAAACAAGGAAACGTTTACACGCGACTTTGTCGAAGACCGCAGCCAGCAATACCCGGTTCAGTTCTTCGTGAAAGGGGATCCTTACAAGCTGTGGGGCATTTTCAGAATGGACTGGCATCTCTTTGGCGTCGAAAATGCCGAAGAGGTCGGCCCGATCTTCCTTCTCGGGGGCGATAAGTTCGGGCGTGATATCTTTGGGCGCGCACTGCACGGAGGCCGCATATCCCTGACCATCGGTCTGGTCGGCGTTACCATCGCCCTCGTCATCGGACTGCTACTGGGGGGCCTGTCCGGGCTGTACGGCGGCCTTGTAGACAACCTGATCCAGCGACTGATCGAATTCATTCGCTCCATCCCGACAATCCCTCTCTGGATGGGACTGGCCGCTGCCATGCCGGCCGACTGGCCGCAGACGCGAGTCTATTTCGGCATTACCATCATCCTTTCCCTCCTCGCCTGGACGACTCTGGCAAGGGTGGTGCGCGGCAAATTCCTCTCCCTGCGCAATGAGGACTTCGTCCTCGCCGCCCAATCTGCCGGCGCCAACCAGTGGTACCTGATCTGGCAGCACCTCGTGCCTTCCTTCATGAGCTACGTGTTGGTGGACATCACCCTCGCCATACCCGGCATGATTATCGGAGAAACCGCGCTCAGCTTTCTCGGCCTGGGACTCGTATCGCCGACGGTCAGTTGGGGTGTAATGCTCAAGGACGCACAACAGGTCGTTGAAATCGCCATTCACCCCTGGATCCTATGGCCCGCCATGTTCGTCGTCGTCACCGTGCTGGCCCTCAACTTCATTGGCGATGGCCTCCGCGACGCAGCCGACCCGTACGCCGACCTGTAAATGAAGCCGTCCCAGTTCCGCTTTCCGTCCAGCTTCCATCTATCAGCCAACAGTTCCAGTTCAGCCGATGGACACACTGCTTGAAGTAAGAGACTTGCAGACCCACTTCTTTATGGCCGAAGGGGTCGCCAAGGCCGTAGACAGCACAACCTTTTCGATCCGTCGCGGCCAGGTCCTCGGCGTGGTTGGCGAAAGCGGCTGCGGCAAAAGCGTCACCGCACGCTCCATCATGCGCATGGTACGGCCGCCTGGACACACCGTAGACGGCGAAATCCTCTACACCAGACCTGACGAAGACGGGCAGAGCACCGTCGTGGACCTGCTGCAGCTTCCCGCTACCGGAACAGAAATGCGCGCCATCCGCGGCGGCGAAATCGCAATGATCTTCCAGGAGCCCCGCGCCTCTCTTAGCCCTGTCCATAAAGTCGGCGACCAGATAACCGAAAATATCCTGCTGCATCAACCCGTAACGCAGTCCGAAGCCGAAGATATCGCCATCGACATGCTGCAGCAGGTGCATATTCCTCTGGCGGAGCAGCGCATGAACGCATTCGCTCACCAGCTCAGCGGCGGCATGTGCCAGCGTGTGATGATCGCCATGGCCCTCTCCTGCCACCCCAGTCTTCTCATCGCAGACGAACCCACCACCGCGCTGGACGTTACGACCGAAGCCCAGATCCTTGAACTGATGCAGGGTCTGCAGGCCGAGCTGAACATGGCGATCATGTTCATCACTCACGATCTGGGCGTCGTCGCCGACATGGCCGACGAAGTGGCGGTCATGTACCTCGGCAAGATCGTCGAGCGCGGCGCCGCCGCCGACATCTTCCGCGACCCCAAGCACCCCTACACCATCGCTCTGCTCGAGTCCCTGCCCCGCATGGACCAGAAGCGAGAGTGGCTCCAAACCATCCGCGGCGTAGTTCCCGACCCCTACAGCACGCTCAATGGCTGTCCTTTCCATCCCCGTTGCGCCGATTTCATCGCCGGCGTCTGCGACGAAATCGTGCCCCAGCCGATCACTCTGGAAGACAACCGCGAGGTGCGTTGCCTCCTCTATACGGAACACGCACAACAGGAAAGCTCCCCAGTCGCAGAGGAAACAAGCCATCAATAGCGTTTCAGACAGCTCTCCACTTCTGGAAGTAGACGGGCTGAAAAAACACTTCCCAATCTCAGCCGGACTCTTCTCAAAGGTCGTCAGCCATATCAAAGCCGTGGATGGCGTCGATTTCGCGCTCCAAAAGGGCGAAACGCTGGGACTCGTCGGCGAAAGCGGCTGCGGCAAGACCACCGTCGGCCGGCTGATCATGCGACTCTACGAACCCACGGCCGGCACAATTCAGTTTCGTCCTCAAGGTGAAGAGGGTGAAAACTACAATCTGGCAACGTTGGACAACACCGCCCTCCGGCCCGTACGCTCCCACCTGCAGATGATCTTTCAGGACCCATATTCCTCGCTGAATCCCCGCAAAACCATCCTAGACATTATCGGCGAACCTCTCCGCTTGAACGGCATGGGCAAAGGCTCCGAACTCGAGGACCGTGTCGTGGAGATGCTGCGCCTTGTCGGCCTGCGCCCCGAGTACATAACCCGCTACCCCCATGCCTTCAGCGGCGGACAGCGCCAGCGCATCGGCATCGCACGCGCCCTCATCCTCAATCCCACCCTCGTCATCGCCGATGAGCCGGTCTCCGCACTCGACGTCTCCGTGCAGGCGCAGATTCTCAACCTCCTCAAATTCCTCCAGCGCGAACTGGACCTGACCTACCTGTTCATCGCCCATGACCTCGGCGTTGTCAAGCACATCAGCGACCGCGTGGCAGTCATGTACGTCGGCAAGCTGGTAGAGCTTGCAGATGCCGACGATCTGTATCGGCAGCCGCTCCATCCCTACACAGAGGCTCTACTCTCCGCAGTTCACGTCGCGGGCCCGGCCCACAGCCGGCAGGAGCGTATCGTCCTCGAGGGAGAGGTAGCCGACCCCTCCAACCCGCCCTCAGGCTGCTACTTCCACCCCCGCTGCCGCTACGCCCAGGAGCGCTGCCATCAGGAAACACCTGAGCTCCGCAACGTCGCTGACCTCCGCTACGTTGCCTGTCACTTTGCCGAAGAGCTGGACCTGGCCGGCGCCGGTACCGCATAGACCCAACCGAAATCAATTGAGGAGAATGCGCTGATGACTATGCGCCCCATAACTTCCGGGCCCAGGCACCACTGGTTCGGCTACTATGACAAGCTGCAGTTCGATCCCTCCAGCCGCTATGTACTCGGCATGGAGGTCGATTTTGAGCATCGCTCGCCGAACGCAGATGATGTGATCGGCATCGGCATGATCGACCTTGCCGACGGCAACCGCTGGATTGAACTGGGCGAAACCAGGGCCTGGTGCTGGCAACAGGGCTGTATGCTCCAGTGGATTCCAGGCTCGGACAGGCAGGTTATCTGGAACGATCGAGTGGACGACCAGTTCGTGTGCCGCATTTTAGACGTACATTCGGGCAAGAAGCGCACGGTCGGATACCCGGTCTATACCGTCTCTCCCGACGGCCGCACCGCCATCGGCGCCGACTTCCGCCGCATCAACCACATGCGGCCCGGCTACGGCTACGCCGGCATCCCCGACCCCAACTTCGACCTACTGGCCCCCGAAGACGTAGGAATCCACCGTGTCGACCTCGAGACCGGCCAGGCTTCGCTGATCATCTCCATCGCCCAGGTCGCCGCTATCCCCTATCCCCACATGGATATCAGTGGAGCCAGACACTACTTCAACCACCTGCTCTTCAATACCGATGGCTCACGCTTCATCTTCCTGCACCGCTGGCGGTTCGGCGACGCCGGCTTCAGTACGCGCATGATGACCGCCGCCGCTGACGGCTCCGACATCTACCCCGTCGACCAGTACGGCCACACCTCCCACTTCATCTGGCGCGACCCCGAACACATCCTGGCATGGGCCCGCCATCCCTCACACGGAGACGCCTTCTACATCTACCGCGACCTCACGCAGGACGTGAAAGTAATCGGCAAAGGCGTGATGAAGCTGAACGGCCACTGCACCTATCTTGCCGACACAAACTGGATTCTCAACGACACCTATCCCGTGCCCAGGGGCGAGGGCAGGGTCCAGGAGCTGTATCTCTACAATGTGGAGAGTGGCGAGAGGAAGGAACTGGGAGAATTCGCCTCATACCCGGAGTATACGGGCGAGTGGCGCTGCGATCTGCACCCGCGCTCCAGCCATGATGGGAGGCTGATCACAGTCGATTCAGTGCATGGGGGCGACGGACGTCAGATCTACCTGATGGACATCTCCGCACACCAGGGCATCTAGTGGAGTAAAGAGCCGCCTGCCCTTGCGTCGGTGCGTGAGATTGGAGTGGGGAGGGCTAATTCCAGGTATAAGAACCCTTCTCGTCCTGCGGTATCGAATCGAAGCTCTGCATGGCCTGCCGTCTCTCCGGCGTCAATCCCGCCCGGCTGGCGATCTCCTCGGCCAGTTCAGGGATAAAGGGAAGGTCCTCGCGAAACAGCACGGTCGAGTCTTCCGGAGTGTAATGGATCTGCAAGTCCACGTCGGCCGCGCTTGCTTCCCGTCTGCGCACGACCACGTCCAGGCGTGTCATGTTCCCCCACGCCCACTTGCGCGATAGAGCCCAGAATCGCAACGGGCTCCTGATCACAAGCCCTTCATCCGAAACTTCGTAAACGGTACCGATGTCGATGATGTGCCCGTAGAGGAGTAATGCCCCCCAGATCAGGAAAGTCCACGCCATGGCCTCCACAAAGAAAAGCCGGTCAATCCCCATCGTGAATGTCAAAATGCCCGCGATGAGCAGGGCGGACGCCGAAACCATCGACTTCGGTCTCCCTCTGAAGGTCACCGCCTCACGGATCTCATCTGCCTGTAGGGATTCAGCCATAGAACCATTCTGCCTTGTAGAAATGATTTGATACCGCTCTCACGCAACTGCAGGCAACCGTTTCAATTCCTCAAGCCGGGCTGCAATTCATGAACAGAGAATAGTATAGACCGAAGGGGGAAGCCAACAAAATCTTGCGCCCACTTTCGCACTGCAAAGTACTGCTTGCCATCCCGCTATCATCCTGCGTGCAACTGACTTCCGATCGTTCAGTCGACAACCAGGCGGTATCCCCTTCCTCGAACGGTGGTGATGTACACGGGAGTCGACGGGTCCGGCTCAACCTTCTGCCGCAATCGGCTGACCAGCTTCTCAATGCGGGCATCGTCAACTTCCAGCATGTGTTCGTCTCCCCACACCCCTTCCACAATCTCGTACTTGTCTACGATGCTGTTGCTCATCCGGTAGAGCAATCTGATCAACCGGAATTCAAGTTGCGTGAGGTCAATCGGACGGCCGCCTACCGTCACTTCTCCGCTCTCTTCATCCACACGCAGCCCTTCTCCGAAAGTCGCCGTGGTCTGGTGCGCCAGAACGTACTCGGCGAAAAGACGGCAGAATGCACGCAGCTCTTCCCGCTCCTGAACCAGCACGTGCTGCTTCATCAACTGCGACAATGTGAACGCGTCAGGATCCAGCCCTGAGAACAGCAGGCGCAGGGCCTCTTGCTGCTCTGCCGTGCAGCTGTTCCAGATCTTCTCGCTCTCAGTATGCAGGGTCGAATCTCCGCGGACCAGATCGATCACTCCCCTGAGAAAGATGAAGCGATTCTGCTCGCTTCCGCTCTCTCCGGCTAACCCCTCTTCCGCACGCCCGATAATCCTGTTGACCCCCGCCAGATAGCCCGGATGCCCACCCGTCCACTGGTAGACAAAGTCGATATCTTCTTCAAACGGAACGGCGCCATTCTGCGCGGCAATTTGGCGCTGGTGTTGCGCCACGTCATGGCGGGGAAGCGGAGCAAGATGCCAGGGATGATGCGAGAACAGTTCACCAAATTCGCCGCTGTGATCGCCTGGACGCAGAGTTGCCAGGGGCCGTACCGTTGCAGTCACAAAGACAAGCCGGCTGCCGAACCGGTCCTTCTTGGCCCGCAGGTTGAGAAAAACACGCGTGTCGATCTGCTGAAATGGCTCGTCGAACTCGTCAAACATCAGGATCAGTTTGTATTCTGAACCGAGGAGAGCGGCGTTGAGCCCGTTGCTGAAACTCAGGGGCACCTGAAAGACGTTTGCTGGCGCCACCAGCGCCTCGTAGGCGTCCTGCAGCGCCTGGTTTCCCGCCAGGGCTGGGCCGCTTTCCCGTAGACATCGCAGCACCAGCTCGTAAAACCCCTGCTCCGTCATCTCCAACATGCGGTTGCAGTCGATGTAGACCGGCAGAAACGCGCTTCCTGCTTCGCCCAGCTGTTGCAGCCAGACGTCCGCATGCGCCAGCGCCCGCATCAGAGAGGACTTGCCCACATTGCTGAAACCAGTTATCTCGACGCAGTGGGAACTGTTAAGCAGCTGAATTATGGGCCCAACGTCGGTCTGCCGCATCTTGCTCACGTCCGGTTGGCGCAGCGTTGTCGTCATAGGCCCCCCCTTCTACACCCGCTCATCTCTCAATCCCCACCCTGGAACACATCCCCAAAACATCCTTCCGACCACCTGACCCCGCTCAAATCCCAACTCTATTCGAGGAGAGAGATAGATTTCTCTCTCCTCTCCCCTCTCTCCTCGCTTTTTTGGGCGGTCGGCCGCAAGCGGCCTCCCTTGTGCGGG
>WTGY01000034.1 GCA_011523365.1 Caldilineaceae bacterium
GGCCTATTCGGCCCTCCCTTGTGCGGGGGCTCCGCCCCCGCAACGCCCCCTCCAACAACATGCCTCGTCGACCTGGTGTCGACATTGGTGACAGGTGCCTAATCGAAAGAGTCCCGCCAGATCACGTCCCGCCAGTCCCATCAAGTCTCCGTAGGTGCCGGCCTTGTGCCTGCCCTTCCCCGCCCCCAAATTGGACTGCACCCTGGGCTATTCTTCGACTGTTCGGGTCACAGTTTATGCAACTGACCGGCCAGCAGGATGCCGAGCGCCGCGCAGAGGAGGCTGAGGCCGTTGTTGGCGAGGATATTGACCAGACCGGCCCAGACGCGGCCGTTCTGCCAGAGGTCGATGCTCTCGACGGCGAAGGTGGAGAAGGTGGTGAAGGAGCCGAGGAAACCGACAAACAGCAGCAGCCGCAGCTGCTGTGACAGGGAAAGATAGTGGGAGGCGGCCGCAACCAGGAAGCCTAGCAGCAGGCTGCCGGCGGCATTGACGGTCAGCGTCCCATAGGGGAAGGCCGGCCCCAACTTCGCTGCCAGCCACAGGCTGACGAAGTAGCGGGCGTTCGCGCCCAGCACCGCGCCCAGGCCGATCCAAAGAACGTTCGCCATTGCTCAGCTCGCCTGCGTGCCCGTTGCCGATTCCTGCGCCCGTGCGGTGCTCACTCGGTCTGGCGCGCCGCACCTAGCGGCGGCCGGCTCGCCAGCGGCCCGATCCAATCGTTGAACAGCACGTCCGCGACCTCCGGGTCGACCCCGCGCAACGCCGTCAGCATATCCGCGGGCGTTATGATCTTGTACTGATAGTCGGCCAGATAGTTTTGGAGAAACTGCTTGAACGCCCGCTCTCCCAGCGTACGGCGGATCGCGGAGAAAAAGAGCGCGCCCTTGCCGTAAACGATTCCCTCGTAAATCCTTCCGTCTGCAAAGGCTGTCACCGGTTGCGCGAGCGCCGCGTCCTCTTCGCGGCTGATCAGCCCGTCGACGACCGCCTGCCAGCGGCGGTATTCCAGAATGTCGGCCGCGTCCGGACCGTGCACCGCCTCATAGTAGATGCGGCTGGAGTATTCGGCCAGCCCCTCATCAACCCAGGGCTGGTTGACCGGATCGTTGTGGACAAGCTGGTACCACCACTGATGCGCGACTTCGTGGACCGCCCGTATCTCCAGTTGGTCCCGGTACCGGTCATACAGTTGCACGCCCAATAAGAAGACCTGCGGGTATTCCATCCCCCGGAAGCTGATCGGCGCCGACGCCACGCGCAGGTCCGGGTAGGGATAGGGTCCAAACCAGTCACTGTACACCCGCAGCGCGGCCGCGGTGTGCTGCAGAACGGCCCGCCCCGCCTCTTCATGCTCCGGCAGCCAGTAGCTGGTGACGCGTGTGCCGTATGCGTCCAGACTGTCGGACTGGAAGCGGTCGCTCATGTGGACGAAGAACTCGCGCGACAGCTCCGTCTCCCACCGGTATTGGATATGCTGCTCACCGATGACTGTGGAGGTGATCAACTGGCCGCTGGCCACGGGGATCTGATCGATCGGGAGGGTGCCGGTAACGACGAACTGGGAGATGTAGTTGAAGGCCGCGTCCCCGCGGCTGGTACCCCGCTCCAGCCACCAGCGTCCGCTGGCCGCGGTCGGCCCCGGCAGGTAAACGGCAAGAGAGGGGTAAAAGAGCGGCAGGCTCAGGAACTCCTGGCTGAGGCCGAAGAGACGGTAGGCCCCCGTCGTATCCGCGCCCCAGTGGGGGATGCGCAGCTGCCAGCTCAGGTAGACATTCGTCGTCTGCCCGCGCAGCAGCGCCCGCGGCAGATCCACCCGTATAGCCGTGTTCTGCTCCAGGTAGACGAAGGGTGCGGTGCTGCCCTCGACCGTCACGTTCTGAATGCTGAACTCGCCGTTGTAGTGGGGCAACGCCGGGTAGAGGCGAAAGACCAGGTGCGTCCAGGGGTCGTCGCTGGTGTTGGGGACGCGCACACGCGCCGACCCCTGCAGAAAGATGAGATCGTCGCTGAGAGAGAATTCGATCTCATAATGCGGCATCGCGCCGAGCGCGGCCAGCGGGTCTTCCTCTTCCACGGTCGAGGGACGCAGCCCGCTGCAGGCGGCCAGCAGGGTCAGCAGCAACAGAAGGCCGAACCCCAGCGCGCCGTACGCGGGGTGGGCGATTCTCGCCGCTCTTCTCTTCACGCTCTCCTCTGCTTTGGGGGACGTGAGAACCAATGGCTGTGGCTGATTCATGGTGAAGGTAACGATAAGAACGTAGGCTGTGCGGCAGGGGACGAATTGCATAGAGCCAGGTCACGACGTGAACTGCAAATGGACAAACAGCAAAAACCGACTCCGGTGCGATGTTTTTGTCCCCAATCACACCTGCCAACTTCGAAACGTGGAACGCAAGTCCCTGACGAAGCGCTGCAACGATTCATCCGCTTGTGCGGCGCGGTCGATATCCATGTGATGTACGATATCTTCGGCGTACTCAATGCCTCCGAGAAAGGGTGTGCCGCCCGCGGCGCGAATCTCTTCGATCAACTTTCGTTTGTATAGTTTACGGACGCACTTGCGATCCGGCGCCTGACAGCCACGGCCGAACACTGCTCTGAAAGCGGCGCCGTCGAGGAGCAGCCAGCGCTCAACGTGCGGATCGGGAACGGCAAGGAGAACAGGCGCCGGGGCATCCGGGGGACCGATTTCCCTGCTGCGTTCGTTCAGTCCTTTGCAGTTGGCGTCAGTGGCGACGACAATCAGGTCTGGCCAGGGAGCGCCCTGCCGCCCCAGATCGCGTATATAAACCTTAAGCTCGGCGATAACTTTGCCGTGTCCACCGACAGCGTTTCGCCAATCGAACTTTACATTGAAATCGAATTCTGCAGCGATCTTCCATACGATTGCGCCGATAATCTTTTCGTGCGCGTCGTCTTCGACAAAGAGAGCGATACTACGCATCAAAATCTCCCCGTATCATGCGTGCCGACACGGGGAGTTCCTCTTGTTCGTCACAGAAAGCCCTATCGATATCGCTGCCTCGCCCCAGTGGCCCCCAATCTGTGGCAAAGGGCTCAATGCGGGTGCGGCGATCCAGGCGGCGTACCACATATAGACATTCATCGGCCAGCAGATCGGGAAGGATCGGCGAGTGCGTTGTGATGATGTGCTGTGTCTGATTGAGGATTTCCTGTGTTTTCAGGAACTCCGCGATCAACCGGATCCGGCGAGGGTGGACGCCATTCTCCGGCTCTTCGAACCCGACCAGCGCCGGGGCATTTTCAACCCCGGTCAGTGCCAACAGGCCAAGCAGCCGCAACGTGCCTTCAGAGAGGACGCGAGCCGGCATTGCTACACCGCCTTCGTTGAGGCGTAGTTCGACCTCGCCGAGGTCGCTCACATCGACTTCAATACCATCGAAATTGGGCAAAAGGGTATGCAGCGCCTTTTCGACCGCCTTGAACCGACTGGCGTCAAGGGACTTCATCGTGTTCAGAAAGGCGGCGAGCTCCTCCCCCATCAGTCCCAGATGACGCACCTCCTTGACCGGATTGGCCGCGCGCATGCGTTCCCGCGGTTCGAAGTAGAAAAACAACCAGTTTTCCAGCTCGCGCCGTGCCGCCACCAGGTGCGGGTAGTGCGGAGGATAATGCGGCATCGAGAGGATGCTGTGGTCCAGGTAACGATCATAGTAGGTGGGGTGCGCCTGCCCTTCCAATCGCAAGTGTATCTTCTCACCTTGCCCTTCAATGAAAGGCTTGCGCTTGCCGGTAGGCTCGCCCTTGGCGTTCAATGCGGCCAAGTATTCGTCGGCCACGCGCAGGACACCCGACTGGGGCAGCATTTCAACTTCGATGCGGTAGCGCAACTCCCGTTCGCGTACGGGAGCGGGGCCCCTGGTTCCTTCACTCAACCCGTTTTCGCCGCTCGGACGGCGCATCTCCCGTATCTGCCGGTTGACCGCGTCGATCACGGCATCCGAAAGACTCAGATCAGCCTCGATGGAGAAGCGTAGACTTTCCTGTTCAAGTAGCCCCTTGATTCCTCCTTCCCCGATGGTAAAGGACTCGAGCGGCTTGCCCCGGTAGGGAGGATCAAAGGCCTCCTTGAGAGTCCGGCTCGTCCCCAGTTTTGACAGCAGTTGCAGCGAGTCCAGGAAATTGCTCTTGCCGGCCGCATTGGGTCCGAACAGGACCACAAGCTGGGACAGATTCACCTCTACGTCTTCAAGAGACTTGTAGCCATGTATATGTATACGCTTCAGCATGGTGGGGTCTCCACAAAATGTTCATATTCTGTCCAACGCGGCAAGAATCTAAATGACAACCGTGGCCAGTGTAACACTATAATAACATAGCCGGACTGCGTAAGGTAAAATGTGCACGGATGTGCTATACTGTCGATGTCTGAGTTGGAGCCGTCCGTAGCAGGAGTCAGTCTGCATGCTACAAGCAATGCATTAGAGCCGATGTCCATATCTTGTTGAGGTGACACTGAATGTTTGTACGAAGCGCGGCGGTGGCCGCGTTGGACCGGAAGAAGGGGCTGTTCTCTGCATACGACCACGAACGGCGGGAGGAGCAGAGGCGCATGAAGGGCTGGCTGGAGGAGTTGAAGACCGACTCAGCCGCTTCCCTGAACCGCAAACTCGACGACGTCATCGATAGTGCCTGGCCCGGCGCGCTGCCCACGGCAGAGTTCGACCGCGCCGACGGCATGCGCATCCCGCTGGGCGCGACCTGGCAGAACCGTGAACAGGCCCGTAACTGGGCACTGGAGACGCTCGCCGGCCGGCCCGCGCTGGCGGTGGACGGCAGCCAGATCGTACCCACCACCGACTACTCTCCCCCGGTTGGCGCGGTGCAGATCGGCTGGTTCTTCAACGACCGCAGCACGGCGACGGATGGTGACGCGGCCGGACGCTACGAGAAGGACATCGCCTTTGAGGTGCTGGCCCCGGACGAGCTGCTCGGCTCCGACAGTAACGATGACTTTTTTCCCAACTGGCGCGTGAACCAGGAGCGCTTCATCCTTGAGTGCGCCAAGCTGTGTGAGTTCATGGAGCGCTGTGCGGAACGGCCGTTTGAGCGCAGGCCGGTCTGTTTTCTAGACGGCTCGTTGATTATCTCCTTCGCCGGGCAGCTGCGCGCCGGCCGTGAACACGGTTATATCCAGGCTGTGCAGGCGCTGCTGGCCTGCTCCGAGCGTACGCGTACGCCGCTGGTCGGCTATGTGGACAACACCTACAGCCGCGACCTCGTCACCCTGCTGGCGGCGCTGCACGGCCTGGTGGCGCCGGCGCAGATCAACGACGCGTACCTGCTGCGAGAAACGCTGTCCGGTTGGGGTGATCGCAGCCCGTTCTGGATATGCGCACGCCCGGACCGTCTCAGCGATGCAGGCCGCGCCGACTTCTATAAGCAGGTCTGTTTCTGCCTGGCGCGGGTCAGCATGGAGAACCCGCCGGCCCGGCTGGAGATCCCGCGCTGGCTGCTGGAGTCCGGCCGCGCCGACGAGGTTGTCGCCCTCGTTCTGGCCGAGGCGGTCGTTGGCAGCGGCTATCCCTACGTGCTGGAGGCGGCGGACGTCACCGCGGTCATCCAGCAGCGGGACCGCCAGCGCTTTTACCGGCTTTACCAGGATTTCCTGCGGGAGCAGGGCATGGCCATGACCATCACGCGCAAGCAGCGCAGCAAGCAGCTGCGGCGGTAACCGCAGTGGTCAGTGATCAGTGGTCAGCAAGAGCGTAGGTCTTTGGCGCGCGACGGTGCTATGTCATCGCAAGTTTCCAATCGTAAATGTCACGGAGTAAGCAATGTCTATATTGGTATTGAACTATGACTCTCCTATAGGCCCTATCGAAATCCATTCCACGGACACGGCGGTGAGCAGAGTCGAATATACCGGGGAACAGGCAGGAGAGGGTGAAGAGGTAAGCGGAGTGGGAGGTCGGTCCGCCGCCTCATCTTCGCAGGAGGCGGGCGCGCATCCGCTGCTGGAGGAGGTGCGGCGTCAGCTGGACGCCTATTTCGCCGGCGATTTACGCTGCTTCGATCTGCCCCTGGATCTGGAGGGCACGCCGTTTCAGCGCCAGGTGTGGCAGCAGCTTCTCAGCGTCGGCTACGGCCAGACCGCCAGCTACCAGGACATCGCCGTAGCCATTGACAACCCCAAGGCGGTGCGCGCGGTGGGCGCGGCTAACGGGCGGAATCCGGTCGCCATCATCGTGCCCTGTCACCGCATCATCGGCAGCGGCGGGCGGGCGAAGCTGACTGGCTACGGCGGCGGGTTGTGGCGTAAGGAGTGGCTGCTGCGGCATGAGGGGGTGTTGTTGGTGTGAGGGGGCCGCTGGGGTTGGGATCACGAAATGGGCTCGAACACCAACTTTGGTACTACTACTTCCCACGTGTCGCAGCGATGGCGGCTTTGGTATTGCGGCTCTGAATATTCTCGGCTCCAGGTGGCGATGGCCAAGACTTTGGCAGAAGTGCAGCACATTTCTGGCGGGGCTTTGAAACCACGGGCAAGCAGTCCGACGACCGTTCCGTTGCCATCCAGTAGTTCCCATCTTCTCTCTTCGCCCCGCACCTGCAATGGATCGCCCGCCGAGAGCGCGGCGATGGCGCCATGCACTTGATGGCCGGGAGGCCTACCCCCCGCGAAGCTCAGATAGACGTCGCTAAAGCCGAGTTGTCGATAGCTGCGGGCGAGTTCCGGCGTCGCCGGTGGGAGTTTAACAGGTGCTTGGCGGTGCAGCACCGAGGGGCTATTTCGTAAGGCGTTTTGGAATGGGTGCGCGCCAGGAAAGCGTGCCAAGGTTAGGGTCTGCCGCGCGCGGCTCATTGCCACGAAGTACAGCCGACGCTGGGCATCTGCATCCTCGCCGCGGCTGGGGCGATTCCATCCTCCGTCCAGCACAACCACGTGGTCGAACTCCAGCCCCTTCGCGCGATGAGCGGTCATCAGGAGCAGACCGCGCTGACGGCGGCGGAGATCACTCCCCCACTCGGCCAGCCATTCGATAAACTGGTCCGCCGCTGTCTCCGCGCTTCCGGTCTCCAACTCGTACTCGGCTATCGCTTCCTGCAACAGTTCAGTCCAAGTAGTTGGGGACTGTCCGTCCACAAAGTCCTTCAGATCCTCACTTTGCACCAAGCGGGAGTCTCGTCCGCGCAGCCAGTTCACCAGTGCCTGTGTCTCCCGCAGATGCCAGACATTTGAGAACTCTTCGTTCGCCATCTGCACCGGAATCCCCTCAAGTTCGCAAAGACTGCGCACCGGGTCCAGGTAACTCCATTCACGTGCCACCACAGCGCAGGCAGACCAGTCCCAATCCTGAGTTAGACCGGACAACCGTTTCAGCTCGGCGATAACCGTCTGCGACTGAGTGATAGGCGTGTCGCCGACCGGCAGAATCTGAACTCGACCTTGGGCTACCGAGTCAAGGTCAATCCACACACCACCGTCTTGGTCTTTCCTGCGTGCCCGATCAATTTGGATTGGATGCTCGGTCTTCATTCGTTGCCGCGCAGGCTTGATCACCATATTGGCGGCCTCGATAATATGGGAGGTGGAGCGGTAGTTGTCGGTGAGGAAGAAAGACCTTGCGTTGTAGTCGGCCTCGAATCGGCGGATAAACTCGACCGACGCGTCTCTGAAGGCATAGATGTTCTGATCATCGTCACCGACTGCGAAGAGGCTGAGCTTATCATCCTCTTCAGCAAGAGTCCGGCCGGCCAGCGCGGAGATCAGGTTGTACTCATCCTTACCAATATCCTGGTACTCGTCCACCAGTATCCAGCGGAAGCCTGCCAGCAGGCGAGTCCGCATTTCGTCCGCCTCTTCGGGTGGCAGTCCTTCTCCGCGTAGCAGAGAGGTCGCCTGGCGAAGAATTGCCTTGAAATCTTCGTCGTCGAGCCGGTTCGCCCGCCCTGAAAAGCTGGCGCCGGTCAAGCGCATTGCGAGCGCGTGGCAGGTTAGGACGATCACCCCGCGAGCATCGTCGCCGACCAAGTCAGCCAAACGGCGGCGGATTTCGACAGCGGCGTGCCGATTGTACGCGAGCGCCAGGATGCTGCGCGGGTTCTCGCGCCTTACGCGTATCAGGTAAGCGATCCGATGCACCAATACTCGCGTTTTGCCGGAGCCAGGCCCAGCCAGCACCAGGACGTTCGTACGCTCCCGATCGTCTGCCACGATGCGGCGTTGGATGGGATTATTCAAGCTTTCGACGATGGTCCGCCATGACTCAGGTGTGGTCTGGCGCGAGATTTCTCTGTCCCGATTTGGCAGCCAGCGCTGCAAAAACTCCTCTTGAGGCAAGCTGAAGTAGTCCATGGCCAAGCGCAGGGCGTCGGCCATCGATTCCAAGCCTTGCTGAGCGAATTCCGCCATCACGTGAATCTGCAGCACCTGTTCGTCGTAGTGGAGTTTGAGAGAGCGGAAATCGGTTTCGGCGAATCCGCGCCGTTCCTGCTGCAAGCGAATGGTCATGGCCGGGCGGAACACTGCCAGGCCCTTGTTCAGTTGAATGACCCCCTGCTCATGGAGCCACAGCAGCGCACGGTCCATCAACTTGGCGGGGTCTCTGACGGAGCTCCTTAAGGTCAGATCGGACTCGACCGCCGACAGCAGTTTGCCCAAAGTCGTCTCAGCTAGCAGATCTGTTCCGCGGATTCCCGGCGGCAGGCAACTGACGAGATGGTCCAGCAGGCGACCGGCAGCTGCACGCCGCAACTCGGCTGTTTTCGCCAACGCACCCCATTCGCGCCGCAACGTCACGTGGACGGTTTCTCTATCACGTCCCCGCACTCCGAGGCTTCCCCCGCCACCGCCCTCGCCGCGTCCGTCGGCGCCGATGCTATTAACTATGCGTCGCACTCGCTCTGGCAGGGCGTAGGTATGACCGTCGTCCTTTAGTCTTTGGGTGACGAGACGGAGATGAAGAATCGACGTATCTCCCTTGCCCATATCGGGGGCCGTTTCCTGCATCGTGGCAATCAGTGCTTTTTCTAATTCCATCGCGTCCAGGAAGCGTCTCTGTGAGGAGCGTGCCACTCCTACATGGACGAAGGCGGTCAACACCGTATCATTGCTGGCGATGCCCAATCGCTCAAGGTCGTAGAGCGCGCTTCGCACGCCTTCCGGGGTTAGGCCTGACGCGAGCATCAACTCATCGGTGGTTACACTCTCGTCCGCGTTCGTCTCTAGCAGCTTTTCGCAGATGGGCAGGAGTTGGCGGCGATAACCATCCGCAATACGAGCCTTTTCGAACTTGGCGCGAGCTTCTTCTATAGAATTCACACGCAGAGAGGAGGGAAATATCTGCACCCGGTTCTCCTCCCGAGTTAGCAGCACCGCCTCCTCCAGCCAAGCGACCGCAGTACGCACACGCGTGTCGTCGGTAGTGGAATCTCGTTCGAATACTTTGTCTTCATCCTCACCGAGGATTTCGCCCGCGGTCGCTACCACTTCTCCGCCCAATCGTTTCTTGCGATCCAAGCTTCGCAGCGCCCGCAAAACGCCATGTATTTCCCGCCGTGACAGCCGCGAACGGGCCGACATGCCGAATTGCCGCTCCACATCGTCTTGTGTGTAGAGTAGAACGCAGCGCGCCGCCTGCTGGTCACGCCCAGCGCGGCCCGCCTCCTGTAGATAGTTCTCCAGGGATCCCGGGATGTCGGCATGGATCACGAGCCGTACGTCCGGCTTGTCTATCCCCATACCAAAGGCGTTGGTTGCGGTGATGATGCGTAGCCCGCCGCGAATAAAGCTCTGTTGGACTTCCCTCTTGGTTTCAGGCGGCACTTCTGCATGGAAGTAGTCCGCCTCCATTCCTTTTTCTTGTAAGAACTCTGCTAGTTCTTGGGTTTGCCGCCGTGTCGCGCAGTAGACGATGGCGCCCCCCGGCTGATCTGCGGGCAGATCGGCTATCAGGATCTGATGGACATGGGCGCGCTTTTCCGCACTACTGGTTTTGACTACAACGAAGTCCAAGTTGGTGCGTTGGGCGCCACCGTCGAATACTTCCAACTCGACGTCGACTTCTTTCTGAAAGTAGCCGACGATACCGTCTTTCACATCTGGTTTGGCGGTCGCGGTCAGACACAAGACCGGAGGAATCGCTTCTTCCCCTGCGCGTTCACGGATGAAGCGTCCCACGTAGCGATAATCGGGCCGGAAGTCGTGCCCCCATTCCGAAAGGCAGTGGGCTTCGTCCATCACCCAGGCGCCTATCTCCCGCTGTTCGAGGGCGCGGCGCAAGGAGACGCTGCGCAGCTGCTCCGGCGAGATCAGGAGAATGCCGGCATCCCCCAGGCGTACCCGGTCCAGCGCATCCGCGCGTTCGGGCATCGACAGAAGCCCGTTGACTGTGACGCAACAGTCGATGCCTTGCCTTTCCAGCCCCGCCACCTGGTCGGCCATGAGCGCGACCAATGGCGAGATCACAACCGTCAGCGCGCCTGTTTTGTCGTAGCGGGACAGGGCCGGGATCTGATAGCAAAGGGATTTGCCTGCACCCGTAGGCAGGATTGCCAGCAGATTCTCGCCTGCCATCGCCGTTTCGATGACAGACTGCTGCAAAGGCCGCCCAGCCTCGTCAACCGGCTTTGGTCGGAAGTCGGGAAAACCAAACCAGCGCGTAAGCTCTTTACGGGCGTCGTGCCTCTCCCGGCACCATTCGCAGGCGGGCTCGGCACAAGCGGTGTCGCGCAGCCGTCGCACCAACCTCCCCGCTTCGGGAAACCGGTGTCGAACCCAAGGAGGCATGACAGAGTTGCCCCCGGATACCGACAGCCACGCCAGTGCATAGGCCAGGGCCCAGCCCTGCACAACGGTTTCAGTCATGACCTCACGAGCGTGTGTCTGGCAGGCGGCTCCAGCCAGCAGAGTGCGGATCACCCCATCCGCTTCGACGTTGGACGGGCGGGGCGAACCGCGTACAGACGCAAATACTTGATCGAATCCCGCCCCGTTCTTGGCTGTAGTCAGCCAGTGCCAGGCCGTTAACAGCTCCGGGCTTTTGTCCTGTAACGCTTGCTGCTGGTCGCGGAAGAGTTCCAGGGCTAGGTCGCAGTCCAATTTCGGATCGTTGATGCGTCCCCGTTTCAGTTGTCCGTCCTGATAATGCTTGACCAGGTGGTGATAGGGGTTGCGGGGAAAAGCCAGAGGGTTGAGCCTGAGTGTATCTACCGCGGGCAGCCGCAGCAGCCGCAAACGGGGCGCCGCGGCCTGCAGATGAGGCAGATCGAAATCGATCAGATTGTGGCCGAGCAGAAAGTCCGCGCCACCGGCAAGATCGTCCAGCTTGCCCAATGCCGCGCCTAAGCCACCGCCGGCCCCGGGAAAGATGAGAGACTGATTGGTTTCTGGACGCACCGCCGCGAATTTGTGGATGCGGCGGTCCTGAACGCCGACTTCAAAATCCAGTGAGATGCAATCGAATGAACGACGGCTGTCTCCGTCAGGCGAACCTATGGTGTTTCTTCCCATTGTCCCGTATGGCACCAAGGTTGCGCCGCGGGGGACGACGGCTTCCGTCTATGTTCTCCTTACATCTTAGTTGCTCAACCCCGCCACGCCTCTGCCGCGGCCTCAACCTGCGCCGCGTCCCAACCGCCATTGGCGATCACCAGCCTATACCGCTGCGCAATCGTCTCCTCCGCCTCGAATTCGTACACTTCATCGAACATGAAGGCGAAGCTGGCGCAGGCGTAGGGCGTCTGGCGGATGAACCATTTGTTGGGGTAGCGCAGGTTGGCGGGATGGTCGAGGAAGGCGACCGTTGACGCGTTGCCGTTGCCGTCGTGGCGGCCGGTGTAGGCCAGCCAGGGCGCGGCCTGGCCCATCGCGTCGGCGCCTTCGTGCCCGGCGGCGGTGATGACATCGCCGTTGTCGAAGGAGCGCGGGCCGCGCCAGAACAGTCCGCCGTAACCGGCCAGCGGACGGCCCGAGGTCGTGGGCGAGCCGATGTGCAGCGACTTGCCGCGCACATTGCGCAGGCTGGTCGTGAAGTCCAGCGTCCAGTAGCCGGCGTCCGGGTCGACGGTCTCCACGGCGATGTGACGCGTCTCGTCGATCCAGTGCTCGCCGGCCTGTGTAATCCAGGAGAGCCTCTCCGTGGCGGCGAAGCGGGTGTCTTCGACTTCGATCGAATCCCAGCCGTCATGGCGCTGGGTCCCGTTGTTGGGCAGGTCGACATAGCCCCTGCCGTGGACGTAGCTGCCCCCGCCCCAGAAGTTCTGACCGTGCAGGTGGGCGATCGTCATCTGGATGCCCTTGTGCCAGACGTGGTCATGCGGTCGGTAGTTGGTGATCAGGTCGCCGGCCAGCGTGTTGACGGGGTGGAAGAACGGCTTGGGCGACTCGGACTGGGGCATGTCCGGGTTGTAGATGTAGCGGAAGAGCGTCACAGCCTCCCACTTCAACTCCAGCGAGGCGAAGCCGGGCGTGCGGTGACTGTGCGGCGCGGTTTTTTCGTTGCGGGTATGGGTGAGAGAAAGAGTCATGGGACCTCAGTGGTCAGTGGTCAGTGGATAGTGGTCCGTGGTAGGCCGCTGGCGGGGCGCTACCAGGGCTCGTTGATATTTCCTTGAGCCCAGCTCACGAGGGCAACCACAAGGGTTGCCCCTACGAACTGTCGAGCATTTCCTGCAGGCGTTGACGCGCCGCCTGCGGATCGGCCTTGCCCTTGGTGGCGCGCATCATCTGGCCCATGAAGAAGCCGAACAGCTTTTTCTCGCCGCTGCGGTAGCGGGCCAGCTCGTCCGGGTTGCTGTCGAAAGCCTCCTGCACGGCCGCGTCGATGACGTCGGTATTGCTGACCATGGCCAGCCCTTCGCGTTCGACGACGGCCTGGGGATCGTCTCCGCTGCTGTACATCTGCTCCAGCACCCTCTTGCCGGTGTTGGCGTTGATCTCACGCGCATCCACCATCTGCACCAGCGCGGCCAGCTGCTGCGGCCGCACGCGTGTATCGGCGATCTGCCTCAAGTCCTGGCCCTCGCCGTCGGCGTAGAGCAGGCGGAACAGCTCGTCGGTGATCCAGTTGGCCATGCGCTGGGGTTTGCCGTCGTCCTGGCCGTAGGCGGCCACCGCGGCCTCGAAATAGTCGGCCACCGCCTTCTCGCCGGTGATGGCGCCGGCATCGGCCGGGCGCAGGGACCAATCCTGTCGGTAGCGCTGCTCCTTGGCGTCGGGCAGCTCGGGCAGCGTGCGTGCGGTCTCCTCCACCCACTGGCGGTCGACCACCAGCGGCGGCAGGTCCGGTTCGGGGAAGTAGCGGTAGTCCTCGCTGCTCTCCTTTGAGCGCTGCAGGACGGTGCGCTGGCGGTCTTCGTCCCAGCCCATGTTCACCTGTTCGATCACGCCGCCGCCGTTCAGCACATCGGCCTGGCGTTCGGCCTCGTAGGCGATGGCGTTGCGCACTGCGCGCAGGCTGTTGAGGTTCTTGACCTCGACCTTGGTGCCGAACTCGCCGCGGGCGGCCTGCTCCGGCGTGCGCACGCTGATATTGGGCTCGCAGCGCAGCGCGCCCTCCTCCATGTTGCCGCTGTTGACACCCAGGTAGCGCAGGATCGAGCGCAGCTTGGTCAGGAAGGCGTAGGCCTCGCCGGCGCTGGCGATGTCGGCCTCGGTGACGATCTCCATCAGCGGCATCCCGGCCCGGTTCAGGTCGACCAGTGTATGCAGCCCCGCATGCGTGTTCTTGCCGGTGTCCTCTTCCAGGTGGGCGCGGTGGATGCGGATGCGCTTGACGCCGCCGTCGGGCAGCTCGATTTCGACCCAGCCGTTGCGGCAGAGGGGCAGCTCGTACTGGGAGATCTGATAGCCCTTGGGCAGGTCCGGGTAGTGGTAGTTCTTGCGTGCGAAGACCGCCGTCTCCGCGATTTCGCAGTTGAGCGCCAGCCCCGTGCGGATCGTGGCTTCGACCGCGGCGCGGTTGCTCACCGGCAGCGCGCCGGGCAGGCCCAGGCAGACAGGGCAGGTGTGCGTATTGGGCGGCGCGCCCTGGTAGTCGGCGCTGCAGCGGCAGAACATCTTCGTGTTCGTCAGCAGCTGCGCGTGGACCTCCATGCCCACGACGACGTTGTATTTCTGTTTCAATTGCGGCGTCCTCTCGGTGAATCCGTGTGCTTCACTTCTTCCATCAACATCTCTGCTGGGTTCCAGTCCGCCTGCATGGTCTTCAACCGGAGATGGTATGACCGGCATCGTTATTGCAAATCTTCAAGGGAGGCAAGCAAGTCCAGGACCAGCAGCGCCGCGTCTCCCAGCAGCACCGGGTTGATGAACTCAATCGTATCTTCCCGGGTATTGGCGCGTGCCGTGTCGTTGCCGAAGAAGTAAATTGTTGGAACGTCGCGGTATCTGAAGACGGCTTCATCACTGGAGCCACTGATGTTCCAACCCTCTCTCATGCCCATTGCGGACACCGATACTCCCTCTCGATTAACGGTTTCTGATACTTGCCCGGTCAACCAACTGTTAACGGCTTCTGATACATACCCGGTCAACTGGCTGTCAATTGGCCCCCGGAAATGGAGAAATGTACCCGACCCCACCGTATCGAAGTTGATCATGACCTTGATGGCGCCTAACTCTTCATCGGTCAACTGGCGCACGTAATGCCCACTGCCGGTCAGTCCGGTCTCCTCTGAGCCAAAAGCGATAAATCGCAGTGTAAACGGAAGAACCGATACCATCTGGCTGGACCAGGGCGGCTGCGCCAATCTCTCTGCCAGCGTCAGCAGCACGCTTACTCCGGAAGCGTTATCGTTGGCGCCCACCGAGTTCCGTACCGTGTCGTAGTGTGCTCCCAGGATGACCACGCCTTCGCCCCGGCCGGGAAGTTCAAGGACTATGTTGCTGGATTGCCTCCGGAGAGGCCCAATCCGCACTGGAAAATCCTGCATCTCCGGGCTGTACCCGAACTCGGTAAAGCGGTCCATCAGGAGTTCTCCGGCCTTCGCTTCCTCTTGCGTGGCGCTCTGCCGCCACCCCACTTCTCTCGCCAACTCGCACAGGTGGCCGAAAGCGGTCATGGCAAGAGCCTGACGTTCGGCGGCGCTGAATCTTGCGGTAGCGGGCGGCGGACGGACACCGGCCAGTGCCTCCTGCGCTCCCTCTTCGAGTTCCGTGCAGGACGGTCCCGTTGCGACGTAAGGTCTTACACTTGTCGGGCCGTGGGCGAGATAGTGAGCAATCTGGTCATCGATGGGCCTGCAGGCTGCCAGCAGAATCGCCGCGAGAAGGAAAAGCCCTGCCAGTGAAAATCTCTTGAACTTCCATCCAGCCATTGAGTCCTGCCTTATGGGAGTTTACCGGCGCTGGAGAGTCTTGCTGTAATACCCTCTATATGTGAGACAACTTGAATTCCGAAAAAACGAACACCATATTCATCTGGCAGAACCGGGCCTCCTGCCAGGGAACCGGCAAAGATAGGTGCTCGATGATGAGTGCTTTTGGGACAAGCACCGAGTTCGTTCCAGGTGACCGGTTCTCTTTTGCACGAAATCATAGCATAGGGCCAATTCCGAAACAAAGATAGCATCTGACCACCCCGTTCCCATTGGTCGGGGACAGCGGCTTTCGGGGGTGCATCCCAGATTTGGGGTGGGAGTGGGCAGGCACAAGGCCGGCACGTAAGGGGATCTGACGGGACTGGCGGGACGTGGTCGGGCTGGATACCTTCGACCAGGCACCTGTTACGAATATGGACACCTGGTCGGCGAGGCATGTTGTTGGGGGGGGGGCGTTGCGGGGGCGGAGCCCCCGCACAAGGGAGGGCCGAATAGGCCC
>WTGY01000129.1 GCA_011523365.1 Caldilineaceae bacterium
GTTCCCACCCCAAATCTTGGATGTACCCCCGCCCTCCCGGAATTTGTGGCTGCCATTGCCGTGTGCTATAGTTGAGATCCAATTTCCGGGGGATTAGCTCAGATGGCTAGAGCGCTACGTTGACATCGTAGAGGTCACTGGTTCAAGTCCAGTATCTCCCACCTTGGCCGTTGCCGAACACCGGCGTTCGGCAGACTGTCGCCAGTCCCATCTTCTCGGGCACTTGGCGGCGATGTGGCATTTCGGCCGCGACCAGCCCAACACGGGCCGGCTTCGCGTTAAGGGCGAAAGGGGTGGTGCCATGAAGCATACGCACCTCTTTCGACCAGGGGAATATGCTTGACCCTCTTCGCTCCGGAGTTGTAAGGTGGAGAGTGAATATTTTTCCTCTTACCGAACACACCTCACCTGATGGCTCGGTGTAGGTAGGTTCGGTATATTTCTATGAAATCTGCATATCTTACTGTTTGGCCGAGTGGCACCGGCTCTTGAGAAAGAGCGTTACAGGAGAAAGACCAATGCGCAATCATACTTTTCACATCAGAATGGTCGCCGTCCTGGTGGCCGCCGCCGTATTCCTGTCCGGTTGCCATCACATGATGTCACGCCATACCTGGAAGTCATCCCTTTCGCGTATGGACCGAATGGTTCATCCAGATGGAATGGATAGAACGGACCTTCAGGACAAAATGGACAGAATGGTTCGTTCCCGCGCCAAGCGAGGCTGGCGGGTTTCCAAGGCCGATCGCCCTGGCTACACCGTAGCCATGGTGGAGAAAGCCCTGCGGATGTACGACGCCAAGGGCCGGGAGGCCACCATTGAATTTTACAACTCCCCGGAAAGCGTGGACGGCGAATGGTATGTCTTCATCTTCGATGAGAACGACGAGTTAATCGCCCACCCTAACCCGGATGCGCTGGGTGAGAGCCTGTATGGCCCTATGGGCGTGGATATCGCCGGCTATCGACACGGCGAAGTAATAGCCACCGCCACTGAGGATGGATTCTGGGTCGACTATATCTTCCTCAACCCTGTCAGCGGCAACCAGGAGTATAAGCATACCTGGGCAGTGCGTCACGATGGGTTGATCTTCGCCTCCGGCTGGTATCAGGTGCTCCCGACTCTGGGGCTGGGCGTATCCAAGGCCGAACCTGCCGAGTATACGGTTGCCTTCGTCGACCGTGCGCTTCGCTACTACAAGGCGCATGGCCGGGAAGCAACAGTGGCCCATTACAACACGCCGGAAAGCGTCGATGACGCGTGGTATATCTACATCTTCGACGAGAATGATCTGTTAATCGCCCACGCCAACCCCGATCTGCTGGGTATGGACCTGAAGGAAGAGCTGGGTCTGGACTCCACCGGTTATCATTTCGGCACCGACATGCTGGAAGCGACCGAGGAGGGGTTGTGGATACACTATGTCTTCGCCAATCCCGCCACCGGCGAGGAGGAGACCAAGCACGCCTGGGCCGTGCGCCACGACGGACTGCTCATTGGCTCAGGCTGGTATGAATAGACCCTCGATGGGTGCCCTCTGGGCGCGGCGATAAGCCAATACAACAGGGGCGCTCCACCGGGCGCCCCTGTTCTTCTTTGAATTGCGTGCGGGCAGAGACGCACATAAGCAGTTGTTACAGGTGTTTCATGTTGATTGATGGGCTTCCCCGCAGAAGCGCAGTGCAGGCCGCAGGCGCGGCCTATGTCGGCCGGCTCGAACAGCTTGTCGACCTCTGCATCGCCGTTCAGCAGATTCCCGCCCCCACCGGCGCCGAGACCGAGCGGGCCGCGTGGATCGAGAATCGCATGCGCGCCATCGGCCTCGCCGACGTCGAGCGGGACAAGCTGGGCAATGTCTATGGCCGGGTCTGCGGCCCGCGCCCACAGGACCGTCCCGCCCTGCTCGTGTCCGCCCATACAGATACCGTCTTCCCGCCTGAAACCGACCTGCGCTTGCGCCGTCTGGACAAAGGACTGATTCGCGGCCCCGGCATCGGCGACAATTCGACCGGCGTTGCCGGCCTGCTCACTCTGGCCGAGACCTTGACGCAACTTGCCCCGCCGCCCGTCGACATCTGGCTGGTCGCCAATTCGATGGAGGAGGGCGTGGGCGATCTGCGCGGCATGCGCCGGGTCGTGGACCGGCTGGCCGCGCAAACGAATGGGGCAGACCGTAGCGCAGACCCTTCCCGCGACGGGCGCGGCGCCCTCGGCGCAGTGATCGTGCTTGAGGGGATGGGCCTGGGCCGCATCGTCCACCAAGCCCTGGGCGCGCGACGCTACCGTACATCCGCCGCCGCGCCGGGGGGCCACAGTTGGGGTGATTTCGGCGCCGCCAGCGCTGTTCACGGTCTCGTACTGCTGGCGGGAGAGATCGTCAAACTGCAGGTCCCCCAGACACCGCGTACCACCTTCAATATCGGTCGCATCGGCGGCGGCACATCCGTCAATTCCATCGCCCAGGAGGCGTGGATGGAGCTGGACCTGCGCAGCGAATCACCCAAAACACTGGCCTGGTTGGACGAGCAGATCGGGCAGATAGTAGAGCGCCACGCGCAGGCGCACAGCGCGCGCAATGACGGCCTGACGCTGCGCCATGAACGGATCGGCAATCGGCCGGCCGGCGGGCTCCCTTTTCGCCATCCGCTCGTACAGGCCGCTTCCACGATTCTGCAGGAACTCGGCGTTAAGGAACGCAGCGATGGGCGCATCAGCAGCACCGACGCCAATGTGCCCCTCAGCCGTAACATTCCCGCCGTCTGTGTGGGCCTTACCGAAGGCGGCGACGCCCACCGTCTGAGCGAATGGATCGACCCATTACCGCTGGTAAAGGGGATGCAGCAGTTGCTCTACCTTACCTGGTGGAGCGCTGCGTGGTTGACTAAAAGTGGTTAGTGGCGAACCCCGGCGGCCCATGGTCTTACCACCCACGGGCGGCAACCCACTTCGTTATCAGACAACGAAGTGGTAGCGCATGGTACCACATCCACTGAAGTTCACAGGAGCAACGGAAATGGCTATTAAAGTAGATGGCCTGTATAAAATTCGCCATAGCGCAGCCCACGTAATGGCGCAGGCGGTGTTGGAACTCTATCCCGAAGCCAAGTATGCGATCGGACCGCCGATCGATAACGGCTTCTATTACGATTTTGATCTCGGCGTCGATCAGGACGGCGCCCCCCGTACCTTCCGGCCGGACGATCTGAAAACGATCGAGAAGCGTATGCGCCAGATTATCGGCGGCAAGCACCAGTTTGCCTACCGCGAGGTCAGCGACACCGAGGCCCGCCGGCTCTTCGCCGACCAGCCCTACAAATTAGAGCTGATCGACGGCCTGGCCCAGGGCGAAATCGACGAATACGGCAACGAAATTACTGAGAAGCCCGTCATCAGCACCTACAAGCATGATACATTCGAAGACCTGTGCCGGGGTCCCCACGTGGAGCATACCGGCCAGATTGTCGCCGACGCCTTTCAGCTTCTCAGTGTCGCCGGCGCCTACTGGCGGGGCGACGAGAAAAACCCGATGCTGCAGCGCATCTACGGCACCGCCTGGCGCAACCGCAAAGAGCTGAGGAAGCACCTCGATCAGCTCGAAGAGGCCAAGAAACGCGACCACCGCAAGCTGGGCCGCGAGCTGGAGATCTTTATCTTCGAAGAGGAGGTCGGGCCGGGCCTGCCCCTCTGGCTGCCGCGCGGCGCCATCATCATCGAAGAGCTCGAACGCCTCGCCAAAGAGACCGAAGAAGCGGCCGGTTACGACCGCGTGCGTACGCCCCATCTCACCAAGGAGGACCTCTTCCTGCGCAGCGGGCACCTCGTCTTCTACAAAGACAGCATGTACCCGCCGATGGAGATGGAGGGCGTTACCTACTACGTGAAGCCGATGAACTGCCCCATGCACCACAAGATCTTCGGCTCCAAGCTGCGCAGCTACCGCGAACTGCCCGTGCGGCTGGCCGAATACGGGACCTGCTACCGCTATGAGCAGAGCGGGGAGCTTTTCGGACTGATGCGCGTCCGTTCGATGCAGATGAACGACGCCCACATCTACTGCACCGAGGAGCAGTTCGCCGAGGAGTTCATGCGCGTCATCGACCTGTACAAGTACTACTTCGACCTCTTCGATATCGAACGCTTCGTCATGCGTCTCAGCACGCATCACCCCAGAAAGCTGGGCGATAAGTACGTCGACAACCGCTCGCTCTGGCTGCAGACCGAGGAGATGGTGCGCCAGGCCATGACCGAGGGCAACGTGCCCTTTGAAGAGGAGCCGGACGAGGCCGCCTTCTACGGCCCCAAGATCGACGTGCAGATCTGGAGCGCCATCGGCCGCGAGTTCACCCTCGCCACCAATCAGGTCGACTTCGCCCAGCCGGAACGGTTGGACCTCTCCTATATCAACGCCGCCGGCGAAGAGGAGATCCCGCTCTGCATCCACCGCGCGCCGCTGAGCACGCACGAACGCATGATCGGCTTCCTTATCGAGCATTACGGCGGCAACTTCCCGGTCTGGCTGTCGCCCGAACAGGTGCGCGTCATTCCCGTTACGTCGGCCCACAACGAGTACGCAGTCCAGATCGAAAAGCGGCTTGGTGAGGCCGGGGCGCGGGTCTCCGCCGACCTGAGCAGCGACCGCATGAACAACAAGATCCGCCAGGCCCAGGGCATGAAGGTACCCTATATGCTGATCGTCGGTGATCGCGAGGTGGAAGAAGAGACCGTTTCCCTGCGCCGCCGCGACGGCGTCCGCCGGAACGGCATGCCGGTGGCAGAGTTCGTCTCGCTTGTCGTCGAGCGTATCGCCAGCCGCGCCAAGACACTGTAGAGAGACCGGCTCGTCAATCCTGCGCATGTTTCGCGTAAGGGACCAAGCCGGCGGTGCTTTGAACCATCCGCGCCTCCGCCCGATAGAGGCGCATGTGAAAATATTTGAGCGCTGAAGTACAGGCTGGAGCGCATACGTTTTGCCTACTGCCGAACACATCTCACTGGACGGCTCGGTGCAGGTGTGTTCGGTATGTTTCTGTGAAATCTGCACGTTTAACCGTTCGACCCGGAAAAATCGGCTCTCAATGAAGAGCGCTACAGGAGGTAGATGATGCACAACCGTATGTTACTTATTAGACTAGCAGCCGTACTGATAGCTGCCGCCGTATTCGTGTCCGGCTGTGATCAATACATGACATCCAATCTGCAAATGGATGGCGCCGTCACCCAACAGGTTACCAAGGCCGATCGCGCCGGGTTCACGGTGGCCATGGTAGAGAAAGCTCTGCAGCGCTACGACGCCCAGGGGCGGGAAGCCACCCTTGACTACTACAACTCCCCCGAAAGCGTGGACGGCGAATGGTATGTCTTCATCGTCGATGAAAACGACGAGATTATCGCCCATGCCAACCCGGACCTGCTGGGTGAGAGCCTGCACGGCCCTGTAGGGGTGGATATCACCGGCTATCGACAAGGCGAAGCCATCGCCAGCGCCACCGAGGAGGGGAAATGGGTCGATTACATCTTCCTCAACCTTGCCACCGGCAACCAGGAGTTCAAACATACTTGGGCGGTGCGTCACGACGGGCTGATCTTCGCTTCCGGCTGGTATCAGATTCTGCCCGACCTCTCCCGCAGCGCCCCCACAAAGGCCGATCGTCCAGGCTACTCCGTCCATCTTGTTGAACAGGCCATCCAACGCTACAAGACCGAGGGACGCGAAGCCACCCTCGAATACATCAACTCGCCTGCAAACCTTGACGGCGAATGGTACGTTTTCCTCGTCGATGAAAACGACATCCTCATCGGCCACCCCAGAGAGGAGCTGCGCGGACAGTATTCCAACGGCGATGAAATTGGCGAGCTCGGCGTCGACATCACCGGATACCGTTACGGTGAACTTATGCACAGTGTCGACGAGGAAGGCCTCTGGGTCGACTACTTCTTCCTCAATATCGCCACAGGCAACTATGAGTACAAACATACCTGGGTCGTCCGTCATGACGGTCTTATCTTCGGCTCCGGCTGGTACCAGGTCCTGCCCGGTTTGCAATTGGGCGCCACCAAAACGCACCCTGTGGCCTACACCGTGGCCATGGTAGAGCAGGCCCTGCAGCGATATGAAGCCCAGGGGCGAGAGGCGACGGTCGAGTACTACAACACACCGGAGAGCGCGGACGGCGAGTACTATGTCTTTATCTTCGATGAGGACGATAAGTTGATCGCCCACGCCAATCCGGATCTCATTGGCATGGACCTGAAGGGCGACCTGGGCGTCGATGTCACCGGCTACCGCTTCGGCGACCTGATGCTCACCGCGACCGAGGAAGGACTGTGGGTGGACTATCTTTTCCAGAACCTTTCCACCGGCAACCAGGAGTTCAAACATTCCTGGGTGGTCAGGCATGATGGGCTGCTCTTCGGCTCCGGCTGGTATCAGGTCCTGCCCGGTCTGAAAGTGGGCGTCACCAAAGCGGACCGTGCGGGCTACACCGTGGCCATGGTAGAGCAGGCCTTGCAACGATATGAGACCGAGGGGCGGGAGGCGACGGTCGAATACTACAACTCCCCGGAAAGCGTAGACGGCGAATGGTTTGTCTTCATCCTGGATGAAAACGACCAGGTGATCGCCACCGCCATCCCGGACCTGTTAGGAGAAGATGCGAAGGGCGACCTGGCCGTCGATGTCACCGGCTATCGCTTCGGCGACCTGATGCTCAGCGCGACCGAGGAAGGATTGTGGGTGGACTATGTCTTCTTCAACCCCGCCACTGGCAACCAGGAGTACAAGCATTCCTGGGTGGTCAGGCGGGATGGGTTGCTGTTCGGCTCCGGCTGGTATCAGGTCATGCCTACTTTGGCTACGGCAGTGACCAAGGCGCAACCGGCCGAATATACCGTCGCCGTGGTCGATCGTGCGCTCCGTTACTACAAGGCGTATGGCCGCGAAGAGGCGGTCGCCTATTACAATACGTCGGCGAGCGTGGACGGGGAGTGGTATGTCTACATCTTCGACGAGAATGATCTGTTAATCGCCCACGCCAACCCCGATCTGCTGGGTATGGACCTGAAGGAAGAGCTGGGTCTGGACTCCACCGGTTATCATTTCGGCACCGACATGCTGGAAGCGACCGAGGAGGGGTTGTGGATACACTATGTCTTCGTCAATCCCGCCACCGGCGAGGAGGAGACCAAGCACGCCTGGGCCGTGCGCCACGATGGACTGCTCATCGGCTCCGGCTGGTATGAATAGGCATTCGATGCGCGCGCTCTGGGCGCGGTGATAAGCCAAAACAGCAGGGGCGCTCGACCGGGTGCTCCTGTTGTTCTCTGGCGCCGCATACGAGCAGTGACGCACATAATGGTCATGTTCAGGCAGCCTGTTAACCTGGCGGCGGCCAAACACGAAAACTGTGCGCCGGACAACGACCTGCCGTCTCCAACCCTGAACATCTGCAGGTTCTGAACAACCTGATTCAGACAGCAGTTGTCCACCTATCGGGGCAACGTGCAGGTGCTTTTTTCAGGTTTGACGTAGCACTTTTGTAATGTTATACTCTCACGGATTTTACAGTCGATCGTTTTCCACAGATGTATTTTGACGGCATCCCCATTTTGAAATAGGTGTTTCAATGCGCTACCACCTTAACATTCGGGCGCAAGGATTCATCTACTCAAAAGGGGAAAGGTTGTCTACATCTGTGGTGTTGAGGGCAAAACGCCCAAAGGAGATCAGGAATTAGCAGAAACACAACACGAATCAACCACCGGATTCGTACGCGTGAGGTGCGGGTCATCGATGAAGTTGGCACGCAACTCGGCATCATGGATGTGCAGGCCGCACTGCAGGCCGCCGAGGAGAGAGATCTGGATCTGGTAGAGGTTGCGCCCAATGCCAAGCCGCCGGTATGCCGGTTTATGGACTATGGCAAGTACCTCTACGAGAGACAGAAACGGGAGCGGGAGTCACGCAAGGCCCAGAAGCAGATCGAGATCAAGGAAGTGCGCTTGCGTCCTAAGACGGGCGAACATGATATTCAGGTCGTTCTCAACAAAACGAGAAAGTTCCTGAAAGATGGCGCCAAAGTGCGGGTACGCATCCGCTTCCGCGGCCGCGAGATCGTCCACCGCGACATTGCCCTTGACTTGATGAAACGGGTGACGGAAGAGTTGGAGGACGAAGCTGTCGTCGAATCCCATCCGGGCTTTGAAGGCCGCAGCATGGTGATGCTTCTCGCCCCAGCCTCGTAGTCGAAATTCATAGCTGCCTGTAGCGTGCCGACCGCCGAATTTTGAGCTTGGCGGGCGGCTGTGCTATCATTTAGGCTTGCATGACGCCGTCAGTTGCGCATGCGCTGACGGGTGTGACAATGTCCAATGCGCCCCCGCCTTAAGGGGGCGCGATTTTCGTTTAGCTACTGCATCCTATCGTGCAGTCCCGATCAGTCTCTGCATGTGAGGGGCGCGGCAACAACCGAGAAGACCTATGCCAAAGATGAAAAGCCATAAGGGCGCGCAGAAGCGCTTCCGTGTGACAAAAAACGGAAAGTTGCTGCGCCGCAAACAGGGCGGCAACCACCTGCGCCGCAAAAAGCGCAAGGTCAGCGACTACCGCCACAAGATTACGAGCCCGAACAAAGGTCAGGCCATAGCCGCCAAAAAGCTGGTCTCCTAGGCCTGTCTCGACGGGGTCGGGAACCTGACAGAGCGTAAAGCGTTTCTTCGTACCCGACCCGATAACAGTTCCATCGCCTACCCAACCATGCAGGCGGCTCAGGTCCAAGGAGACCCGTTCCCAGGCATCGCAATCGCCAGATACAAGGATTCAACCAATGGCACGTTCCAGACCAAAGGTTTATGCGCACAGGCGCCATAAAAAGGTACTCAAGTTTACCAAGGGGCAGTTCGGCAGCCGGTCCAAGCTCTTCAAGCGCGCCAATGAGGCGATGATCAGATCGCTTGCCTTCGCCTATCGCGACCGCCGCACCCGCAAACGTGATTTCCGCCGGCTTTGGATCACGCGTATCAACGCCGCGGCCCGGATCAATGGCATCAACTACAGCCACCTGATCTACGGGCTCAAGAAGGCCGACGTACAGGTCGACCGCAAAGTACTGGCCGATATCGCCGCAAACGACGCAGAAGGGTTCAGCGCACTGGCTGAACTGGCTAAAAGCCACGTGAACTGATCCAATGCGCTGCCGCTTCACCGGTTGAACGCATTATCGCAACGGCCGCCCGGCCGTCCCACAATTCAGAGTGCAGATTGCAGAGACATACGTCTCTGCTTTTTTGTCCGATCTGTCCGGCGCCGGCATCCGATACGCCCCGGTCCCCCGGTGTCGCCGCCGTAACTCGCCTCGAAGAGTCTGCGCTCCAGATTGCCGATGAAAGAGATCACCAGCGCCAGCAATCCCCAGATCAAACTGGCTGCCAAACTGCACCGCCGCCGCCACCGCCAGGCCCACGGCCTCTGCCTGCTGGAAGGAACGCGCCTCGTGCAGGACGCCCTGACCATCGGCGCAGCCTTTCACACCTGCTTCATCACTGCCCCTGCCGCACACGCGCAGCCGGATCTTGCGGCGCGGCTCCAGCAGGCCTGTCCGCTCTACCTGGTACCCCCCGCCATTCTCGACAAGATCAGCGAGACCGTATCGCCGCAGAGCATCGCGGCCGTGGTCCCCATACCGGAGTTGCCCCTGCCTCCTGCCGCCGCGTTCTCCCTCATTCTCGACGGCGTGCAGGATCCCGGCAACGCCGGCACCCTCCT
Source organism: Caldilineaceae bacterium (assembly GCA_011523365.1). Lineage (GTDB taxonomy): Bacteria > Chloroflexota > Anaerolineae > Caldilineales > Caldilineaceae > Bin5. The sequence goes on from WTGY01000129.1 coordinate 9,762, forward strand.
GCGCACGGCCGCCGCCGCCGGCGCCGACCAGGTCCTGTTCGCGCCCGGCTGCGTCGACCCGTTCAACGGCAAAGTCCTGCGCGCGGCCATGGGCGCGCACTTCCGCGTCCCAATTCGCGTCCTGGAAACCTGGGAAGCGGTCTGGGCCGCCCTGCCCGCCGGCCAGCCCCTCTATCTGGCGAGCGCACAGGCCAGCACCCTCTACGACGAAGTCGACTGGAGCGAACCGTCGGCGGTGGTGCTCGGCAGCGAGGCGCACGGCGCCAGTTCACAGATGCGGGAACGGGCCGAAACCGTGGCGGTTCCCATGGACGCCGCCACCGAATCGCTCAACGTTGCCGCCGCCGGCGCCGTCATTCTCTTCGAGGCCGCGCGGCAGCGTAGGAACACACGGTAGGGGCGCCCTTCGCAGGCAGTTCCGGCCCCCGCATTCAGATGCGTTTTCCCTGGGCGAAGAGAACAGGGCTTTGACAACCATTTGGGCGCGGGATACACTGATTTTCACTGTGTCTCTACTTTTCGAGACGCACGGGGGAATGTATGGATCTGACAAGCCTACTCGGGTATATTCTGGTCGGTCTGCTCTTCGGCTGGGTAAGCTCGACCCTGGTCGAATGGGTCTGGTATCGGGGACGGCGCCGCCGGATCGATCTGTCCGCGATGTCACCCGCCGCGAGAGGTACGCAGCCGCTGCCAGAAGGGCCGGCCGCGCAAACCTTTGGCGCGCCACCGGGGCCGGCAGCCGCTGCGAACACGCAGGAGGGACGCCGCCGCGCCCGCAACGATACGCGACCACAATCTCCCGCAGCACAGGACCTTTCGAACCGGCCGGACAACCTCACCGCCGTCTACGGCATCGGCGGGCTCTACGAGCGGCGCCTCTACCAGGTCGGCATCTTTACCTGGGACCAGCTCTCCCGCGCCGACGCCGAATCGCTCCAACAGATCACCAGGGCTCTGCCGGGCAGCGACACCAGCGCCTGGACCGAGCAGGCCCGCGAGCTGGCCCAGGCGAACAACCGCGTCGGCGCGGTCTACGACGGACCGCTGCCCGAAGATCTGACCCGCATCGCCGGCATCGATCAGGTGTTCGAGGATGAGCTCTACGCCGCCGGCATCTTCACATACCGCCAGCTGGCCGAGCGCACGCCCGACGAGCTGGCCCGCATCATCCCGGCCCACCTCGCAGGCGAAGAGCTCGACTTCGTCAGTTGGATTGTCCAGGCCGATTCTCTGCGCGACGAATACTACACCGATGAGCCGCCGATCCTTTAGCCTGGGCCGTGGCTGCTGAATCCGCAGCCGCCTCGTTTTTACGGGGTCAGATTTTGCCCTCATCTACCCCGTAGGCTAGAATTGAGGGCCGTTGTCGCGGGTCCCTAGCTCAATTGGTAGAGCAACGGCCTTTTAAGCCGTGGGTTCTGGGTTCGAGTCCCAGGGGGCTCATTGAGAGGAGTGAATATTGCGCCTATAACCGCATAGGCGCACGCGATGCAGAGCGCCTATGCTCTGCATTTTCATTTCCAGAAACGATGGACGGCGCCGTGTTAGGCGCAGTTCCTGAATCCAGTTCCGACTCACTAACTCCGAGGTCTGCCTGCTCTGGCAAGGCCGCTCTGCCACTCTCTTCCCTTCCGCCCCGCATAGAGCATGTAGTAGGCGTCCCCGGCCTCAAAGACCTGCGGCGTCAGAATACCGTCGCAGTCCCATGCCCCGCGCGCCGCGGCAGGCGTGAAGATCGGGTTGTGCGGGTTCGCCTCAAAGCTGCGGAAGTCCCGCGTGCGCACATGCCCGATCTGCCACACCTCGCTGTCGTCCGCCCGCCCGCCGTACAGAATATGGAAATAGCGCGGCCCCCTGAAAATCTCCGCCTCGCGCACGCCGCCGCTGTCCCACGCCAGCCCGCTGCCTGAGAATATCGGATTGGCCGCGTCCTTGGTGACGGCCGCGGGGTCGCTGGTCGGCGCGGTCGCGTGGCAGATAACCGGCGGCCCCTCCGATTCGCCCGTGTAGATGATGTGGATCGTGTCGCCGTCAACCGCCATGGAAGGGTGCGACGAGCCCGCGCTTTCGTAAGGCGTGTCCGCCGCAATCACCGGCGTCGTGCGCACGCGCGTCCACGCGCCGAAGTCCCCTTCGCCCACCAATAGCCCCGTCTGCTTGGGCGGTTTGAGCCGCCGGCCGAGATAGTAGACATAGAACCTGTCGTCAGCCGGGTTCAGGAAGGGGAACGGGTACTCGGTGGTGAAATCGTCGAACCCGGCCTCCGAGGGCACCAGGACAGGGTTTTTCGGGTCGTGTGTGACGGCCGCAGGGTCGCTCGTCGGCGCCGTGCTGTGCATCAGCACCCAGAAGTTGTCCTTCCTGCGCCTGCCCCACAGGTAGTGGACCGTCTCGCCCACAACGATCGCATGCGCGGCCGCAGCCCACTCCGGCGGCTCGCAGGAAAAGACCGGGTTGCCCTCCGCAATACGTTCGAAACTCGCAAACAGGTCGAACGGAATCTCATCATGCGCTGATCTGTCCATACTGTCTCCTGAAGCTGAAACGCTACGCCTTCGGTGTTCTTCGCGTCCCTTCGTGGCCCTTAGTGGATCAACAAAAGGATGTTCTCCGCGGCCCTTCGTGGATCGCCGCAGCACAAATCCCCCTAATCCCAAGAATCCCCCAAAATCACAGTCAAAAACTACTACCCAAAACCCAGCCCACCAGGTTGCTGAACAGCCGCTCCGCCACCGGATCTTTACCCAGGTTTTCAACGAGCCGGTGCGTACACAGGATGTAACTGCCTTCACCGTGCGCGATCTGCGTAAGGTCGGCGCCGTGGAAGGCCGCGGTCACGCCGGTGTAGTTCTGTTTGTGTTTCAAACCGGCGTACCAGTCATAGGTGACGTTGCCGCTGATCCAGTCCGTCTCCGGCGTAACGATCGACCAGCGCGAGACCACATCGCGGTACTCCTGCCCCATCAGGCAGGCCGACGGCAGACCATCGTAGACCGGATGCTCGCGCACAACGTGGCTGCACGGCGTCCACAGCCCCTTGCCGCTGTAATAGGTGACCGTGAATGGCAGCAGAAGATCCTTCGGAAGGAGTTTCTCCATACGATACCTGGTTGTCAGCGTGTTCTCCGGCGGCATGCCGAGGAAAACGGCCGTCCCGCCGCCGCTGACCCACTGCGCCAGTTCGGCGAAGACCGGCTGCTCTTCGCCGCCCCAGCCATTCAGATTCACCAGCGTCCGTTGACCGCGCGGCGTGTCCCCCGAAAACGTCGTGGACCGCAGGTCAGAGCCGGCCAGGTACGCGCCCAGCGCGCCGTCGAGATCGATCAGCGCAACCTCCTGCCCGGGAAGCGCCGATCCCGCCTGCTCCAGCACATAGAAGCTGGAGCAGTTACGCGCAACCGTCTCAGCGCCGGCGCCAAACGCGACCTCGACCAGGCAGCGCCCCGCCAACCCGTCGGTGGCGACACCGTACTCGCCCAGATCGACAATGCCCGCCGGCAGCGTCGTCTCTTCGCTGTGGTCGAGCACCCGCCGCCCGTCGCCGGCCGTAACCTGAAGCGAGAGCGTCCCCGCCACAGCCTCCTCGTCATTGACCGACGTCAGCAGGATCTGCACCCCCTGCCCCGCGTAGACATTCTGCGCGCTGGGGCGAATCGCGATATAGCGGTCGGAAAAGGTCTCTTGGATCGCATAATAGGCGCGCTTGGGGTTGCGGAAATTGTCGATCAGCCCCGCCCCCACGATCCAGTCGCCGTCGTTGAGCGAATGGATGCCAATACCGGCGATGTCGCCATTGATGCGGCAGGCCTCAGCCATCAGCTTGTTGCCCGTGTAGTGGACCTCCTGGCAGGCGAGCATGAAGTCGTGAAACGTCGGAAAGACCTCCTCCAGCCCCGTCCGTTCATAGACCGCCAGGTAGGAGTCGTGCAGGCGTTCATGGATGCGGTAGTCCGGCGTGATGGGGTTGCCCTCGCGCCGGTACTGGGCCATGTTGGCTTCCAGGTCGGGGATGCTGCCGTAGCCCAGTTCGGAGATGTTGGTCAGCAGGCCGGGCTCGATGTGGCTGCGCGTGTGCCGCCCCAGACTCGTGCGCCCCATCGCCGCCAGCTCCGCTTCCGTCTTGCCCAGCAGCATCAGGTTGTCGTAGTTCTCCTGCGCGAATGGCGTGCCCGGGTAGTCGTGTACGTCGTTGATCAGCGTCGGCTCGTACGAACCGGGCAGATAGACGCTGCACAGGCCGGCAAAGCCGCCGGCCTCGTCGATGATCAGCCGTGTGGGATCCAGCTCGCGCGCCTTCAGCGAAGTCGTGTGCCGCAGCCGTTTCAGCCCATCCCGCAGGATCTCGTTGAACATCTCCCAGATCACGATCGAGGGATGGTTGCGGTCGCGCAGCACCATCTCCGACACCTCGTTCTCGATCCGCTGCCGCGTGTAGGGCGTGATCTGCGGCCAGTTGTCCATGCACTCGACCGGCAGCGCGCCCACGTACAGAACGCCCACCTCATCGGCCATATCATAGACGACCGGCGGCTGCGGCTTGCGCCAGGGCCGCACCATGTTTATGTTGCCCTCTTTGATCAGCCTGAACTCCTTCCGCAGCAGCTCCAGGTCCCGCGGATAGGCCAGCGAATGGGGGTAGAAGGCCTCGTTGAAAGTCGTCTTCAGGACGATCTTCTTGCCGTTGAGATAGAAGCTCTTGCCCTCGGCCGTGAACTCGCGAAAACCGAACCGCGTCTCCACCCGGTCCGAAAGCCCATCCGCCAGCTGCACGCTGGTCGTCGCCAGGTAAAGGAAGGGATCATCCAGCTGCCACAGCCTGTGGCCGGCCACGTTCAGTTCCAGCGTCACCTCGCTATTGCCCGGCCGCAGGTTATGTTCTGCACCGACCGAGCCTGCGGACCCGCCGTCTGCCCAAGCCGTGATCGCACACTGAATTTCGGCTCTCCGTGCCTTGAGGCTGGTATTGCGCAGCGCCAGTTCCACCCGCACATCGCCGGACTCGATGTCCCCCGTTACAAATGCGCTCTCAACGTAAACGGCGTCCGTGGCGATCAGCGAAACCGGCTGCCAGATCCCGCCGGCGATGGCGCCGCGCCAGTGCGGCATATCGTCCCGCCCCAGCCCGTCGATCACGACGTCGCGCGTGATCAGCGGCGTGATCACCCGCACCGCCATGAAGTTCTCCGCGCCTGCATCCAACAGATCACCGACCTCCAACTCGAAGCCGGTATAGCCGCCTTCATGCGCGCCCGCCGCCTCACCGTTGACCCACACCTCCGTCCGGTAGTTGACCGCCTCGAACCGTACCCGGACCGTCCTGCCCTCCCACTCCGCCGGCAGATGGAAGCTCTTACCGTACCACGCAACGCCCTCGTAGTCCTGCCTGAACTCCTCCAGGCAGGCGGGAACCGCAACCTCCTCAATGGCGTGGTAGCTGTGAAACCGCTCTCGATGCTGCCAGTTCAGCGTCCGGCCCTTGTTGTCATCGTCGAAGATGACCTGCCAGCTGCCGTCGAGTGAAATCGTGCGATTCATGTGTATCCTGTTCCCTATTGATATTGACTTTCGGATCGGTGTCTTCAGCAACTGGTGTTCACCTGACAGCAAGGGCCCACCAAAACTAACAACTAACCTCTAAGAACGCCACTACCAAGCCTCATTCAGTGCCCGACGCCCCACGAGGCGAGCGCACGTTTCTTTCTCTTCACTCCTCTCAAAGCCAATCACCCATCAATCTGCGCTTTCACTGACCACTGCCCACTGACTACTAACTACTGCAGTTATGGGCGGTCGGGCCTATTCGGCCCTCCCTTGTGCGGGGGCTC
>WTGY01000203.1 GCA_011523365.1 Caldilineaceae bacterium
ATACTGCAGGGGCTGGGGGACAGGGGATCGGGGTCAGAGACGGCGCTCATTCTGGCGGAAACTGGATTGGGAACGCACCGTGGCTTGGGTGCCTACTGAGGTATACGAAAGTTCGCCCCAAATGCTGGGATGCACCCGCATGGAATCCTGTCAGGCCTTCTGCCGTCAAGTGCTATACGATTCGTAGGTATCTGGTTAATGGACTGTTTTGTGAGCCAAGAGGAGCCTTGCATGGGAAGGTGGAAACCGAGGGTGGCCGTGGTTGGCGCAGGTGCTATGGGCTGTCTATTTGGAGGCCTGCTGGCTGAAGGCGGCCTGGACGTGACGCTGATTGATGTATGGCAGGAGCACGTCGACCTGATAAACCGGGACGGGCTGCGGATGCTCGGACATGGAGGCGATCGAAGTATCCCGGTCTGCGCAACGACCGATCCGAGCGATTTGGAATCGGTAGACGTTCTGTTTGTTCAGTGTAAGTCTCCGTACACCAAGGCGGCGGTTGGGCGCGTACTTCACCTGCTGCGCAAAGACAGTGTGGCCATCAGCTTTCAGAACGGACTGGGCAACGAGGAGAACATCGGCGAAGTTACGGGAATGGAGCGTGTCCTGGGCGGTGTGACGGCGCAGGGCGCGGCCGTCGAAGGGCCGGGGGCGGTGCGAAATTTCGGCAATTTGCCCACGCAAGTCGGTGAGATGGGCGGAGGCATCAGCGAGAGGACGGAACGGATTGCGTCGGCGCTTGACAGGGCGGGCTTGCAGACTTCGGCTGTCGCGGACATTCGGCAGGCGATCTGGAAGAAACTGCTTGCCAATATCGCAATCAGCCCGACGTCGGCGATAGCCAACATGACGATCAAGCAGGTGTTTGCCGTACCGGAACTGCGAGAGACTGCATTTGAGGCGCTGGATGAAGCGGTCGAGGTGGCGCGCGCCGAAGGCATAGACTTGAATGCAGCTGAGACCAGAGAGGTGATTGACCAGATCGCTGGGCCTGAAGGAACCGGCGACAACAAGTCCAGCCTTTGTGTAGATATCCTCAACCGCCGCCCCTGTGAAGTTGATGTAATTAGCGGCGCAGTGGTAAGGCTTGGCCGCAAACATGGCATTCCAACTCCGGTCAACAAGACGCTGGTGGCCGCCGTGAAGGCACTTGAAAGCCACTATCTCAATTGACGCCCGATGAGAAACAAGGTGATCGACGCCCAAGAGGCCGCCGCGCTGATCCCTGACGGTGCCACGCTGGGTACGGTTGGCGGAGGAGGCGGCCTTGTCGAGGCCGATACGCTACTGGCTGCTGTCGAGCAGCGTTTTCTCTCTACCGGCGCCCCGAGAGAACTGCGTGTAATCCATTCGCTTGGAATCGGTGACCGCGATCGACGCGGTCTCAACCGGCTGGCCTACGAGGGGCTGGTGCGTAAGGTGATTGGCGGCCACTGGATCTGGTCGCCGCGCATGCAGGCGCTGGCGCGTGAGGAGAAGATTGAGGCTTACATATTGCCGGCAGGCGTAACGGCCCAGCTGATGCGGGAGATTGGCGCGGGCCGGCCTGGGTTGATTACGCACGTGGGTCTGGGTACGTTCGTCGACCCCCGCCAGGACGGCGGCCGAATGAACGGATCAGCGCGGGATGAGCTGGTCGAACTGATTGAGATCGACGGCCGGACCCTGTTGCGCTACAAGCCGTTTCCCGTGGATGTGGCGCTTCTGCGAGGCAGTTACGCGGACGTGGACGGTAATATCAGCATGGAGGAAGAGCCGGCCAATCTGGAAGCCTTTGCAATGGCGCTCGCTGCGCACAACAGTGGAGGGGTAGTCGTTTTCCAAGTGCGCGGCCTGGTGGATGCGGGCGCGATTCCGGCGCGCCAGGTTCGGATTCCGGGAGCGCTGGTTGACGCGGTGGTTGTTGAGCCGGAGCAGCCCCAATGCCATGCCTTCTACTATGACCCCTCGATCTCGGGGCAGCAGAAGGTCAATTGGCATCTGGATGCCAGTCAAAGGAAGCAGGCGGCAGCGGACGAGCGTCCAGGCCCGAGGGCAGTCATCGCGCATCGAGCCGCCCTCGAACTTTTCGACAACGCAGTTATCAACTTCGGATTCGGGATTCCCGACGGGGTGGCTAAGCTGGTGGCGGCCCGCGGTGAGACCGAGCGCTATTACCAGACGATTGAGCATGGCACGTACGGCGGCGAGCTTCTCGACGGCGTGCTATTTGGCTTCGCGCGCAACGCCAGTTGCATGATTGATTCGCCATCGCAGTTCGATCTGTACAATGGGGGCGGGCTGGATATTGCATTTCTCGGCTTTGGCGAGATGGACAAGGCGGGGAACGTAAATGTTTCGCGGTTGGGAGGCACGACCGTTGGGCCGGGAGGATTCATGGACATCGCGCAAAACGCCCGCAAGGTCGTTTTTTGCGGTATGCTTGAGGCGAAGGGTGTCGAGTACGAAGTCAACGGAAAAAGCATTGCGATCAAGCGCTATGGTCAGATTGGCAAAATGGTTGACGAGGTCGACCAGGTTACTTTCAGCGGTCCTCACGCGATTGAAAGGGGACAAAAGGTGCTTTGCATAACCGAGAGGGCAGTTTTTGAGCTTACGGAAGCGGGGTTGTATCTAAGGGAGGTCGCGCCTGGAATCGACATTCAGGCGGACGTTCTGGAGCGGATGGAATTTGAGCCGATCATGCCAGCCGAGGTGCGGCAGATGCCATTCGTGGGCGGCTGACGGCAGAACAACCTACGACCCTGACAAGGTCAAATAAGTGACGATCAGGCGCGAAAAAATGCACGGCCATATATCACACAGACAGGAAAGAACCGTAGAACCATGACCGAACAGTCCACCCTACCCCCACCGCCCCGTCTTGCCGACGTATTGGCGGCACAGAAGGTGTTGCGCGGTTACCTTGCGCCAACGCCTCTGCACAACTACCCGGTTCTGGACGCGGCCACGGGGACCGAGGTCTGGGTAAAGCACGAGAACTATCTGCCTATCGGTGCCTTTAAATTGCGCGGGGGCATAAATTTCATGGCGGGGCTTCCTGCCGAACAGCGCAAGAGGGGAGTCGTTACCGCGTCAACTGGAAATCACGGGCAGTCGGTGGCCTACGCGGCGCGGCTGTTCGGTGGCAAGGCGGTGATTTCCGTGCCGGAAAACGCCAATCCGGTAAAGCTGGAAGCGATGCGCGCCAACGGTGCGGACGTGCGGCTGAACGGTACCGATTTCGAAGAGGCAAAGGAGCACGGCGAACGAATCGCGGCCCAAGAGGGGATGCAGTTCGTCTCTTCGGGCGATGAACCGGCTCTGATCGCGGGAGTCGCGACACACACTTTGGAGATTTTGCAGGAGAAGCCGGACGTCGAAGCAGTAATTGTTCCGGTTGGAGGCGGGAGCGGTGCTTCGGGCGCTTCGATTGTCGCCAAGGGGGTAAATCCCGAGATTCGGACGGTGGCCGTGTGCGCCGAGGCTTCGCCGGCGGCCTATCTGGCATGGCGAGACCGGGCTTGGCGGGAAGCACCGAACAGGACGGCTGCCGAAGGGCTGGCAACGGGGGCGCCCTACATGCTGCCCCAATCGATCCTGTGGGAGAATCTGGACGAATTCATCACGGTCTCGGAGGAGGAGATGTTCGCCGCGGTGCGCATGTACCTGGAGACGGCGAAGACTCTCGCCGAACCAGCAGGCGCTTCGCCGCTTGCCGCGCTGCTGCGATTGAAGGATGAACTTGCCGGAAAGAGGGTGGCACTGATCCTGAGCGGGGGCAACATCTCTCCGCAGCAACTGCAAACTGTATTGGCATCGTAGGCTCAAAAAGTGGGCGGAACTGGTCTAGACTCTCAGGGCGGGGCCTCCATGTCCTTCGACCCTATTTCCCCATCGTCGTAGGCCTGCAACAGTTGGCGCAGTGCGGCCATGTCCTGTTCCTCGATGAACTTGTGCAGAGTACGGCTGTTTTCAAGCAGCGTCTGTCCGAACTGGCTTTGGGCGAACATGCGCAGATCCTCTTCGAGCGGGTCTGTAATGCGGTGATCGGAGACAACGCGGCCGTCCTGCATACGGAGTATGCGCTGGGTCGCCTGGGCGACGCGCCGGTCGTGTGTGACGACCACGATTGAGGTTCCCTGGCTCTCGTTCAGCTCGGCGAGCAGTGCCAGGATTTCATCGCTACTCTGGCTGTCCAGGGCGCCGCTGGGTTCATCGGCCAGGACGAGGGCAGGGCTGTTCGCCAGAGAGCGGGCTATGGCCACACGCTGACGCTGACCGCCTGAAAGCTGACCGGGCAGATGGTCGCTGCGGTCTCCGAGGCCGACGAGATCGAGCAGGTGTGCGGCCCGTTCTTTGCGTTCTTTGCGGCTGTTCAAGTGGCCCTGCAGCGGAACTTCGACGTTTTCCTGCGCTGTCATGGTCGGCAAAAGATTGTGCAGCTGGAAGACGAACCCGACCGTCCTGGCGCGAAACCGGTCCACGTTCTTCAGTTTCGATAGGTCCTCACCTGCAACCCAGACGGTTCCTTCGGTCGGTTGGTCGAGTGCGCCGAGCATGTTCAGCAACGTGCTTTTGCCACACCCACTCGGACCCATGACGGCCACGAATTCACCCGCCTGCACTTCAACAGAGAGCCTGTCGAGGGCGCGTACGGCAGTTTCACCGCTGCCGTAGATCTTTGTCAGGTTTTGAACTCTTACGATGAGTCCGTCCGTATTCTCGGGTTCCATTGCCTCTGCGTGGGAATCTGTTGTCAAGATTGCTGCTGGATCCAATTCCAAGTATTCTTGACCCGCCCTGCGAACCCTACTGCGGCGCAACGAGGATATTCACGAAGGCGGTCATGCCCCAGCGCAAATTGGCGTCCAGCCGCGGGACATCGACGTGAACGGTGAAGTTGGTGCTGCCCCTGTCGCTGGTGCTCACCGGCGCGATGTGGGTGATGATGCCGTCGAAGATCTGATCCGGCAGTGAATCGAAAGTGACTTCGACCTCCTGGCCGCTCTTGAGCTGGACTACATCGGTTTCGCGAAGGTCGGTTGTTTCGACGTGCATGCTGCCGGTATCGCCAAGGAGGACGAGCACCTGGCCTGCAGCTACGAGCTCACCGCTGCGGACGAGGAGAGCACCGACTTGGCCGGGGAATGGGGCGACGATCTGGGACTGGGCAACGTGGGCCTGTGCGCCAGCAAGTTGCGCTTTTGCCGTACCGATGCGGGCCAGAGAAACGGCGATGTCTTCTGGGGAGGCGCCTTCCTTGATTCTGCGAAGGTTCGCCTCGGTACTTGCAAGCGCGGCTTCGGCGGATTGGACGCCGGCCTCGGCTGCGGGTATCTGACTTTCCGCAACCAATACACGCGAACGCGCCTCCTGAATGCGCGAACGGGCGACGGCCAGCTGCTGTTCGGTGGCCCCCTGGGTTGCAACGGCTTTTTCGGCCTGGGCCGCCTTCAGGGACTTGGTCGACTGCTCCAACTGTAATGCCTCAAGCAGCGTGCTGCCTATAGTGGGATCGCCGCGCACGGCGTTGTAGGCGGCCTGGGCATGGTCGAGGGCCGCCTGTGCGACTTCGACGCGGGCGGCTGCTGCGGCCCGTTCTGCTTCAGTGGGACCGGCGGCGAGCTCATTGAACTGTTCCTGTGCAATCCTGACTTCCACCTCGAAGAATTCAACGTTTTTCTGCGCCTCCAACAGGCGACCGGCGGCCAAAGACACCTGCGCCTCAGCCGTCGCCACACTGGCTTCGGCGGCTGCGATTTCAGCCTCGCTTGCCCCTGCCAGCAGTCTGGCGTGTGCTGCCTCGGCTTCGGCCAAGGTCGCAACTGCGATTTCGACCTCGCTCCTCGCGGCAGGGTTCTCAAGCTGCACAAGTAAATCACCTGTTTCGACCCAGTCTCCTTCATTGACTTGAAGGGTCTGGACGATTCCCCCTTGTAATGGCGACAGGTTTGCCCATACGGTAGGAAGCAGCTTGCCGGAGGCCCAGATGACTGAATCCAGACCGGGGTCAAGTTCCTCCAGGGGTCTCCCGGCTTCTTCTTCTGCGGCCGACTCAGTCGCTTGGGAAAGAAGAGTAGGATCGACGTAGGTCACATAGGCCCAACCGCCTACGGCCAGAATCACGACCAGTGCCAAGAAAATCCAAACTCGTTTCATTGTTTTTCCTACAGTCTAACCAGACACCGGCCGGGTTCTAAAGACCGACTGGTGCATTTGAATCACTCGTAACGCAGTGCTTCAACTGGCTGCAATTTACTTGCCCGCCATGCAGGAAAGTACCCGCCTAAAAGTCCGAGTACGATTGCAAGGCCTATGGCAATCACGAATGTGGTCGGCTCCCAGGTGGGACGCAACATGGCGCCGCCGGCGATCGGAATCCTGGAAAGGCCGCCGAGCAGAATGACCGCGCCGATGCTGCCAAGCAGCGCCGAAAGCAGGCACAGGAGAAGGCTTTCCTGCATGATCTGTGACAGAATGCGTTTGCCGGGCCAGCCCAATGCCCGCAAGGTACCGATCTCTCGAGTTCGTTCGTAGATCGACATGATCATAGTATTGGCAACGACGATGCCACCGACGATCAGTGCAAGCATGCCTATGGCAGCGGCCATGCCCTGCATTGAGGCAATGTCATTGGTGTTTTGGGCGAATTCACTACTGATGCTGGCCCTGACCTTAGGAAACCTGTGGTTGATGGCGTCCTGGACCGGCGCAGCCATGGCGGGGTCTTTGACGTCAACGAAGAGGAAGCTGACGTTCCGAGGGCGATTGAGAATGCGCTGCGACTCCCGCAGTGCCAGGATACCTCCACCTTCCTCCCAGGCTACGCCGGTCTCGTAGATGCCGACTACCTTGTAGCGTGCGTTGTACAGGGAAAGTGTGTCGCCCAGTCCAACTTTGTAGGATTCGGCGGCGTTGCTGCCGATAATGATCTCGGAAGGGCGCTGGAAGCGGCGGCCGGCCACCAGCTTGTAGTGGTCCATGGCGTCACTATTTGGATCCAGACCGTGGAGAATGAAAAGCGGCAGTTCCGGCGTCAGGACGACGCCGAGAACCATCGGGCTCACCGATTCGACCTGGGGCATGGCCTGTATCTGGCGGACGACGTGCTCGTCGATGCTGCTTAGCGACATGTCGGGCACATCGCGTTGCATGACGGTGATGTTGCCTGGACTGCCGCTGCCGGCGAGGTTATTCATCTGACCGACGATCCCGGCTGTCAGGCCGCCCAGCATTACGAGCGTGCCTACACCGATGCCGATTCCGGCAGCGGCGAGGAGAGTGCGATTGCGACGCCGCCACAGGTTGCGGAAGCTCTGGTTGCCAAGGCGACTCAAAGCACCGCCTCTGAAGTCGCTTGCGCCGCCGCCTTCGTACGAGAGGGCTTCCACGGGCCGGAGACCTGAGGCCCGCCAGGCCGGGTAAACCCCTCCGACCAGTCCCAGAACCAGTGCCGTGACCAGGCCCTGGATGAGGATGGCAGGTGTATATACGCCTTCCAGCAGTACGCCCATACCGGGAACAGTGCCCGCAAGCTCCGCCAAGCCGATACCCAGGAGGACGCCGAGCAGCCCGCCGAACGCGCTCAGTGTCAGCGACTCGCCCAGGATAATCCAAAGGATACGCCAGCGACTCCAGCCCAGGGCGCGTAGCGTTCCGATTTCGCGAGTCCGTTCCAGAACGCTCATGACCATGGAGTTCATCATGCCGAGCCCGCCGATAAAGATGGCGATGGCGGCGATGCCCCAGGCGAATCCCTGCAGCATCTGATCGTATTGCTGGTTGGTCTCGCGTTCGCTGGTCTTGCTTATCTTCAATTCCAGGTCGAGAGATTCGATGCGCTTAATGGTGGTATCTGCGTCGTCGCCGCGGCGCAGACCGATCTCGTAGAGGCTGACCTTGCGTTCGAATTGGGCGGCTTCTTGGGCATCTTCAAGCGTAAGTACGCCGCCGGACTCTTCGATGCCCTGGCCGGTTTCGTAGATGCCGACGACCCTGTAAGGGGTCCCATGAATGCGGATATTGCCGCCGACGTCGATGTCTATCGATTCGGTGGCGCGGCGACCAATTGCGATCTGCCCGGGACCGCTCACGGGTTTGCCCTCTACGATTCGATAGTGGTCCATGGCAGTGCTGCCGATCTCGTAACCGAAGAGGAGGAAGAAGGGCAGTTCGGGCGTGGTGACCCAAGCGTAGACACCAGGCTCCACCCGTTCCACGCCCGGCACAGAGAGCAGGCGTTCGCCGATGGTATCGTCGAGGCTGCTGAAAGCGGGGTCGATGGCATCGGCCTGGGTAATCAGGAGGTCGTTGCTGCTACCGCCGACAACGACTGCAAAGTTGGTGGAAATGCCCTCGGCGATAGAGCCGAGCGCCACCACTGCGGCGACGCCGATAGCGATCCCGAGCAGGGTAAGACCGCTCCTTACGGGTCGTCGGATCAAGTTTCGGAAGATCATGGGACGTCAATGTACCGGTGTTTTGCCGACCACCGACTGTCAGATGTCGGCAGTACAAGAACGTAGGCAGTCGAGCAGCTCTTGCAGTCTGCCAGCTGAAAATGAGAGCCGGCCGAAAACAGAGAATTGCCGGACCTGCTCAATAAGGCAGGGCTGTTCCACAATCTTCTCAAACATTGGGCGTTGCCGACTGACGACACTATGTCAGATTCCTGACAGTTAGCTTACTCGGCTGACGCGGGTACTACCTGCAGAAGGGCCGCCATGTCAGCTGCCAAAGCGTGCTCCTCACCGGCTACCTCCACCAACACGGGGCCGTCAAAAGGGGCTTGTTCGTGAAGGAAGACTTCCACGTTCAGGTGCAGTCCCAGCTTTCCCAGATAGGCGAGCCGTTCTTTTTCCTGGCTCAGGACGCGCACGAGGCGGTAGGCGCGCCCGGCTTCGGACTGAGAAAGAGGGAGGCCCGGCGTGTGGCTGATCTCGCCATTCTTGGAGGGGATGGGGTCGCCGTGGGGGTCAACTTTGGGGTAGCCAAGGGAGGCGGCAATCGCGTCTTCAAGGGCTTCACTGAGTACGTGCTCGAGGCGCTCGGCCTCTTCGTGCACTTTGTCCCAGGGAATATCCAAGGTCTTGTGCAGGAAGAGCTCTAGCAAGCGATGGTGGCGCAGAATTTCGAGAGCGACGCGCCGGCCGGTGGGCGTCAGCGCAACCGCCTGGTGCGGGCGGTAGATGACCAGGTCCATTTGCGCGAGCTTCTTAACCATGTTTGTGGCGGAAGCCGGCGTGAAGCCGATGTACTCGGACAGGGCGGAATTGGTGACCTGTTCCCCGCGCGTTTCCAGGATGTAGATGGCTTTCAGGTAATCTTCGTGGCTTGAGGAGAGCGGGCTGCTGATCTCGGAGGCGTAGTTTTTAGTCATGGCTAAATAATACCTGCGAATGATGCTTCTGTCAAGCTTGTGGCTCTGTGGCGTGCATCCCATTATTGGGGTGAGTTTTCCTGTCCCTCGGGTAGCAACGGAGCCCGTCCCCGATCAAACCTAGGGCAGAGGAAACGGCAGTTCTCTCTCCTCGCTTCTTTGGGCGGTCGGCCGCAAGCGGCCTCCCTTGTGCGGGGGCTCCGCCCCCGCAACGCCCCCGGTTCCACAACATGCCTCGTCGACCTGGTGTCGACATTGGTGACAAGTGCCCAATCGATAGTGTCTCGCCCAACCAGGTCCCGCCAGTCCCGTCAAGTCTTGTAGGGGCAGGACTTGTGCCTGCCCTTTCCCGCCTCACAACTGGGATGCACACTCTTTAGGAGCGTGCGATCCAGAATTGGGTATGAGACGGTCTGAGGTTGGAAGAATGCCTGAAGTCGCCGAAATTGCCGGCCAGCCTTAAGGATGGCATTGGGCAGGAACAAGGTAGGACCGTAGGCTGAACTGCAGTGGTCAGTAGTCAGCGTCTAGCGGCAGGGACAGATGACTGGGCGTTTGACCCGGAATGGATTTGAGGAGGGGCGGTCGACAGCAGTGAGCCTGCGATGGGCCGGTTCTAAATCTGTCCGAGGCTGTGCTGCGTCCAGTCCATCAGGGCTTGCTGTGAACCGTAGATGCGGGCAGCGTTGGATATGCCGTTCTGGAGGCGGGTTGCCGCGGTCTCAAGTGCGTCGAATGCGGCCGGGACTTCGCCATCCGGCTGAACTGCGGCCGTGTAGCTTGAATGTTCAGGTTCTTCGCGCCTGTGGTACAGACCGTCGCCCTGCAGAGTCCAGGATTGACGGCGGTCTACCAGACAGCAGTCGAGTATGCGCTGTAACTGTTCCTGCAGGGCCGGTTCCTCTACAGGGACGATGGCTTCAACGCGGGCAGTCAGGTTTCGTGTCATCCAGTCTGCGCTGCCAATGAAGTAGAGGGGCTCACCATCGTTGACAAAGGAGTAGATGCGATGGTGCTCAAGGAAACGGCCGATCACGCTGATGACTTCGATGTTCTCGCTGAGCCCTTCGATGCCAGGCTGAATACGGCAGTTGCCGCGCACAATGAGGCGGATGGGAACGCCTGCCTGGCTGGCGCGGTAGAGTGCCCGGACGACAATTGGGTCGTCGAGTCCGTTCATTTTGGCGACGATGCCGGAGGCGCGGCCGGCAAGGGCGTTGGCCGCTTCGGTATCGATCAGTTCTACAAATCTGTCTTGCATATTGACAGGCGCAACCAGGAGGCGTCGGAAGTGGCGCTGGCGGCTGTAACCGGTCAGGAAGTTGAAGAGGTCCATCAGGTCGGCCCCGACTTCAGGGCGGGCGGTGAGCAGGCCCAGGTCGGTGTATAGGCCGGCGGTCTTGGGGTTATAGTTTCCGGTGCCGATGTGAGCGTAGACCTGTATCCCTTCTTCTTCTTCGCGTACGACCAGAGTCGTCTTAGTGTGCGTCTTGAGGCCGACGAGACCATAGGCGACGTGGACGCCGGCATCTTCCAGTATTCGCGCCCATTCTATGTTGCGCTCCTCGTCGAAACGGGCCTTCAGCTCGACAAGGACCGCTACCTGTTTGCCGCGTTCGGCCGCTTGTATCAAGGCGCGACCGACCGGGGAGTCGGCGCTTGTGCGGTAGAGTGTCTGCTTGATCGCGAGGACTTGCGGGTCGCGTGCCGCGGCTTCGATGAAGGCTTGGGTGCTGGTTGCGAAGCTGTGGTATGGGTGATGGACGAGAATGTCGCCCTTACGGATGATGGAGAAGATATCGGCTGGCCGAGTCAGGCTGCCGACGCCGGAAAAGGCGGGATGGGTCTGCGGAATCCAGGGCTGATTCTTGAGATGGGGCAGGTTGACATCGGTAAGCGGCAACAGGTCGGCTACACCGAGTGGGCCTTCGTGGCGGTATACATCTGTGTGGTGCAGATCCATCTCCTGCATCAGGATTGCGCAAATGTCTTCAGGCATTGACTCTGCCACTTCCAGGCGAACGATGGGGGCAAAGCGGCGCTCGCGCAGTTCCTCACTGATCATTTCAAGGAGGTCGTCTGCTTCCTCTTCGCTTCGGGCGATGTCGGCGTTGCGGGTCACCCGGAAAGGATAGGCGGCGATCAGATCCATGCCGGGGAATAGGAGCTCCAGGTTGTGGGTAATCACCTGTTCGAGGGGAACGAAATCGAGTGAGTCATTGACAGTCACCCAACGGGCGCGGTTGGACGGAACCTTGACGCGGGCAAACCGGATCTCTCCGTTGACCGGGTCACGCATTTCAACGGCGAGGCTTAGGCTCAGGTTGCTTATGAAAGGGAAGGGGTGGCCGGGATCGACAGCCAGGGGCGTGAGGATCGGGTAAATCTCCCTTCGGAAGAATTCGGCCAGCTCTCCTTGCTGGTCAGCTGGCATTTCGTCATAGGCGACGACTCGCATACCTTCGTCGCGCAGCCCAGGGAGGATCTCGTTGAGCAGCGCGTGGGTCTGGCATTGGACCATGGCACGCACGTGGCGAGCAATCAGACGCATTTGATAGTCTGGCGTCCAGCCATGGAGAGTCAGGTTGGCTACACCGGCGGCCTGCTGACGTTTCAGCCCACCGACTCGTTTGCGGAAGAATTCGTCAAGATTACTGCTGGTGATGGCGATGAATTTGAGCCGCTCCAGGAGCGGGTTGCGACTATCGAGCGCTTCGTAGAGGACGCGCCAATTGAAGTCCAGCCAGCTGAGCTCCCGATTGTAGACAGCCGGCGAGTCGGTGAGCTCATCGATGGAGAGATTGGTCAACGGCGTAGTTGAAGGCGGGTATGCGGAGACGGGCGGCATGGTCGTATTGGGAGAAGGCTTGGCCTGCCAGTCAAAGTCCGACCCGGCATCGCGTTCATCACCGGCGTCGGCAATCAACTGTTCGACAGAAGGCTGACTGTCGGTCTCTTCGTCCAATCGATAGGTGTAGCTGTTCATCAGTACCGTCTCCGACAAACAATTCAATGTGCTTTGGGCATCAGTGTTCTGAAAGATTGCAACCATTCTAGGGAAAACCTGTTAAAATGTAAAGCCCGCAGGGAAGCTATGACTCTTGAAATGTGAGAGAGGTCCTGACCAGGTCTTGAAATGGATTCGCGGACGCCGCGGCCAGATAATCCATGTGTGTACATGTCAAGCCTTGATCATTCATTGGGAGCTGACCCTGAGATAGACATGCTGTGGAGACGGAACGGCGCCATCCGGTCTGCCTCTCCCATTTGTCCAGGAAATGCAACTGCCTAAGCACTGACAGAATCGGAGCCCGGAATATTCGAGTCGGAAGGCTATGCCGGACTCATGAGTTGGAGCGAATTCTGAAATGTTTGAGAGTATATTGACAGTTCTCTTGTTTGTACCCCTGTTCCTGATCGTCCTTTTGGCGAATCTTGCGGACAAGCAGAGACTGAACGAACGATCCGGAAAGACGATTGCCGGGCTAACCTATGCCTTTCACACATTCATATTCGGTACGATGGCGGCAGCCGGCGGCGTACTAAACGCTGTCGCGATCGGAATCAGGACAAACGAGGAGCTCAGGCAGAGTGTTCTCGATATTGCGGCGGGTGGGGGGAGCGGCGACGTCGCTGATTTTCTGCCTGTGCTGGAAAGACTGGATGCGCTGGGCATGGGCATCTGGTTGCCGGCTGTGGCGGCGCCCCTGTTCCTTCTGCCCCCTGTTCGTAGGCTGCTGGCGGACCTGACCCCGATTGATGCGATGAGCAGCGTTCATGCGGTCGCCGCCTCATTCGTCATGTTAGTGGTGATGAATCTGGCCGTCACCCTCGCCGTTGGGTTGGATACGCTGGCGGACATGTCGGAGGCATCCGAGACCGACGGTAGGTCACTGCTGGTGTCGCTATGGGTGCAGCAGATTACATTCGCCCTTTGGGCCGTGGTTGGCGTGGGCTGGCTGACGCGGCGAAGGTGGATGCAGGCTCTGGAGCGGCTTGGATTGCTGACGCCCCGCCCTGTTGAAGTGGCTGTGGGCATAGGAACTGGTCTACTATCGGTGGCAATAATTCTGGCGCTGGAGATCGTCGCGGAGGCGGCGGGGTGGGGCCTGGATGAGGACGTACAGCGGTTGACTGAGGTGCTCATCGGGCCGCTGCTAGGATCGATACCAGGCATTCTGACGCTGGGCCTGGCCGCGGGTATTGGGGAAGAGACGCTTTTTCGTGGGGCGCTACAGCCGCGATTTGGCTTGTTGATCACCAGCATATTATTTGCCCTGCTGCACAGCCAGTACGGCATCACCCTTTCGACACTGGCCGTTTTCATCGTGGGGATGATATTGGGCCTGGTAAGGAATCGTTACAACACGTCAACGTGCGTGATTGCACACGCGTCATATAACATCACATTGGGCATGATAGCCTACCTGTTCCCGCAGATGTTCTGAAGGAAGTTCAGTCGCCTTTCGCCGGCAATGGACGGCTTGGACCATTTAAGGCTGTTTGTCCGATCTTCAGGTTTATGCTAATATAAGTTCATCCCACTTTAGCGGTTTACAAAAGCGATTTAGTTGACGGCGGGCCCGGTCCAGCAGTCAGCCAGGCGAGAACGCACATGCCAGAGTGGCGCCGGAATCTATACATCTTATTCTTGGTGCAGGTTCTCTCTGTGGCTGGCTTCAGCCTGATCTACCCCTTCATGCCACTCTACGTGGAAGAATTGGGTGTGGCCACGAGAGGGTCGGTCGCGTTCTGGTCGGGCCTTGTGTTTTCGTCCCAGGCTGTGACCATGATGTTGTCATCCCCCGTGTGGGGGGCGGTGGCCGATCGCTATGGCCGCAAGCCAATGCTCATCAGGGCCACTATTGGCGGGGCGGTGATGGTGTCGCTCATGGGATTTGCGCAGAGCGCCGAGCAGCTGGTTCTGATTCGCACGCTTCAAGGATTTCTGACTGGAATTGTTTCTGCCACAAGCGCGATGGTGGCCGCGACTGTCCCCAAGGAGAAATCCGGAGAGTCTCTGGGTCTGATTCAGACGGGGCTTTGGGTAGGGGCGGCGGTGGGTCCCCTAATCGGAGGGCTGGTGAGCGAGGCGTTCGGCTACCGCGCCAGTTTCTGGTTTACAGGCGCGGCGCTTGCGCTGGCGGGCGTTGCTGTCATTGTTTGGGTCAGGGAGGACTTTGAACCACCCCCCGTCCAGAGGCGGGTCAAGTTCTGGACGAACTATCGCAATTTGCTGCGGGCCCCCGACATGGGGTCACTGTACTGGGTCTCTTTTCTGCAGAGCCTGGGCCGCTCGGTGACGATGCCCCTCCTGGCATTTTTCTTTGTCGATCTGCTTTCTTCGAGCGAAGGCGCGGCCGTCCTGTCGGGCATGAGCATCGGAGCGAAGGCTGCGATCGGTTCTGTCAGCGCGATCTATCTGGGCCGGCTCAGCGACCGAATTGGCCATGAGCAGGTATTGACGGCAGGCGCGGCCTTTGCCATACTGGCCTACTTCTCGCAGACGTTTGTCACCAATGCCTGGCAACTGCTCTTCTTCCAGGCCCTGATTGGAGTCAGTGCCGGCGCGATCATGCCGGCGACGAGTGCGCTGCTCAACCTGCGGACGCCTGAAGGCTCGCACGGGACAACCTTCGGATTGAGCAACAGCGTCAACGCTGCAGGACGGATGGTGGCGCCGATGTTGGGGGCGGCCGTTTACCCGCTAATTGGAATGCGAGGAGTGTTTGCGGTTGTGACGATCGTGTACGTCGTACTTGCCTTGGCCGCACTCTACGTCTGGCGCAAGAGCCCTGCCGGAATCAAACTTGGCGCTGCGACCAGGGTAGCAGGGGACTGACGCAGGAAGAGTGAATCAATCTGATGCAAGTAGTCCTCGTTGAGCTTTCGTTCTATACTTCTTTCCGGCAAGAGACTTCCCAGCTTTCCTCAACCGAAATCTCAGGCTGAAAATCTAGCTCTCCGCAATTACGAGCCGGCGATAATGCGGTCGTACAGGTCTTGCTGGCGCTGCAACGCTTGCGCGTAGACAGCACCTGCATTCCTGTCGGGCATTGCTGTGTGAACAGTGGGCGGGTCGGGCGGGAGGGGAAGTCCC